>NZ_JBEXZT010000009.1:0-306363 GCF_040631275.1 Streptosporangium sp. NPDC020145 | reverse complement strand
CGCCATGTCGTGCGTTAGGACGGGTTTGTGCTTCATGCACTGGCTTTTAGCACACTGTTGAGTTCTCAAGAAACGGACGCGTTCACCGTCCCCCCGAACCGTTTTACCGGCCGGAATTCCGGGGCGTTTCGTTTCGTTTCGTTTCGTTTCGTTCATTTCGTTGTGTCTTTATTCTTTCAGACCCGCTTTTTCGTGTCAAACCGATCCGACCGGATCGCATTCTCTTCGATAAAGCCTGTCCGAGGAATTTCAGACCGCCCCGTCTCCGGAGCAACCCTTCCAATTTACTCTGACATCCGGAACGTGTCGAACCGAAGCGACCGGGACACACGTGTCTCAGTCGAGAGTGAGTCAGAAGGGGTTCCCGGGGTCTCACCGACATCGTCGGCGCCCTCGGGCCTGGTGACTCTATGTCCCCCGAGGGACGTCGTCAAATCAGGGCCGGTCACGCAGCCGGGACGACGCTGAACTCCGATAATCTGCCCGTCGTCAGGAGGTGGCAGATGGCTGAAGCGGGCGCCTTTTCAGTACCCGGCTACGACATATCCGGCGTACTCGGCCAAGGCGGTTTCGGGATCGTCTACCGGGCCCGGCAGCTGGCGGTCGACCGGGAGGTCGCGCTCAAGGTCGACAACCGCGTTCTGCTCTCCGAGCGTGACCGGCGGCGCTTCATGCGGGAGGTCACCTCGGCGGGAGCCCTGTCGGGGCATCCGCACGTGGCCCATGTCTATGACGCCGGAGTGCTCGCCGACGGCAGGCCGTACATGGTGCTGGAGCTGTGTCCTGGAGGGTCGCTGCTCGACCGGTTGCGTGCGGAGGGGCCGCTGGCTCCCGCCGAGGTCGCCGACATCGGCGTCCGGATCGCCGACGCGCTGGCCGCCGCCCACTCCGCGGGGGTGCTGCACCGGGACATCAAGCCGGCCAACATCCTGATCAACCGGTACGGCAACGTGGTGCTGTCCGACTTCGGGCTGGCGACCATGCCCTCCGCGGGGGGCGAAGCCTCGGTGACCAGAGAGTCGCTCACCCCCGCCTACGCGCCGCCCGAGGCGTTCGACCTGACGGAGCCCTCCGCGGCGGGAGACGTCTACTCCCTCTCCGCCACTCTCTACGCGTTGCTGTCCGGGCGTCCTCCCCGGTTTCCGGAGAGCGGGGTGGCCAACATCGCGGTCATCATGGCCCTGCACCGGCTGCCGATCCCGGAGATCCCCGGTGTGCCGCCGGAGCTGACCGCCGTGCTCCGTCAGGCCATGGACAGCGATCCCGCGCGACGCACCCCCTCGGTCGCGGCCCTGCGGGACGCCCTCACCGATCTGCACCTGGAACGGGGGGCCCGGGACGGCAGGCCGATGCCGCCGCGTCCTTCTCCCGTTCCACCGCCGTCCGTCCCGGTACCGCCTCCGTACGCCTCCGGGCCCCGCCCCACTCCTCAGACCGGGGGGCACGCGTCGTACGGCGTGCCGGGGGCGCGGCCGGGGCCGGGGAGAGAGGTGATGCGCGCGCACCTGACCTCACCCGGTCTTCAGGAGCTCGGCGTGACCCAGTCACCGGCCAAGGACTCGGCGGCGCCCACCGCCGGCGCCTCGAACACCCGGGTGTTCGTCGCGGTCGCGGCCGCCTTCGTGATCCTGCTGCTGGCCGGGGTCGGGCTGATGATCATGGAGAACTTCGGTCAGGGCGCCTCCGTCGGCGGCCTCGCGGACACCTCCGAGGCCGGGGGCCCCGGTACGGGGGCTCAGGGGACGAACGCCGAGGTCGCCACGTTCACCCTGGACTGTCCCGCGGCGGCCGTGCCCGGTGGCCGTGCCTCGTGCGTGCAGAAGGCCGAGTGCTGGGGCGGACTCGTCGTGATCGCGGGGGACGCGTCGGCGCGGCCCGTCAGGTGCGAGGAGCCGCACGCGTGGGAGACGTTCGCGATCGCCACGCTGCCGGACGGCCTCACCTACGACGCGGGGGCCGCCGAGCGCGATCCGATGGTGCGCAAGGTGTGCGCGTCGTCGGTCATGCTCAGCTCCCGGCGCGGCGCCGCTGTCAAGATCATTCCCTCGGACTGGCAGATCGCGGTGTTGCCGCCCTCGAAGGAGCGGTTCGCCTCGGGGGTGCGGACCTACCGCTGTCTCGGGAGCGTTGTCGGCGGCGACCGGGCGGGGTCGTCCTTCCGGCCCTGAGACCCGGCCCTGAGACCCGGCCCTGAGCCGGCTCCGGGCGTCGGCGCGGCTCGGCGCGCGCTGTGGGGAGCGATCGGTGCAGACTGGGCATCCTTGAACGTAATAGGGGGTGTCACAACATGACTCAGGCGCAGATAGGTGTGACCGGCCTGGCGGTGATGGGGGCGAATCTGGCCCGCAACCTCGCCAGGCACGGGCATGTGGTCGCGGTGCACAACAGGTCTCTGTCACGGACCACGAAGCTGGTCGAGGAGCACGGGGACGAGGGAACCTTCGTCGCCTGTGAGACTCCGGAGGAGTTCGTCGCGGCGCTCGAACGTCCCCGCCGTGTCCTCATCATGGTCAAGGCCGGGGCGCCGACGGACGCGGTGATCGAGGAGTTCGCCCCGTTGCTCGAACCGGGTGACATGCTCGTCGACGGCGGCAACGCGCACTTCCTCGACACCCGCAGGCGTGAGGCGGCGCTTCGGGAACGGGGCATCCACTTCGTCGGCGCCGGGGTCTCGGGCGGTGAGGAGGGCGCGCTGCTCGGGCCGAGCATCATGCCCGGCGGTTCGAAGGAGTCGTACGCGGCGCTCGGGCCGTTGTTCGAGGACATCGCGGCGAAGGTGGACGGGGTGCCGTGCTGTACGCACATCGGTCCCGACGGGGCCGGTCACTTCGTCAAGATGGTGCACAACGGCATCGAGTACGCCGACATGCAGCTCATCGCCGAGGCCTACGACCTGCTCAGGCAGGGGGCCGGGCTGGAGCCCTCGCGGCTCGCCGACGTCTTCGACGAGTGGAACCGGGGTGAGCTGTCCTCCTACCTGATCGAGATCACCGCCGAGGTGCTCAGGCAGGTGGACGCCTCGACTGGCGGGCCGCTGGTCGACGTGATCGCCGACCGGGCCGAGCAGAAGGGCACCGGGCGCTGGACGGTGCAGATCGCGCTCGACCTGGGTGTGCCGGTGAGCGGTATCGCCGAGGCCGTCTTCGCCCGTTCGGTCTCCGGTCACGCCGACCTGCGGGAGGCCGCCCGCGGGCTCCCCGGCCCCACGCCCGTGCCCGATCGGACGCTCGGTGACGACTTCGTCGAGGACGTACGGCGGGCGCTGTACGCGTCGAAGATCATCGCCTACGCGCAGGGGTTCGACCAGATCAGGGCGGGGAGCGCCGAGTACGGCTGGGACGTCGATCCGGGCGCGCTGGCCACGATCTGGCGGGGTGGCTGCATCATCAGGGCGGTCTTCCTGGACCGGATCCGCGAGGCCTACGAGGAGAGCACGCCGCCGGTGACGCTGCTGACCGCGCCGATCTTCGTCGAGGCGCTCGGCCTGGCGCAGGACTCGTGGCGGCGGGTGGTGGCGAAGGCGGCCGAGCTGGGCATTCCGGTGCCCGGTTTCTCCACGGCGCTCGCCTACTACGACTCGCTGCGCGCCGAGCGGCTGCCCGCCGCCCTGATCCAGGGGCAGCGCGACTTCTTCGGCGCGCACACCTACCAGCGGACGGACCGGGAGGGCGCCTTCCACACCCTGTGGTCCGGTGACCGCTCCGAGGTGGGCGCCTGAGCTCGGCCTCCGGCGTCGCGGGGTGTCGTCCCTTCGGGGGCGGCACCCCGTTCCTGTGCGCGACCGTTCCGGTCAGCCCGGCTGGGGCAGCAGGCCGAACGCGTGGTCGGCGGCGGCGACCGCCGACGGGTAGACCTCGTCGGCGGTCTCCCCCCGGGTGAGCCTGGCCCAGTTCTCCCTGGCCAGCACCCGCTGTACGGCCAGCGTCTGCGCGGCCACGAGTCGGGCGGTGAGCTCGTCCGTGACCTCCCTGAGCGCTTCGGCCAGGGCCTCCTCGTCCTTGGTCGTGTGGTGTACGAGCCTGGCGGCCAGGCCGGGGGTCGAGAAGATCATCCGGTGGTAGGCGAGCACCGTCGGGTGGTCGTTGAGCCCTGTCACGGGGTCGCGCCTGCGGAGTCCTTCGAGGAAGTGACGGTGGAGGGCGGCCAGGGGGCTCTCGTCCCGGCCGCGGTGCCGTACGACTCGTGCCGACTCCTCGTGGTGGTCGGAGATGCGGTGGAGGACGAGGTCCTCCTTCGAGGCGAAGTACTTGAACAGCGTCGGTTTGGAGACCCCCGCGGCGGCGGCGACCTCGGCGACGGACACCTCGTCGAAGCCCCGGTCGAGGAACAGGGTGATGGCCGCCGTGGAGATCGCGTCGTGGACCTGCTGTTTCTTGAGCTGCCGGAGTCCTGTCACCCGTCCAACCTAACAGGTGGTTAACCGGGTTAATATATTGACTCGGTTAAGCTTTGAGAGGTGATGCTGGTGACCGGCACCGGACTCGACGAGGAGCGGTCCTACCTGGAGGAATGCAGGGCGGCGCTGCGGGGGATGCTCGACGGCGCACGGTTCAACGTCGTCGTCGGCGAGCATGTGGCGGGCGACCGCTACAGTGCCGAACGGCTGGGGCGCCATCTCAAGAGCCTCGCCAAGGAGCTGGCCGAGGAGCCCGAGGGGCCCGTGTTCTTCGGCCGTCTCGACTTCGGCGCGGGGGCGGACGCGGGCGACCACCGGGGGCGGCGTTACTACATCGGGCGGCGGCACATCTCCGGCGGGACCGGCCGTCAGCCGCTGGTGCTCGACTGGCGGGCACCCGTCTCGACGGTGTTCTACCAGGCCGACGTCCGCGACTCCCGCGGTGTCACGACGCGCCGCCGGTTCGGATGGTCGGGGTGGCCTCCCGTCCTGACCGGCTTCGAGGACGAACGGCTCGGCGAGGGCGGCGCGCCGGGTACGGCGAGCCGGATCCTGGCCGAGGAGATCGAACGGCCCCGTGTCGGCCCGATGCGTGACATCGTCGCCACCATCCAGCCCGAGCAGGACGAGCTGGTGCGGACCGGGCTTGAGACGTCGATCTGCGTCCAGGGCGCGCCCGGCACGGGGAAGACCGCGGTCGGCCTGCACCGCGCCGCCTACCTGCTCTACACCTACCGGCGCAGGCTCGCCGGCAGCGGTGTGCTGATCCTCGGTCCCAACCAGGCCTTCCTCGGCTACATCTCGGCCGTGCTGCCCGCCCTCGGCGAGATGGACGTCGAGCAGACGACCCTGGGGCGGCTGCTGGCGCCGGAGCCGTCCAAGGGGCCGCCGAAGGGTTCCGACGACGAGGCCGCGGCGGTGGTCAAACACGACGCGCGGATGGCCGAGGTGCTGCGCAGGGCGTTGTACGGGCGGGTCAGACGGCCCGGCGGCCCGTTGACCGTGCCCGACGGGGCCTACCGCTGGCGGATCTCCGAGGAGGAGCTGCGGCGCGTCGTCGACGACGTCCTGCGGGAGGCGCCGCCGTACGGGGTCGGGCGTGAGCGGGTGCTCTCACGGCTGGTCTCCCTCCTGCGGGCGCGGGCCGAGGCTCGGGGACAGACGACCGGCACGGCGTGGACGAGGAGGACCGGCAGGGCCGTCAGGGAGTTCCTGGACACGGTGTGGCCCGTGGCGCGGCCCCGGGAGGTCGTGGCGGAGCTGCTCACCGATCCGAACGTGCTGGCCGGGGCTGCCGGGGGGATCCTCACCCCCGCCGAGCAGTCGGCGATCCTGTGGTCACGTCCGCCGCGCTCGTTCAAGAGCGCCAGGTGGTCGGAGGCCGACGCCGTGCTCCTCGACGAGGTGGCGGGCCTGATCGAGCGTCCCAGGGGATACGGTCACGTCATCGTGGACGAGGCCCAGGACCTGTCACCGATGCAGTGCCGGGCCGTCGCGCGCAGGAGCGAGCACGGTTCGATCACCGTGCTGGGCGACCTGGCGCAGGGCACCACGCCCTGGGCGGCGCGGAGCTGGCCGGAGCAGCTCGCCGCGCTGGGCAAGCCGGGAGCGGCACCGGTCACCCTGACGACCGGGTTCCGGGTTCCCGGGGCGGTCGTCAGGCTGGCCAACCGCCTGCTCGACGAGCTGGCGGTCGATGTGCCGAGGACGCGTTCGTTCCGCGGTGACGGGTTGCTGCGGTTCCACCGGACGTCCGATCTTCCCGGTACGGCGGCGCGGGTGGTGCGCGAGGCGCTGGGGCACGAGGGCTCGATCGCGCTCGTGGCCGCGGACGACGCGCTCGACGGCCTGGCCGAGGCGGTCCGGGCCGAGGGTGTCGAGATCGCCGCCCTCGGCGAGGGGTCCGACGGCGTCCGGGTCACCGCCGTGCCCGCCACACTCGCCAAGGGACTGGAGTACGACCACGTGGTCGTGGCCGAGCCCGCGGCCGTCGTCGAGGCGGAGCCCAGGGGGGCGAACCGGCTCTACGTCGTACTGACCCGTGCCGTCTCGCGGCTGGAGGTGGTGCACACCCGCCCGCTGCCCGCCGGAATCACCTCAGCCATTTAGCTATAAATATCCCTTTTATCCGCATATATCCACTCAATGAAACGCCACGAAATGCTGGAAATCGCTGGAATACACGGGAGGCTGGTGGAACTCCTGTTACGCTCCGTGCCGTGAGTGAATCACTGGACGCGCTGGAGCTGCGGATAACCGAGCTCCGCGCCCAGGTACGGCGCGCGGTCAAGGCGCGGGACAACACGCTGGCGCGGTCCCTGCGGGGAGACCTGCGCCGGGCCGAACAGGCCTGGGACCGCGCGGTCGGCACAGATGAGTCCACCGGGGAGTCCACCGGGGAGACCGAGCCGCCGCTGCTGCCGGTCAGGGAACAGGTCCACCAGGCGCTGGCGCTGCTGGGGGTGCCCTCCGCGGCCAGGATGATCGTCGCGGTGAACGAGGCGTTCTTCTCCGGCGCGCTGCGCGGCGCCCAGCTCACCAGCCTGCGCAGGGACGAGGAACGTTCCTTCCGCGGGGACCCCTACGCCCGCCCCTACTACCTGTGCGCCGCGCTCACCGACCGCCTCTCCCCCGCCAGGGGGCTGCTCGCCGACAGCACCTGGGAGCCGGAGCGGAGGGTGCTCGGGCCGCTGAGCCCACGTGTCGACTTCCTCGTCTCGGCCATGCGCGTCGCCGACAGGATCATCCGCATGACCGATCCGCCGCAGGGCGCCCGACGGTTGCTGCGGCGGATGGCGCAGAACGTCCCGGGAGCCGTCGAGGGTCTCGCCCCCGCGGACCCGGAGGTCACGATCCGCGCGGCACGCGCCGAACTCGACGTGCACCACGCCGGAGACGCGGCGCAGCGAGCCGAGGTCGCGGCGCGGGCGGGCAGGCAGCTTTCCGACATCGAGCGGCTGTTCGGCGCCGCCGCCCTGAGCACCCTGAGGGGAGCGAGTTGAACGGCAGGCTGGACAGGCTGCGCGGCCCCGTGCCGTCACACCCGCACGACGCCCGCGCCATCGCGGCGCTGGCCGCCAACCCCGGCTGCGCACGCCGTGCGCTGCTGGACGCCGCGGGAGTCGACAAGGACCGTACGGCAAGGCACATGGGCTTTCCCGCGCCCTTCGGCCAGTCCCAGTTCGCGATCACCCGTGGGAACTCCTTCGAGATCGTGGTGAAGGAGAACGGCTGCGCCGAGTTGCTCCGGCTGCTGCGCGAACTGCTCGGACTGCCCGTCGCGGAGGTCGGCTACCAGGACGTGGAGAGCGTCGGCGCCCATCTGCGCCACTCCCACACCAGGGCCCTGGTCGACAGAGCCGCACGGCAGGAGGAGGCCGCTGTCTTCTACGACCACCCGCTGCTCAGCCTGGAGATCGCCGGGCACGTCTGTTACCTGGAGCCGGACGTGGTCGCCTTCCAGCTCGGCGGGCGCTTCCACATCGTGGAGATCAAGTCGTTCAGCGTGATCGACGGGCAGGCCGAGCCGCGGAAGGTCGCCGCCGCGGCCAGGCAGGCCGCGGTCTACGTGCTGGCGCTGCGCGCGCTGCTGGCCGACCTGGGACACGACCCGGAACGGGTCTCCCACGAGGTGGTCCTGGTCTGCCCGGAGAACTTCGCGAACCGGCCCGTGGCGTGCCTGGTCGACGTACGCAGGCAGCTGGCGGTGCTCAAGCGGCAGCTCACCCGGCTGACCCGGGTCGAGACCCTGCTCGACGAGCTTCCCGAGGAGCTCACCTTCGACCTGGCCCCCGGTCAGGACGGCGTGCCGACCCGGCCCGCGGGGGAGGTGGCCCAGGCCCTGTCCCGGGTGCCCGCCCGCTACGCGCCCGACTGCCTGTCCACCTGTGACATGTGCATGTTCTGCCGGGACGAGGCCAGGGGGAACGGCTCGACCGACCTGCTCGGCCGCCAGGTCCGCGACGAACTCGGAGGGGTCTCGACCGTGGCGGAGGCGCTCGGGCTCGCCGAGGGCACCCTGGAGCCCGCCGAGGGCCAGGAGGAGATCGCCCGGCTGCTGCGGCTGGCGGACCGGCTGCGCGAGGAGTGCCTGCGATGAGCGCGCTGACGGCGCTGGCGCGGCTGCGCGCCATCAGGGACGGGAGCGCGCAGCCGGTCACCACGGTCAGGCACTGTCACCTGGCCCCGCAGCCGCTGGTGTTCGTCCCGCTCGGCCTCTCCGGTGAGGCCGCGGCCCCGCTCGCCGCCATGGTCGGCAGCGATCCCGGCCATCCCCGGCTGCTCGTGGTGCCTCAGCCGCGTAACCGGGACCTCCGTTTCGCCTTCGCCGCCGAACTGGCCGAGGTCGTCCTGCCGTACGTGGAGGGGTTCTGCAAGGGCACCGAGACGGTCGAGCGGCGGGGCGGCGAGCCGTACGAGCGGTGCCTGGACGCCCCGCAGATCCTGGTGCCGAACCGGCAGGGGGTGGCCTTCCTCGGGCTGCTCGGCCGGTCCACCCGTTTCCGCAGGGTCGACGGACCCTATCCGGTGCATCCCTCGGTGCCGCTGCTCGGCCGGTGGCTGACCTACTTCGCCGACCGGTCGCAGCAGCCGGGATCCTGCCTGCTGATGGCGGCGACCGAGGCGCTCGGCGCGCACTGGGCGAGCGGGCAGAGCGGCCTTGAGGACGCCAACCTGGCCGCGCTGCTCGGCTGGATCGACCCTCCCGCCGGGATGACCGGATCCCAGGCCGCGCTTGAGGCGGAGGATCCGCTGCTGTGGCCTCCTGCGGGGCCCTCGACGGACCCGGGCTTCGACAACGAGGTGCTCGCCCCGGCCATGCGCGCCTACGAGGAGGCGCCGACCGAGCGGTCGGTGGAACGTGTCACCCAGGCGCTGCGCACCCAGCTCGATCCGACGTGGCGGCTGATGTGGCGGGCGGTCGACCTGCTGCGCGCGCTGCCCGAGGGGTCACGGGTACGGGACCGCTGGGAGACCGACCGGGGGTCGTTCACCCGCTTCACCGAACGGCTCGCGGAGGGTGGCCCGCCGCAGGCGCGCAGGGACGGCGCGGTCGGCGCCGCGGCCCGGCTGGCCGGTCTCGAACGCGCCAGGGCGAGCTACGACGTGCAGCGCGCCTACGACGACCCGCTGATCATGGCCGAGTACCGCCTGACCGGTGAGGCGTTCACCGGGACGGTCACCGCCGCCGACCCCGAGCACACCGAGGGCGAGGGTCGTTCGCGCAAGCTCAGGCCGCTGGTCACGGTCACCACCGCCGACCCGGTACGGCTGGCGCCGGGCGTGGTCGTCGGCAGCCCGGAACGACGCGGGCACGCCGCCGAGATCGTCGAGGTCTCCGGCGACGAGATCACCCTGAAGGTCGTCAAGGGGATGGGCCGGGGCAGGACACCCGCTCCGGGGGCGGTGCCCGGACCCGGTGAGCGGATCACCTACACCTCGCTGCTCGACGACTTCCAGTCCTCGGCCTCGTTGCCCGATCCGGAGCTGACGCCGTGGACCCACGGCGGGCCTCCGCAGGAGTACGTGCCCGGTGACGACGACGCCCAGGAGGAGTGGTCATGAAGGTACGGCCCACGGAGGACATGACGCCACAGCAGGCCGCCGCGACCGTCGTCGGCGAGGTCCTGGCCGACCTGCCCCGCAACCGGGGCGTGGTCGTCGACTCCCCGCCCGGAGCGGGCAAGTCCACGCTGGTGGTCAAGGCCGCCGCGCACATCGCCGAGACGGGCGAGCCACTGATGATCGTGGCGCAGACCAACGAACAGGTGGACGACCTGGTCGAGCGGCTGGCCACCGATCACCCCGATCTCACCGTCGGACGGCTTTCCGCGAGCGGCTACGTCACGCCGCCTCGCGTTCTTGCCCACCCCAACGTCTCGGTCGCGGGCAAGCTGCCCGACCTGGGCGACCCGGCGGTGGTGATCGCCACCGCGGACAAGTGGGCCTGGGTCGGCGACCGGACCTGGCCGTGGGCGATCGTGGACGAGGCCTACCAGATGCGTTCGGACAAACTGCTACGCATCGCCTCGCTGTTCGAGCGCTCGCTGTTCGTCGGCGACCCCGGCCAGCTCGACCCGTTCTCGATCGTGGACGGCGACCGCTGGGCGGGCCTGTCCTGGGACCCGGTGCAGAGCGCGGTCTCGGTGCTGCTGCGCCACAACCCCGATCTTCCCGTGCACCGGCTGCCGGTCTCCTGGCGGCTGCCCGCCTCGGCGGCGCCGGTGGTCTCCGAAGCGTTCTACCCGTTCACCGGGTTCAGGGCGGGGACCGAACACCGTGACCGCTCGCTCGAACTGACCGTGAACGGCATGCGCACCTCCTACGACCGGGCGCTGGAGGAGGCCGCCGCCTCCGGGTGGGCGCTGTACGAGCTGCCCAGCCGTCACACCGTGCGCACGGACGCCGAGGCGGTGCAGGCGGTCGCGCTGCTGGCCGTACGGCTGCTGCAGCGGGCGCCGGTCGCGCACTCCGAGCGGGGCAGCCACCGGGTGACGGCGGACCGGATCGCCATCGGCGCCGCGCACCGCGACCAGGTGACCGCGATCCGCGCCGCCGGGGTGCCCGAGGAGATCACGGTCGACACCGCCAACCGGCTCCAGGGCCGGGAGTACGACGTGACGATCGTGCTCCACCCGCTGTCCGGGCGCCGGGACGCCACCGCCTTCCATCTGGAGTCGGGACGGCTGTGCGTGCTGGCCTCACGGCACCGGCACGCCTGCGTCGTGGTCGCCAGGGCGGGCATCCCCGAACTGCTCGACGCCCACCCGTCCGCGGAGCCGGTCCAGCTCGGGGTGCCGGTGAAGTTCCCCGACGGCTGGGAGGCCAACCAGGCGGTGCTGGCCCACCTGGCCAAGCACCGGGTCGCCGCGCACTGACTCAGTAGTAGCCCTCCACCGGGACGCGGGCCTCCTCGTACAGGGTGGGGCCCTGCTGCGGCACCTCAGGGAAGTCGCCACCCGGTTTGAGGGCGTTGAGCTGTTCGCCGGAGAGGGCGAACACGACACGGCCGAGTCCGGAGCGCCGGATCGCCCCCTCGCACATGGGGCAGGGCTGGCAGCTGGTGTACATGGTCGTGGCGGCCGCGGTCTCCGGGCCGAGTTCGCGGGCCGCCCAGCGGGCCAGTTTCAACTCCGGGTGCGCGGTTATGTCGGCGTCGGTGAGGGTGGTGTTGCGCTCCTCGGCGATCACCCGGCCGTTCCCGTCCGCCAGCAGCGACCCGAAGGGCGGGTTGCCGCCCGCCCGAGCCTGCGCGGCGAGTTCGATCGCGCGGCGCAGGAGTCGTTCCTCGTCGTGTGTCGTGGCCTGGTGTGTCATGGTCGCTCCGTTCGCGGGTGAAGGTCCCAGCCGGCGGCGGGCGTCCGCTGTTTCGCCGCCGGGTCGAGGGCCTCGCCGGGGCCGCCGTCGAACGGGGCGCGACGCCGGGTTCGCACCCGTTCAGGCTATCGGGGTCAGTGGACGTGCTCGGCGACCGGGGACACCTCGGGGTTCGCGCTGATCCAGGCGATGCGTTCGCGGCTCTCCTCGTCGACCGGGGTGTAGACGACCATCCGCGCCTCCGCGGGCGCCGACAGGCTCAGGCTCGTGGAGACCGTGCGGACCAGCCCCGCCTGGCAGTGCCGGAACATCTTCATCCTGCTGCCGGGCCTGGCCACGTCGTGGGCCGCCCACATCCGCGCGAACTCGGGGCTCTCGGCCGACAGCACGCGGACGAAGTCGTCCCAGGCGGGCTCGCCGAGGTGCCGCCCGAAGCCCGCCCGCAGGGTCGCCACCATCTGGGGCAGCTCGGCCTCGCGGTTGGTCATCGGGAGGCAGCAGGAACGGGTGACGAAGATCTGCCAGAGCGCGTTGCGGGTGGCCGGCGGGGCCTTGACGACCTTCGGGAACAGCGCTCCGTACGCCCGGTTCCAGGCGAGCACGTCGTAGCGGCCGTTGTAGACGACGGCGGGCATCGGGTCGAGCTGGTCCAGGATGAGCTGGACCTCCGGTTCGAGACCGCCGCCGCCGGGTGACTGGGGCACGCTCGGCAGGTCGGCGAGCCGGTACAGGTGCTCGCGCTCGGCCTCGTCGAGACGGAGCGTCCTGGAGATCGCGTCGAGCACCTGGACGCTGACGTTGATCGGACGTCCCTGTTCGAGCCAGGTGTACCAGGTGACGCCGACCCCGGCGAGCATGGCCACCTCCTCACGCCGCAGGCCCGGCGTACGGCGCCGCGACCCAGGGGGCAGTCCGACGGCCTCGGGGGTGATGCGGTCGCGGCGGCTGCGCAGGAACGAGGCCAGCTCCGCCCGTCGGGCACGCCGGCTGGTCATGGTCATCCCCCCATGCTGGCCGACGGGGAAAGCCGTTGCCAGGTGGTGTCGGTACCAGGATCAGCAGGCTCTCGTTACCGGTATCCGCCCGCCCTCACAGTCTTCTCCATGACCGCACCACCGATCTTGGAGGCCCCGGCCGCTCTCCCGGCCTCCTCCCGTAACCGCCGGCTGCTCACGGTGATCCTGACCGGGCAGTTCATGGCGATCCTGGACGTCTCCATCGTCAACGTCGCCTCCCCGGTGATCCGCTCGGACCTGGGCACCTCGGGCTCCGGGCTCCAGTTGATCATCTCCGGGTACACCATCGCCTACGCGATGCTGCTGATCACCGGTGCCCGGCTCGGCGGCCGGTACGGCGGACGCCCGCTGTTCCTGACCGGCCTGACCGTCTTCACCGTCGCCTCCCTGGCCTGCGGCCTGGTCGCCTCCGCCGGGCAGCTCATCGCCTTCCGGCTCCTGCAGGGCGCGGGAGCCGCCCTGATGGTGCCCCAGGTGCTGATCATGATCCAGACGAACTTCGAGGGGGCCGCGCGGGCCCGCGCGCTCAGCCTGTACGCCACGGTGATCTCGGGGGCCGCCGTGATCGGGCAGGTGCTGGGTGGCACGCTGGTCTCCGCCGACCTGTTCGGCACCGCGTGGCGCCCGGTGTTCCTGGTGAACGTGCCGATCGGGCTGGCCCTGCTCGTCACGGGCGTACGGCTGCTGCCCTCGGGCGGACCGCGTCTGCACCGCCCGCTGGACCTGCCGGGCCTGGTCACGCTCTCTCTCGCGGTGAGTCTGCTGGTGGTGCCGCTGGTGCTGGGCCACGAGCAGGACTGGCCGCTGTGGGGGTGGGTCTCGATGGGGGTGAGCGTGGCCTTCGCGGGGATCTTCGCGCTGGTCGAGCGGCGTTCGGCCGCTCCGCTCGTGCCCGCGCGGGTGCTCATGGCCAAGGGTGTGATCCCCTCGGTGCTGACTGTCTTCGGGCTGATGACGTGCTACGGCGGATACCTGTTCGGCCTCGCCCTGCACCTGCAGGGCGCCTTGGGTGACAGCCCGCTGCGGGCCGGCCTGACCTTCGTCCCCGCCGCGGCCGCGTTCACCGTCTCCAGCCTCAACTGGCGGCGGGTCCCCGAGCGGTTCAGGCGGCCCATGGTCGTCTCCGGGCTCGTCGTGGCGGCGCTCGGCTACCTGGGTCTGGCCCTCGCGCTGAGCGGTGGCGACCACGGCCAGCCGCTGCTGTGGATCACGCAGGCCGTCGCCGGGTTCGGCATGGGCGCGGTCTTCAGCCCGGTGCTCGCGATCGCGCTCACCCATGTGGCGCCCGAGCACGCCTCGGACGCCAGCGGGCTGTTCGTCATGGTGACCCAGCTCGGCCAGGTCGTCGGGGTGGCCACCTTCGGCACGCTGTACCTGGGCGGGGCCTCGATGACGGCCGTCGGGGTGGTCCTGGCCGCGGCGACGCTGGTCACCGCGGCCTGCGCGCTGCCGCTGCTGCGGCGCTGAGGTCCCGTCCCGCGGGCCGGGCCGTACGGCCCGCGGGGAGGCCGGGTCAGACGGTCCTGCGCCAGACGTCGATGGCCAGCACCTGCCGCATGCCGACCGAGAGGTACAGGTCCAGGGCGGGGGTGCTGTTGTTGGCGTCCACGTGCAGGTAGGTGCCGACCCGGCCGCGCGCGGCGTCCGCGGCGAACGCCCGGCGCAGCATGAACCGGCCCAGGCCGCGTCCCCGGAAGCGGGGCAGCACCGCGAGCTGGCGGACGTAGCCCGAGTTCTCGTCCCCGGCGAAGGCGTCGGTGCCCAGCAGCATCGCGGCGGGCTCGCCGTCCACCCTGGCGACCATGAGCTGCGCCCAGTCGGTGCTGGCCGAGGAGTCGAGGTCGGCGAACCACTCGTCGTAGTCCTTGGGCGTGAACCCGAAGTGCTCGGCGAAGCCCTCCTGCTGTACGGCGTGGCCCTGACGCCGTACCTCCTCGCTCGTCCCGTGGTGGACCGTCACCCCGGCCGGGGCGGCGGGCTCGGGGACCGAGGCGCCGTGGTCGGTCAGGAGGCGGATGAAGCTTGTCGCGGCGACGAAGCCCCGGGCGGCGGCCAGGGCCCGCTTGCCGCTGTCCTCCCGGTACAGGGCGATGTCCACCACGGCCCTGTCGTGGCCGAGTTCGGCGGCGATCTCGGCCGCCCGTTCGGTGACCGCGTCCCACAGCGCGCCGGTGAGCTCGGCGGCGTCGGGGTGCACGACCACGTCGACGTCCATGTTGTCGCCCGTGCCCTTGCGGCAGACCCAGGCCCAGGCGACCAGGCGGCCCGACGTGTCGTGGACGACCCAGCCGTCCTTCTCCCCGTCGAAGTCGGGCTCGTTCAGCTGGTCGGTGACGTCGTCGAGGGTCATGTCGGCCTTGCCGATCACCTGCGTGTCGCACAGGGAGATCAGCCGGTGGATCTCGACCGCGTCGCCGGTCCCCGGCCGCCGGGTGGTGTACCCGGCGGCGGTGACGATTGTCGTCGTTGTGTTCATGCCACCCAGTCTGGGAGGAGGGACTTGGCGATCGCTGGGTAAGAACTTGCTCGCCGCCGTCCAAGTCTTGCTCGCCGCCCTTCAAGTCTCGCCCTGCCGTTCAGTCGAGCGCCGCGACCGGGGTCGACTCGTCCGCGCCCTGGTCGGAGCCGCCACGCAGCGGGATCTCCTTGATGAAGGCCGCCGCCAGCGGCACCAGGACGGCGAAGAGGATCGCCCAGGTGAACACCGAGCCGATCGACGACGCCAGGGACTCAAGGAATCCGGTGCGCACGCCGGCCGGCAGCTCGTGCAGGGCCGCGGGGTTGAACTGGCCTCCGCTCGACGCGAGCTTCCCGCCCGCCTCCCCCAGCTTGCTCGTCAGGTTGGCGGTGAGCTGGTGGGTGAAGATGGCGCCGAACAGGGAGACGCCGAACGAGCCGCCGATGGACCTGAAGAAGGTCGAGGCGCTGCTGGCCACGCCCAGGTCCTTCTGCTCGACGCTGTTCTGCGCGATCAGCATGGTGGTCTGCATCAGGAAGCCCATGCCCAGGCCCAGCACCGCGATGTAGACGCCGGTACGCCAGGAGGGGGTGTCGACCGTCTGCGTGGACAGCAGCCACATGGCGACCGCCATGATCACGCCGCCGAGGACCGGGTAGATCTTGTACTTGCCCGTCTTGGTGATGGCCCGGCCGACGAACAGCGAGACCACCATGGCCGCGCCCATCATCGGCAGCAGGAGCAGGCCGGAGTTGGTCGCCGAGGCGCCCTGGACGGTCTGCTGGAACAGCGGCAGGAAGTTGATGGCGCCGAACATGGCGAAGCCGAGCAGGAAGCCGACCACGGAGATCAGGCTGAAGTTGCGGTCGCGGAACACGTTGAGCGGCATGATCGGCTCGACGACCCTGCGCTCGACCACGATGAAGAGGGCCAGGCTGACCACGGCGCCCGCGGCGAGGCCGATGATCTGCGGCGAGTTCCAGTCGTAGTCGTTGCCGCCCCAGGTGGTGATGAGGACCAGGGCGGTGATGCCGACCGAGAGCAGGACCGCGCCGACCCAGTCGATGCGGTGCTCGGTGCGGTATCTCGGCAGCTTGAGCGTGACGGCCAGCAGCGCGAGCGCGACGAAGCCGACGGGCAGGTTCACGTAGAAGGCCCAGCGCCAGTTGAGGTTGTCGGTGATGAAGCCGCCCACGAGCGGTCCCGCGATCATCGCGAGCGCCATCACACCGGCCATGATGCCCTGGTACTGGCCGCGCTCACGGGGCGGGACGAGGTCGCCGATGATGGCCATGGCGTTGACCATCAGGCCGCCCGCGCCCAGCCCCTGAAGCGCGCGGAAGCCGATGAGCTGGTTCATGCCGTCCGCGGTGCCGCCCAGCATCTCCGAACCGGCCATGCCGCAGAGCGCCGAACCGATCATGAAGATCACGATGGAGGCGAGGAAGATGTTCTTCCTGCCGTACAGGTCCCCGATCTTGCCCCAGATGGGGGTCGACACGGTGGTGCCGAGCACGTAGGCGGTGACCACCCAGGACAGGTGGGTCAGGCCGCCGAGCTCCCCCACGATGCGTGGCATCGCCGTACCGACGATCATGTTGTCGAGCATGGCCAGGACCATCGCCAGCATGAGGCCCGGCAGCACTACCATGACCTCACGTTGCCGCGCCGGCGCGGTCGCGGTCTCCTTCACTTTCGTTGCCCCCTAGTGGATCTTGCTTACTTGCCGACCGGCTAGTGTCGGATATGATGGGAAATGTAGGGCGCCTACTTACCGGCCGTCAAGTTAATTCCACCGCAAAGGGAACCATGAGCGAAAACGCCGACACCCGGACTCGCATCCAGGAAACGGCCCTGAAACTGTTCATCGAACAGGGCTACGAGGCGACCTCACTCCGCGAGATCGCCGAGGCGCTCGGCGTGACCAAGGCCGCCCTCTACTACCACTTCAAGAGCAAGGACGAGATCATCACCAGTCTCGTCGAGGCCCGGCAGTACGCCTTCGACGAGCTGATCGAGTGGGCCAAGTCCCAGCCGCGCACCGAGGAGACCAGACGCGAACTGGTACGCCGCTACGCCGAGGACCTGCGCCGGGGCAGGCACCACGAGATCATGCGTCTCATAGAGCGCAACCAGGCCTCGTTCAAGGGCCACCCGACGATGGAGCGGGTCCGCCACCAGATGTTCGAGATGCTCACCATCCTCGTCGAGCCCGGTGATCCCACGGCGACCCGGCTGAGGAACTCGATGTCGCTGTTCGCCCTGCACGCCTCCTGGTTCCTCCTCAGGGACGAGGAGATCAGCGACGACGAGCGCAGGGACGCCGCCCTTGAGGTCGCGCTCGAACTGCTGCGCCGGTGAGCGTCCTCATCGACCCGCCCGCCTGGCCGGGGCCCCGCGGCCTGCTCTGGTCCCACCTGGTCAGCGACAGTTCCACCGAGGAGCTGCACGCCTTCGCCGAACGGCTCGGCGTGCCCGCCAGGGCCTTCGACCGCGACCACTACGACGTCCCGGAGACCGTCTACGAGCGCGCCGTCTCCCTCGGGGCGCAGCCGGTCTCCTCCCGGGAGCTCCTCACCCGGCTGGTCGCCTCCGGTCTGCGCAGGCGCAAGACCAGGCGTCCCTGGACGGGCGATTCAGGAGATGCCGTTCGTCCCGGTTAGGACGGGCGGGCTGGGGCAGGGCTCTCAGCGGGCAACCGTGAAGGAGGGACCGTGGAGGCCACAATCACGCTCCGCCTGCCGCGTGACGCGGCTAGCGTTCCGGTCATCAGGCAACTGCTCGACGCGGCGCTCCGCGCCCTGGGGGTCGAGCCACAGGTGCGCGAGGACATCCTGCTCATGCTCTCGGAGGCGTGTTCCAACGTGATCCAGCACGCCATCCCGAGCGACGACTACATGGTGAGCACCGAGCTCTTCAGTGACCGCTGCGTCATCAAGGTGATCGACACGGGCGAGGGGTTCGACTTCTCCGGGACGCGGGCTCCCTCGCCGACCTCGGAGCACGGCCGCGGCCTGCTCATCATGAGGGCGCTGGCCGACGACATCCGCTTCACCAGCCGCCCCGAGCGGGGATCCGTCGTCTGCCTGGAGAAGAACCTGCGCTTCGTCCAGGACGCCCCGGGGCTGTCGCTGCTGCTCGACGAGGAGCACGTGCGGCACGACGGGGTGGACCGTTCCCGGCCGGGAGACGCCCGGCGAGAGCAGGAGCACGCCAGGGCAAGGTGAACCGGGGCCCTCAGCGCCGGCGTCGTGCCGGCCCGCCGCGTCCGCGCAGGGTGGAGGCGGCCAGCGTCACCATCGCGACGAGGACGACCACGGAGACGAGAAGCGCCGCCAGGCCGATGAGGCCGACAACGACCAGAACGCTGACAAGCTCACTGATCAACTGCCGCACCTGCACAGCTTTGCCCGGTTTATCCGGCCGCTACACCGCGTTCCAGCGTGCCAGCTTCAACGCGAGGTGGAGTTCCAGCCTGTCGGCTCCGTCCTTCAGGCTGCGTCCGGTGATCTCCTCGATCCGTGTCAGCCGGTAGTACAGGCTCGTGCGGTGCAGGTGGAGCAGTCTGGCGGTCTCCTGCGCGTCCCCTCCGCTGTCCAGATAGGTCTCCAGGGTGGCGGCCAGGGCCGGATGCTCGTGCAGCGGTCCGGGGGAGATCCGCCCCGGCTCGGCGAGCAGCCGGTAGACGCCCAGGTCCGGCCAGCTCGCCACCGGCCCGAGCGCGGGCTCCGCGACCGCCGCCCTGGCCGCGGCGACCGCCTCCCGGTGGGCGCGCCTGACGGTCCCGAGCCCGGCGTGCACCGCGCTGAGCCCCGCCGCGCCCCCGGTACGGGCCACCAGCCGTCCGGCCAGCGCGGTCGCGTCCTGCCCGCCGTTCAGCAGCAGTACGGCGTGCCGGTCGAGGACCGTGAAGGCGGGAGGGCGCCGCGTCCCGGCCAGCTCTTCCTCGACCGCCCGGCCCGGCTCCCCCCGCTCACCGCGCAGGGCCAGCAGGCGCAGCGGCCCCTCGCCGAGCACCGCGGCGGCCCGCGCCGCGGGTATCCCGCCGGTCAGCAACCCCCGCAGCGTGCCCGACCCTCCTCCGCCGTCGAGGAGGGCGGCGATGGCGGCGGCGTCCCGTACGGCCCCGGCCTCCTCCTCCTGGCTCAGCGGCGTCCTCCCCTCGATGATCCACAGCAGGCCGACACGCCTGCCCTGGTGGAGAAGAGGAACGCAGAGCCTGGCCGCCATGCCCAGCGCCGGGTTCGCGGGCACCCTGACCGGAACGCGGGCCGTGGCCACGCCGTGGGCCTCCTGCCAGGCGCTGACCTCGGCGGGGACGGAACGGGACAGGATCGCCTGGGCGCGGACCTGGTCGACCTCGCCGTGGTGGACGCTGTGCGCGACGACCTGGCCCTCGGGATCGTCCACCGCGACGCCCCGTCCCACGGTCGCGGCCAGGGAATCGAGGAGATCCTGGACTTCATCGCCGATCACCGTCGAATCCTACAGATGTATGAAAGGTCTCCGCTGGCAGGACGATGACTGACCGGGGCGCGGGCCGTACCGTCGCTTGCACGTTCAGTGAGAGGGTCTCGTGAAGGGAGACCGCCGTGCAGGAGCGCAGCCGCATCGCCCCGTGGGCCTCGCCCAGGGCGCAACGACGTCTGGCGGAGCTTGAGGCCGCGGCCGAGGGCTTGGGGCTCGACGAGGTCGTGCGGACGGTCGGCGCGGCGCTCGCCGGACACCGCAGCAGGCTCGACGAGGACGGCGTCGTGCTCTACGCGGGCACCAACACGATGAGCGAGCGCGCCAGGGCGGCCCACGAGCTGTCGGCGGCCTGCCGTCCCTCCATGGGCTGGCCCGGGGAGAAGTTCCAGACCGGCCTCGACGAGCTGGACGTGCTGGAGGTGCTCGCCCCGCTGGGGGTCGCCTCCCTGATGGGCGGCGAGTTCGCCGAGGTCAGGCTGCAGAGCGCGACCCTGGCCAACCTGGCCTGCTACACCGCCTTCGCCGTCCCCGGCGACACGATCGCGGTCCTGCCCGAGGCGGCGGGCGGGCACGCCAGCCACCACGTCCAGGGCGCCGCCGGAATCCGGGGCCTGCGGGTCGTCGACCTGCCCTACGACGCGGCCGGGTTCGGCATCGACCACGACGCCCTGCCGGGTTTCCTGCGCGAGCACCGGCCCGTCCTGGTGGTGATCGGGGCCAGCCTGATGCTGTTCCCGCACGACGTCGCACGGGTGCGGGCGGCGTGCGACGAGGTGGAGGCGGTGCTGCTCTACGACGCCTCGCACGTGGCCGGGCTGATCGCGGGCGGTCGTTTCCAGCGCCCTCTGCTGGAAGGCGCCCACCTGCTGACCATGTCCACCTACAAGTCCTTCGGCGGCCCTCCCGGGGCGGCCGTCGTGACGCGTGAGGAGGACCTCGCCCACCGGGTCTCCGCCGCCGCCTACCCCGGGCTGACCGCCAACTACGACGCCTCCCGGCTGGCCCCGCTGGCCGTGACGGCGGCCGAGCACGCCGCCGAGGGCCCGCGTTACGCCGACGCCTGTATCGCGAACGCGCACGCCCTGGCCGCCGCGCTGACCGAGGAGGGCTTCTCCGTGGCGGCGGCCGACCTGGGCTGGACGGTCTCCCACCACGTCGCGGTCGACGCCGCGGCGTTCGGCGGCGGGGACGAGGCGGCCCGGCGGCTGGCCGAGGGCGGCGTCTACCTCAGCGGCATCGGCCTGCCCGACCAGGCTCCCGGCGAGCCGATGCGAGGTCTGCGCATCGGCACCCAGGAGGTCACCCGCCGGGGGTTCACCCCCGGCACGATGCGGCCTGTCGCGGCGCTGATGCGCAGGCTGCTGATCGACGGCCACGACCCGGCCGAGGTCCTGCGGGACACGGTCGGGCTGCGCCGTTCCATCCCCTGATCCCGGACCGGCCCGCGACCCCCTGGGGCCGCGCGCCCCTGGCGGGCCGGTCCGCGCGTCTTTCCCCTCAGCCGATCCAGACCGTCTTGAGGTTGCAGAACTCCCGGATGCCGTGGGCGGACAGCTCCCTGCCGTACCCGGAGTTCCTTATGCCGCCGAAGGGCAGCTGCGGGTAGGAGACCACCATGCCGTTGACGGCGACCATCCCGGCCTCCAGCTCGGTGATGAGGCGCTCCTGCTCACGCTCGTCGGTGGTCCAGGCGTTCGCGCCGAGCCCGAAGGAGGTGGCGTTGGCGAGCGCGACGGCCTCCTCGACGTCCTCCACCCGGTACAGCGAGGCCACCGGGCCGAACGACTCCTCCAGGAACAGCTTCATCTCCCGGGTGACACCGCTCAGCACGGTCGGCTCGTAGAACCAGCCGGGCCGGTCGGGGCTCACCCCGCCGCACAGCACCCGCGCGCCGCGTCCCGCCGCGTCGGCGACCAGCCTCTCCAGGTCGTCGAGCCCCTGCTCGGTCGCCAGCGGCCCGACGTCGGTCTCCTCGTCCATGGGGTCGCCGACCCGCAGCGACTCCATGCGTTCGACGAAGCGGCCCTCGAACTCGTCGTAGACGTCGGCGTGCACGATGAAGCGCTTGGCCGCGATGCAGGACTGGCCGTTGTTCTGCACCCTGGCGGTGACGGCGGTCGAGACGGCGGCCTCGACGTCCGCCGACGGCATCACCACGTAGGGGTCGGAACCGCCCAGCTCAAGGACGGTCTTCTTGACCTCGGAACCCGCGATCGACGCGACGGAGCGGCCCGCGGGCTCCGAGCCGGTCAGGGTCGCCGCGACCACCCGTCTGTCCCTCAGCACCCGTTCGACCTGTGACGAACCGATGAGCAGGGTCTGGAAGCAGCCCGCGGGGAAACCCGCCCTGGTGAAGAGCTCCCCCAGGTAGAGCGCGGTCTGGGGAACGTTCGAGGCGTGCTTGAGCAGCCCCACGTTGCCCGCCATGAGCGCCGGCGCGGCGAAGCGGATCACCTGCCAGAGCGGGAAGTTCCACGGCATCACCGCGAGCACGGGCCCCAGCGGCTGGTAGCGCGCGTAGGCGCGCCGCGCCCCCACGGCCCGCGCGTCCCCCGGCTCGTCGGCCAGGAGCGCCTCGGCGTTGTCGGCGTAGTAGCGCATCCCCGTCACGCACTTGGCCGCCTCCGCGCGGGCCGAGACCAGCGTCTTGCCCATCTCGGTCGTCATGAGACGGGCCGTCTCCTCAAGCTCGCCTTCGAGCAGGTCGGCCGCCGCGCGCATCCAGGCCGCCCGCTGCCCGAAACCGGTCGTCCGGTGGGTCAGGAAGTCAGCCGCGGCGCGCGCGAGCCGTTCCTCGACCTCCCGCTCGTCCAGCGGCTCGAAGGTCTTCAGGGTCTCACCGGTGGCCGGGTTGACCGTCGCGATCGCCATCACTGCCTCCTCGACGGCCGCCGCCCCCGGACGGCGGCCGGAATCGGGACCTGCCGGACAGGGGCGGGTACGGCGGGCGTCCTGCCCCTACCTTCCCCAGATATCCGTTCAGACCCGGAGGAAACAGAGCTCAGGCGCCGACCTCGATGACGACCTTGCCGACGGCTCCTTCCTCGACCGCCGCGTGGGCGTCGGCGGCGCGCTCCAGGGGGAAGCGGATGATCGGCAGCCCGGCCTCCTCCCCCACCCGCAGCGCGCCCGCGGCGACGGCGGCCGAGACGTCCTCGACGGCGGCCAGCTTGGCGGTCTCGGGCACCGTGTAGACCAGGACGCCCTGGTAGCGGAGGTTGCCCGCCGCGACCGGCCCCAGCGGCAGGAGAAGCTCGGCGGGACCGCCGTCCACGGCGTAGACCGCGACGGTTCCCGCGGGGGCCAGGACCGCGAGGTCGAGGGTGAGGTTCACCACGGGGGCCACCTCGACGACGACGTCGACGCCTCCCGGGGCGACCCGCCTGATCTCGGCGGCGGCGTCCCCCTCGCGGTAGTTCACGACATGGTGGGCCCCGGCCGCGGTCGCGAGCGCGGCCTTCTCCGGCCCGCTGACCGTGGTGACGACCGTGGCGCCCGCCCATCTGGCGAGCTGGATCGCGGCGTTGCCGACCGCGCCCGCCCCACCCGCGACCAGCACGGTGCGGCCCGCGAGGGCACCCGGCGCCAGCCGTCCCGCGCCACCGCCCGCCGCCGTGCCGTCGGCCACGGTGAGGCAACGGTGCGCGGTCAGCGCCGGGATCCCGAGCACCGCGCCCACCTCGAAGGAGGCCTCCCCGGGAAGCCGTACGGCCTGCCGGGCGGGCAGCACCACGAACTCCTGGGCGGTGCCGTCCGGGCGTTGCCAGGCGGCCTCCCAGATCCAGACACGATCGCCCTGCCGCAGCCCGTCGACTCCCTCGCCGACCGCGTCCACGACTCCGGAGCCGTCCTGGTTCGGCACCACCTCGGGGAAGGTGGGGCCTGAGTCGTCCGCGCGGAACTTCCAGTCGCTGGGGTTGACGGCGGACAGGACCACGCGGACCCTGACCTCACCCGGTCCCGGCTCGGGAACGGGCCGTTCGACCAGGCGCAGGACCTCGGGGCCGCCGGTCTCGGTGTAGATGATCGCTCTCATACCGGAGGAAATCTCCGGTTAGAGCGGCTTATTCCCGTGCCCTCCTTGCCCCCGCGGAACCGCCGTGAGGAGAACGGCTCCGCGGGCCTGGCCCCGTCAGCCTCTGAGGCTGGAGGAGCGGAAGAGCTTGACCACGAAACCGGCGGCCACGGCGATCAGGCCGAGGATCAGGGCCCACTTGATGAGGCCGACGACGAAGCCCAGAAGCGAGCCGAGCAGGAAGAAGGCGAGCACCACGGCCGCCACAATCAACAGAATCCGTCCCATGTCTCCACGCTACGGCCCGGCACGGACCAGCGGCAGAGCCAGAACCCGAAGTCAGGGACAAGCCAGGGTGTTCCCCCATCCTGCTGCATCAGAAGCCAGGGGCAGGGAACCCTCGATGCGGATGCGAGGCGATTCCGACCCATCCAGAACCGTCACTTTCACGTCCAACAAGGCCAATACCTCCTTCCGCTGCTCCATCGCCATCGTCACCAAGCGGGAGGTCGCCAGCTCGGTGAGATCGGCGACAGCGGTGGCCCGAGGCCGCCAGGGAGTCAGCTCCACTTGTCGCCTCTCAAGCGCGGCAATGTCCTGATTGATCTGGTCGGTCGCAGCCGCGAGCGCCTCGGCAGGCAACCCTTGCTTGGCGTACTCGACGATGGTGGTGGTCAGCGAGGTCTTCAGCTTGGCGATCTGCGCCGTGACTCTTTCGAACTCGGCTTGCTCAGATCTGGTTTGCTCGGCGTGGCCTTCGAGCCAGTCGCGCGCCATCGCCCCCAGCCTGTCAGGGTCGCCCAGCAGAGCCACCACCTCGGCCCAGACCCTGGCCTCCATGTCATCGGCGCGCAGATTCGGGCATGAACATTTGGTGCTGGGCATGGCGGTCCACCTCCGCCCCCGGCACATGTAGAGCCTTGATGATTGAGAGCTTCTAGCCGTGCAGCCGTAGGTCTCCCCGCAAGGGGCGGCCATCCGCCCCCGGTTCAGCGAATAGTCTCGCTTCTGCCCCGCCACTCGCTTGTTTCGACCGAGCGCGGCTTGAAGGGCGTCCCAGCGTTCAGGCGTGATGACCGGCTCTACGCGAATGATGACCAGCTCGCCGTACCGCCCGCTGGCCCGACGACCACCCCAGCTCAGCTCCCCCTTCAGCCCCGGGTTGCGCAGCACGTCCCGGAGGTTTTCCTGGTGCCAGGGCTTGCCGTTGCGCTGGCGGTAGCCCTGCTCGTTCATTCGAACGGCGGCCTGCCCTCGCGTCAGCCCCTCATCCACGATCCAACCGACCACCACACGCAACATCTCGACCTCAGCGGTCTTGTGAACGACCCGGTTGTTTCGCCCCTGCCCTTCGAGCATGTAGCCGTACGACAGTCCAGAGGTGCTGCTCGGCCAACCCCCCGCCCGCGCCTTGCCGTACTGGCCCTTGGCGAGCTGATCTACGGTCATGTCTCGGTCGTATTCGGCAGCTGCCAGCATCTGGGTGCGTATGAAGCGGCCCTGACTGGTGGTGGTGTCGAGTTCCATCTCGGCCACGGCCAGCCCTATGCCTATCCCTTCCAGATCGAACGAGAGGTTGAGTCCGACGCGGACGCTGCGGGCGAACCGCTTCCAGTTCATGACCACTACAACGTCAAACAGCTTCGCCCTGGCGTCCTTCATGAGGCGGTCCCACTGGGGACGCCGTCCCTTGGTTCCGGTGAATCCCTCCTCTCGGTAGACCTCCACGACGCGCCACCCCCTGGTCTCGGCGTACCGGCGACAGATGCGCTCCTGGTCCACCAGGGAGGTGTTGTCAACCTGGTCCTCGGTCGAGACTCGGGCGTAAATGGCAGCTCTCATTGCAACTCCTTCGGTGGGGGCCCCGCGTCGCCGAGTGGCTCGGCAGGGGCCCGGGGGGTGGGCGGCTACGCGCTGACGTTCTCGGTGGCGCCGGTGGAGACCTGCTTGGCCTTGATTGAGCGCGTGATCTTGTCCTTGAGCCGCTCAGAGGCGGGGGCAATGCGCTCAAGGGCCTGGGCCTCGGTCAACTCCCCCGCAACCACCGCACGCACGAGTTGGCTTGCCGCCTTGGCGTCATGGCCTGGCAGGAACAGCGCCTTCTTGCTGGCCACTCCGCCCCCGCAGCCGCACAGGCAAAGTCGGGGCTCCTCTGGCACGGTGAGCCGCTCCCCGGGGGTGGGGTGTGTGGTGGCCTGGGCGGCCTGTGCAACGTTTTCGAGGGCCTCTGGGGCCTTCTCGGGCGCAGCGGCGCGGGTGGCGCGAGCGGGCTTGGCGGCCACGTCAGGCCTCCTTGCGCGCGGTGAGGGTGAAGATTCCGGCGCTGAGGAACAGCAGGCCGAACGCGGCCAGGTCGGCTGAGGCTGTGGCAGGCAGGGCAACGAGCCACCGCCCCCGGGCGGGGTCCTCCGGCGCGAACCTCGGGCAGTCGCCGAACAGCTCGTTCAGCGCCTCATAGGCCCCATCGGAGTGCTGAATTGGAATTTCTCCCTGACCCCAGGCGAGCGTTACGCCGGTCATTGTTTGCGCTTCTTGATACATATTTCATTTTATTTCATTGGCCAAATTCGCCACAATATTTGTGCTGGTCGTCACCTATTCCTGCAAACACAGAACGGGCCACCGCCCCCCCCAGGGCGATGACCCGTTCCTTCGAATCAGTTAGCCGAGCAGCTCCCGAAGGCGCTCCTTCTGAGCCTCAGTGAGGGGCACCCTGGCCAGCAGGTCAATGGCCCGGTCGGCCTGCCAGTGGCCCCGGTCAGTCGGCCTTGTCCGAATCGTCGTGATCACCGGATCGCGCCTGATAGCTCCCTTGCGCTCCTCGCGCTGGCGCCAGGCCCATTCCTCAGTGGACGGTGTAACCGCAGGGAAATGGTCGTTCATCGGGCGTTCCTTTCGTAGTAAGTGGCTGCCGCAACCGCCATGGCGTCGTCGAAGATCGCCGCGAAGTCGCGGTCATGCAGAACGGATTGCGGCTCTCGCAGCCGGGCGGCGACGGGCAGCCGGTCCGCCACCTCACCAGCCAGGCCCGCCTCCACCGCCTCCTCAGCGGTGAACCAGGTTTCGGCCTTCATGAGGCTGCGCCAGTGGACCACCGAGCCACCCGCCTTGTTGGCGTACACCTGAGCGATGTTGTCGGACATTTTGTCCAGCAGATCGGCGGTCTTTCGTGTCTCGTCGGCGTCCCCGACAGATCGAACCCATGCCTCGTGGATCATCATCTGACTGTGAGGAGCCATGATGATTCGGTCACCGGCCATAGCGATCACCGAACCGATTGAGGCGGCCAACCCATCGACGATCACTGTGACGTGAGCCCGGTGCCGACGAAGGGCGTTGTAGATGGTCATGCCGTCGTACACGTCTCCCCCCTGCGTGTTCAGGTGGAGTTCGATGTTGGAGGCGGTGATGCCTCGGAGGTCTCGGGTGAAGTCCTTGGCCGTGATGCCCTCGGCTGAGATCTCGTCGTAGATGTAGATGTCAACGGTGTCGGCTTGATGCTGATTGGCGACCCGGTACCAGCCCCGAGCGGTTCTCGTCATTTGTGCTTTCCTTCCGCAATTACTCGCGGGTAGGGGTGCGTTCCTCTTCACTCTCCAACCCGCTTTGTCGGTTGATCGTCGGCGTTCTCGCTGGGGCGGCCACCGGCCCGCAGGGCCCGCTCATTAAGGCGTCGCCTTTGCACCCAGTGACCGGTCGCGCTTGGACTCCACTTGCGGCACATGATGGTCTGGTGACCGCACCTCTCACCGGGGTGGTTGTCCTCGCATCGGCCTCGGGGACCGCCGTACAGGTGAGCGGTTCGCCTGAGCCGTTGGGCCTGCTGCTCGCTGAGCATCAGCGAACCGGCCTCAAGGTGTTGGGCTCCTTGGGCTCGTCGGGCGGAAGAAGCCGGTAGGTGCCACCCTCGGCGGGACTGACCACCCCCGACATCTCCTCCAATGGCACTCCTTGGCCGTCAGCGGTGAAGGCGAAGCCCACCACCGGCTCGGTCCACGCCTCGCCGGTCTCGGGGTGCTCGTATCTGAGCCGCCACCCTTGCCCAGGGATGAACCCGATGTGGAGGTTGGGTGGGCTGGCCTCGGCCACCCCCACGAAGTTGGGGAACTCGTCCGCAGCAATCAAGCGGTCGTCGTCCCCAACGACTACGGCGCGTCCGTGCCTGTCCCACCCCTCCACCCGTCGGTAAGTGATGATGAGGTCGTTCTCGGTCTCGTGCTCGAAGCGGGCCACCAGCCCTGGGTTCGCAGGAATCACGTTGTGCCTCCTTTTCTTTTCTCTGACATTCGTTCTTTAAAATGAACCGGGGTGAGAATCTGCGCCGCCATATATACCCCCCTGCCCCCTCCTCCCGTAGAGAGGACCACCCCTACTCCATGACTACCCCCAGGGGGTTCTCAGATTCTCTATGTGTTCTCACCGGCCACGGGGCCGAGAACCACCCCAGTTCTCATGGGGTTCTCAGGGCGGTCATCTAGGATTCTCAGCCCATTTTCCCGCTCACCTGGAAAGGTGCTTGTGGGCTAACGTTAGTGCTGAGAACCACCTGAGAACCGCCCCGGATTCTCAGTAGTTCTCAGGGTGTGTTCTCACTGAGAAGTGCTTCGGTAATTCCGTCCGGCACCCGCTGGTACAAGATCTTCGTGCGGGAGGTAATGGGCCGCCCGCCCTCCACCTTGTAGACATTGGGCCAGAGCCAATCGACGTCCTTGCCGATTTCGGGATTCGCGGACGACTTACTTTTCATGCCGAGCTGCCGGGCCTGGCCCTTCATGGCGTCTTCGGTGTCGGTGCGCTTTTCGATGCGCCCGTGGTTGGACTTGTCCCACCAGATCGCCAGGTTCTGGATGTTGACCCAGAGGGCCTCTTCACCGTTGACGTCCTTGGCGAGCAGCACCGGAGCGTAAACCTGCCAGCGGTCCAAGTAGGTCGGCTTCTCGTGTAGCTCGTTCTGAGCGATGTACTGGCGGAGGATGGTTCGAGTGAACCGGTTGTCGCCTTCGTTGTAGACCTGCGCGTTGACCCAGGCTTCGACCTCTTCCCGGATCCACTCGAAGCCCTCACCCAGAATGTCCGCTAGGACCATTGCGCCGACCTGGAGGATGGCCAGCTTGTCCGCGTGCCGCCCCGAGTGGCCCGCCTTGAACTTACGGAACAGAGTGGGGGTCACCAGGTGCCTGCGCTGAAGGATCATGGAGACCACATGACCCGCTAGGCAGGACAGCTCGTCCTCGTACCGGATCTCCAGGTCCTTGATGTCGTCGATCTGGGGATAGTCGCCGTGTCGGGAAATCCGCTTGCTGGGCTTCTCTGGGGAGAGAGGGATGGCCCGGTCGATGTAAGCCTTCTGGTCGAGGATGTTCAGGGACTCGGCTGACACGATGGGCGTGGTCACGAAGACTGTCTTCTCGTTCTTCTTCCAGTCGGCCCCACCCTTCTTGGTAGCTCCTCCCTTGGAGGAACAGAGCCGCAAGATCTCCTTGAGCTTCTCGACGTCGTTCGGGTCGTCGATCCACTCCGGCAGGCACCGGTGGGCGCCCAGGGCGGACTTCATGGCTGCCTCAGAGAACACCGACGATCTGCCTTTACGCCCCATGAGCTGCTGGATCATCGGCATGAAGCCGTTGGATTTTGAGGCTCCTGAGGGCGCCTCGATAATCGGGTACGGCCAGACATCCGCAAGCCGGTCGAGCTGGCCCTTGAGGACGCTTGCCACCATGAACGACCCCATCACTGCCGTGAACTGTGGGAAGTGGAAGTGCATGACCTCGCCGAGCACCTGGCGCGCGGTGGCCTCGTCGGCCTCAAAGCCGTAGTGGCACGACACCCAGTCGTTTTCTCGAATCGCCGGGTCCGGTCGAACACCCTTGAACGGGGAGACGTCCGTCTCTCCTGGAACGCCGAGGATGAGGCCCGTGTGGGTAAGGAAGGCGTCTGACTTGTTGTCCCAGCCGAGGAATGGAGTCACCCGGGCCGGTGGGGCTCCCTGCGACTCTAGGTAACGCATCAGGCGAATATGATTGGGCATGCCCTTGAGCTGTTCAGCGTCAGTGTAAGGCGCGGCGATGGTGCAGCCGAAGTTGGCCAACCACTTGGTGAGGGCCTGATTGCTGGCAACGGTGGCAGCGGACAGCAGGGCCGAGAAGGAAGCGCTGTCACGCTTGCGCCGGATAATTACGCAGTACTGACGATTGACCTCAATCTCGATCACGCCTTGGACTCGAATGTCGAAGTCGGACCATTGTTGGTCCGACTTAGTAGACATGATGCAGTTTTGATTTGGGCCAGATCTCAGCCACCCAGTGTCCTCTCCCGAGAGTTCCGCTTTAGCCTGCTCCTTCTCCCAGATGCGATTGGCGATGCTGTCAACGATTTGGGGGTCCTGGGGGGCGTCCGACCCTCGGTCGGTTGCACGAACAAGTTCGATGTATGTGTCGTAACTCCGGATCTCCTTGGCCAAACTGCCCGCAATCGATGTCAGCCAGTCGTTGCCTCGACCCGAGTCATCCCGAGGCAGAGCGACTTTTTGGGCAAGGCGGGAGGAGCCGCGCCGACCGGACCGGCCACTCAGACCCTTGACCCACGCCTCGGGAAGCTCGGCCAGTTCCTCCGGCCTGGGCACGCGCTCTGAGGGGTTGCCGTCCGGGGCGTACCAGGCGTATTGCCAGTAGTCCTCCGGGTTGCTGTCGTCCCGCGCCATCGATGGCCACACGACCGCGTACCGGTGGTGGAACTGGATGGCCTCGATATCATCACCGGGCTTGTTTTCCAGCTCAGTACCTTCAGGGACGCGGAACAGGTAGATCCGCGACGGACCATCAGGCTCTCGGCGAGTCGATGACCAAGTTGGAGGAAGAGGGCCGTACTTTTCGACGAGAGCCGCGAGTTGTTCGGCTCCCCGCTTCTGTCGGCCCTCCTTGACGTACTGATCGACGTCTATGCCTACGACGTTTCGCGGAAGCCGTAGGCCGATGTTTCCCTTTCCGCCATCCCCGTCTGCCCATTGGGCGAGCTGCTGCTCACTCGGCCACTGGCCGTTGTATCCGGTGAACCCGCGCGGCGGGTGCTTCTTGGCTAGGTGGGGAAGTCGAATAATTCCCTGCCAGCCAGCCTCGCGATATAGGCCATGTGCAAACTTGAACGGGTGCGTGTAGTCAGTAATTGCCTGATCATTATTCACTGTGATTTCCTGGTCGTGAAGGATCTGGTGATTGGGGCCGGTCGCGTTGGTTGTGGAGGTCACGCGACTCGGCCCCTTTCCATGTCTGGGGCTTGATTAGGCTGGAGTGGCTCCCTGAACAGCAGGTTGAGCAGCCTCCGGCGCCTGTCGATGCTGGGCTCGAACCGCCAGCGAACTTCATTCATCGTCGCCCCCGACCTCGACGTAGTCGTAGAAGTCGCTGACCGGGCAGCCGAGAACCTGAGCCAGATACTGAGCCGTCTCAATTTTGGGGACGTGTGCGCCGCGCTGCCACTGCACAAGGCGCGTACCAGGGCTTTTGAATTTCCATCGCGAATCACGCAGAGAAATTCCGGCGCGAATTCTTGCCTGCCTGAGCTTTTCTCCATTGAATTTTGGAACAACGATCGTTTTTGGCATGGCAAACCTCCAGAGCGTTGATTGATGGGGGCCGACGGGAGCAGTTTGTCTCCATCAGCCGGGAAGACGGGCCGCCCTGTGGAACGCCACAGGGTCACTCAACGAGAAGGGCTGGGGATGTAGCGGCGGCACCGCCACCCCCAGCACAGCACACACACCTCGCGCACACAATGGGTTGACACCCAGTCACGCTCCGTATTGCTTCTACCTGCGCGTATGCGCAGAGACTGGGGGGCGGCGGTGGCCCGCAGGGCGGCCACGGACGGTCTCCGGAGGCCCGCCACGAAGGCGCCCGCAGCGCGCGGGCCACTCCGCCCCCGCACCCCCGCCAAAAGGCGCGGGGACATTCCCACGCAGGAATTAGCGGAATTCAGATCCGCACGTGACTCCGAGACAAGTAATTGGGCCATCACCCCTGGGTAATTGCGCCGCGATCTTTTGCCGCAATGTACGGCCTGATTGGCTGGAGGCAGCACCCAGCACCCAGCACCCAGCACGGGAATTGTCGGCGAAAGAAGGGCGGAGAGATGGCGATGAGCAAGGAAGCACTGGCCGAGGAACTGGCTCACTGGTGGAGCAAGATGGCCAGCGAAGAAATCGACATGGTCGTACGTAAGGCCGTCGAGTATGGAGGCAACGGGGCCGCTCTCGACCTCATCCAGATCGGCCAGAACCTGGCCTTGACGGCTGGCCGGAGAGTTCACAACGAAGAGGCCACCGAACTCGGAATCTATTTCTACATCGTGGGCAAGGTGGCCCGCTGGACCGCCGCCATCGTCGAAGGCAGGCGCGTAAGTGACGACACGATCCTCGACTTGGGGATTTACACACGGATGGCCGCCCGCAATCGAGAGGTCGGCGGCTGGCCCTTCAACCGGGAGATCTAAGAACCCCCGGGGCCTTCGCCCGAATGGCGGAGGCCCCTGAGTTTTAGGAGGAACACCGTGCGCCAATTCAGCGGCGCCAAGCTTAAGGCGGCTCGCGAGGCTGCCGAACTCAGCCAGCGGCGGCTGTGCTACACACTCGATGTCAGCACTGCAACTGTGCATAGGTGGGAATTGGGCCACACCAACCCAGCTCAGTGGAGATGGTCACAGATTGCCGAGATTCTTGGCGTTGAAATCGAAGACCTTACCGAGGAAGTGCCCAATGAATAGGACCAAGCCACACACCATCAACGGCAAGACTTACAACGTCCCCGTTGATGAGCCTCTTGACCTAGACGCCCTCGCGGACAGAGTGATTGTTGGGATCACCGGGTTCGTGCTGGTCGGGGCGGTCACCTGGTCAACGCTCAGCATTGGCGAGTTGCTCAGCCCTCTGACCTTCACCTGGACGGCCTATCTCGTCGCGGCGGTCTTCGACCTGCTGTGGGTGGCGTTTATGCTGCTGGAGTTCCGCAACCGCTTCGACGCCAAGAAGCGTCGGCTCCCGATGTGGGGCGGGTGGCTCGCCCTGTTGGTGTCGATGGCTGCGGTGTTCGCGCACGGCCTCCAGGTTGCGGGTGTAGTGGTGGCGATCTTCGGCGCCGTCATCTCGCTCATGGCCAAGAGCCTTTGGGCCATGACTATGGCGATTCACACCCGGAAGCTGTCGCGAGAGGACGCCAGGTGGCTCGCCCAGGCCAGGGATGAGCAATACATGAGGCGCGCAATCGCGGTCACGTCAGTCGAGATGGTCCGGGCCGAGCAGCGCGTGCAGGCCATCCAAGCGCGGACGAGCACCCCCGAGCAGCTCGCGAGCAGCGAGCACGAGCAGCCGAGCACCCCCGAGCAGCCTGCTCGCCCCCTGCTCGCCCAGCCGAGCAGCAGCGTTCTCACCGGCCACGAGCAGCGAGCAGGCACTCCGAGCATCGCCGAGCAGGCGCGCGAGCTGCTCGCGAGCGGGGCGAGCAGGGATGACGTGGTGGCGAGCATCCTCCGAGCACTGCCCGACGCCAAGCCCGAATCCGTGAAGGCCGAGGTCAGGCGGCAGGCCAAGAAGCTCGACGAAGGAACGGGACTCTACCTCTGAACTGCAAGGACTCTAGGGCCGACCCTCCCGAGGCGGGTCGGCCCGGGTGTCCGGACAGGGCAGCCAACTAAGGGGGCATGGACGATGAACAAGCTTGGGCGGGCAGCGGCGAGCAACTGGCCCGCGATTGCGTGCACGGTCGGGCCATCCTCCGCCGTGGCCGGACTGGCGATGCACGCCGCTGGGCAGTACGGCGACGTTGTGGCACTCGGCGCGCTGGGGACAGCGGGAACGGCTGGAGCCCTGGCCCTGGCCAGCCTGTCGAAGAAGTGGAGCGAAACGTTTTCGTGGGCCTCCGGGGCCTTCTCGCTGGCCACTCTGCATGCTGGGGTATCGGCACTCTCCGGCTGGGGCTGGCCCACCCTGTACTCGTGGGTGATCAGTTCCGGCCTGTCGTTCGCGGCGTACCTGGCTTACCGACACCACACGCGCCACGACACCCACCACCTCGACAAACAGATCAAGATGACTAAGTACCAGACGGGGCTGGTGCGCCTGGAAACGGCTCAGATGGCCCTGGCGGGCAAGCTCACGGCATCAACAACTGCCATTCCCGAGCCCGCCCCAGTGCTCACGGGCACAGTGCTGGAGAGGGCCATCGCGGAAGCCCTCCGCACCCGGTGGAAAACCCTTCCGCTGGCGGTCAGGGTGGCAGATACCCCCTACGGCTGGGCGGCCTCCGTAGAGCTTCCCGCGACCTTGACCAGAGTGCAGGTCGTCAAGAACTGGGATTCGGTGTCGAGCCACCTGGCTGCCGAGCGCCACATCCGCACTGACAAGTTCGAGGTGAGGAACGGGGACCTGCCCAACCGCGTGGTGGTGCACCACTTCGACCGGGATCTACTGTCCGACGTTCTGCCCTACGAACCGGCTGGTCCTGGGCGAACGTTCCTGGACCCGATCTTGCTTGGGATCGACCAGTACGGCCAGGCCGCCGAGTTCGAGACCGCTTACCGACACACGATCATTGCCGGGTCGAGCGACTTCGGTAAGTCCAACCTCGTCAAGCTGGTGGCCTTCCGGCTCGCGGAGGCCGGTGCTGAGCTATACGGCATCGACATGAAGAGCGGCGCTCCCGAGCTGCGACAGATCGAGCCGCTCCTCTCCGGCCTCGCGACCAACCTGGAGCAGGGCCGTGCTCTGTTCGAGGGCATGCTGAGGGAGATGGACGAGCGTGGCGAGATCCTCGTTGAGCACGGCGACACCAAGTGGGTTCCCGAGAAGCACGGGCGCAAGCCAATCTTCGTTCTCGCCGACGAGTTGGCGGAGTTGGTCCGGGAGGGCGATGACAAAGGCAACCCCCTCAACGAGGGCGAAGGGAAGATCTCCAGCCCTCTGATGTCGCTCCTGGCTAGGGCGAGAGCTTTCGGCATCCACTTTGTCCTGATCACCCAGACCCCCAGCAAGGTAGTGTTCGGCGGAACCACGGACGGACGCAACAACGTCGCGAACCGGATCTGTGTCCGGATGAACGAGAAGCACCTGGGAACCATGGTTTTCGGTGCGGACAGTGGTTACGACCCCAAGAGCCTGCACATGCCCGGTGAGTTTCTGATGCAGACACCCACTCTCAACAGCCCAGTGCACTACAAGGCCCAGTTCATCAGTGATGAGACGTGTCGGATGGAGGTGACCCGCCTCGCCGAACAGATGGCGGTCGGCTCCAAGCCCAGGATCATGGTGTTGCCTCCGCCGACCGGCGTGGAGACCAACCAGGACAAGGTGTTGCACGCCCTCGGGAAGTACGGGCGGATGCCTCGCAAGGACATCGATGAGGCGACGGGCCTCACTACTGATCAGGTCCGGAGAGCACTTCGGGAAATCAAGCACCTCGTGGAGTGCCACGGGGGCGCCGATGGCGCTCCGCCTACCTACTCGCTGCGCCCAGGGGGCCGCGCGGCGCTCCGGGTCGTCAGAGAGGGCTGAGCCCCCGGCGAGAACGCTGCGGAGGGGGTGGCGCACTCCCTGGCGTAGGTACTAGCGCCGCATTTCCGGAGAGGGAGTGCGGCCCTTCGCCGTGCCACCCCCCGCGCTACCCCACAGCTTTGGGTCGAAGGGCGGGCCGGCGACATGTTCCCGCGGAGTCGGGAACCTTCGCACGCGATCACTTCTGAGGCTTGTCTTCAACGCTGGGAGGCAAAGCTGGGGGGTCGGGGCGCCGACGTGCCAGGGTGTTGAAGATCTTCCACGCCATGTCACGGCGGAACTTCTTCTTGGACCCCATGGCCACCGCCGCCGCTGCGCACATCAACAGCATGTAGAGCACCGCAGGCGCGAACACGACCGTTAGCAGGCCGGACAGGTTTGGGAGGATGCCCACCTTTATCTCCGTCAGCGTGTCAATCTTCCCTGCGCTGACGTGGCGGGTTTACCGACGTACAGAAGTACCGGGCTCGATGATCAACATCGACCGGTAGCGACCCGACTTATGGCTTGGGCTCCCGTACGTTGTCCTTCTCGTGATCACGAGTCACGCGTCCGGCGGTCCCGGATGAAGGTCTAGGTGACACCTTAGCTCGGAAACTGGAGCCCCGCAGGGAACAAGCCTGCGGGGCTCCGGCTCATTGAGCAGCGCCCTCGCAGAGGGCCAGCCAGAGACGTTCGGCTTCGTCCAGGCGCATGGGCAAGGTGCGTTCGACGACCACCTTGCTAGCGGTCTTGGTGATGCGCTGGATGACGAACCTCCCCCCGGCTTGGCCGAACTCGTAGGCCACCGGTCGGCACGAACACGTGAACCACCGAGCGCGAATCGTGGGGGTCGTCCAGCACCGCGCCGGGAGCCACCTGACGCGTTGGTGCCCGGCGACCGGCTTCCTAGGGTGCGGGCCAAGGCACCCCATGGCCTACCCGATCGAGCCTTTGCGGAGGACCTGCAGGAGCAGGGTGGCCTGGTCGCTGGTCAGCATCCACACGATGTGATCGTCCGCCTTGGGGTGGAGCTTGGGAGTGATCAGCTCGGCGACCCAGGAGGGGCGCTCCTTCGCCACGATCTCGCGCCAGGTCTCGCCGAGGTGCTTGGCGGTGGCTTGGCTCCACTCCGACATCTCGCGCTCGTAGTCCACTTTCATGGCATCCCGTCTCTCGTATCGTTGCCGGGGAATGCCTCTAGGCTATGCCTGCCTATGCCTCATACGGAAGCATCCAGGGGAATATGGCTGACCAGCGACCCTGCACCTCTTGTGTGGGGTATTCCTGGTGGGCTACCGTCAAGAGGCATACACCAGCAACCACCACTGGAGGACAGGCATGGAACTGATCCAGCTACGCGGGTGCGACGGCGACGACTGCCCCAAGGTGTTCAAGACTGACCGGGGCACCTACGTCGTGCAGGGTGTCACGTTCACCTCTGTTACCACGCCAGATGGCGAATCAGCCGTCGAAGTGCCCGCCGACGTGATCCAAGGACTGTGACCTCAGCGAACCTGAGCGAGCTGTTCGCCTCCTCAAAGCGCGACGTATTCCGGCTGGAAACTCGGCAGGCATACAAGGTGGCGGGCGAAAAGGCGAGGCTTGCCGCCTGGAAGTCCGGGGCGCCGTGGCCCGCTGACACGACACCCTGGCAGGAGCGGCTCAAGCTGCTGGTTCCCCGAGGCGTCCGGATGCGGCGAGTTCACGTGGTTGAACTGCCGCTCACCGAGTACCTCCGGTGGGAGATCGAGAGCTACACCCGGAACGCCAGCTTCGGGGAAGAGATCCAGCTCATCGAGCGTGAGCGGGTGCCCGAAGGTGTGCCGAACGTGGACTTCTGGCTGTTCGACAAACGCACGGTTGTGCTCATGCATTACAACGACGACGGTGAGTTGATCGACCGGGAACTATACGAGGGGGACGCTCAGGCATATGTCCTCGCTCGTGACCTCGTCTGGCGAGCGGCCCGCCCGCTGGCATTATGGCGAGGTGAGTGATTACAGGTCACGCCAGCTACGCCAGTTCGGCGAGCGTATGCGTGAAGTCCGGGAAGCCGCAGGCATAAGCGGGAAGCGCCTCGCGGCGGTGGCCGGAGTCACTCAGCCAACGATCAGCAAGATCGAGACAGGCAAGATGCTGCCCTCGGTCGAAGTGGTCACCCGGCTTGCCGACGCAATCGGGCTGGGCACCGAGGTTCGAGACGACCTGCTCGAAGAACTGACGCGCATCAGCACCGACATCGCGACCTGGCGCAAGGCAGGAGGTCGCGGAGAGGCGAAGCAAGCTATGTTGGCCGAGCGGGAGCGGGCCACCACCCTCAGGCGGTCATTCCACCCGGCTGTGGTGCCTGGCCTGCTCCAGACCGCCGAGTACGCCCGGCAGATCTTCGTACGAAGCATGTTCCTCGTTGAGGAGGAGATGGCGCGGGCCATCGCCGCCCGCATGGACCGCCAGACCCTGCTCTACTCGTCGGATCACCACTTCCAGTTCCTCATCACCGAGGCCGCTCTACGGGTCCGGCTCGGACCGGCGGACATCATGCTCGCCCAGCTCGACCGGCTTTCCAACATCTCCACTCTCAGCAATGTGCGGCTCGGTATCGTGCCCTGGTCAGCCGAGTTGCCTCGCGTAGCTCTGCACGGCTTCGCGATCTTCGACGATCAGCGGGTGGTCGTCGAAACCTACACATCCGAGCTGACTCTCACCGACCCGCGCGACATCGACACCTACGTACGGCTGTTCGACGATCTATCCACGGTCGCCCTGTACGACGAGGACGCCCGAACGCTACTCCGATCAATATCCCCATGACTGATCTTGGAGCCCACCGTGACACCAGCACGACTGGTTCGAGAGTTCCACGAAAAGTTCGGCTTCCCCGTAGCGGACACCCCGGGCCTGGCAGACGAGGAACTGGCCAGTGCCCGCCAGCGCTTCCTCGATGAGGAGGTGAACGAGGTCAGGAAGGCCGTCGAAGCGGGCGACCTGGAGAATCTCGCGCAGGAGCTGGCCGACGTGATCTACGTGACGTACGGCACGGCCCTGACCTACGGTATCGACCTTGACGAGGTGCTGGCCAGGGTCCACCGCTCGAACATGACCAAAGAGGGCAGCCAAGACGGCAAGGCCGTAAAGGGTCCGGACTTCGAGCCCGTGGACCTGTCCGACCTCTTCCCGGACGATCCAGAGGAGCCGGAGGAGTAGACCCTGGAGACCCCTAGAAAGGTCTCCCCCGGCACAGACGAGCCCCGCCAGGGCGGAAGCACCGGGCGGGGCTCGAACGGTTCTCACTAGGCGCTGTCGTCGCCCTTGTCGTCGTCTTCGCCCTTGTCGGAGAAGATCGCCCCATACCAGCCACCGAGCCGGTCCAGGACTTCCAGCATCCAGTCACGCCTTTCCTTACCGAAAAGGATCGCGACCGCGAGTGCTGGGACGAACGCAACAACCACCACCAGCAGAGGCAGCGCCAGCATGGCGGCGAGCAGAACTCGCAACCACAGAGGGAACTTGGACATACCCATCCTTGCCGATCGAGAGGGCCAAGGCCCTCAAGTCGTTCGCCGCCCCCACGGATGTGACGACGGGTCCCGCGCTGGCTTGGGTTGGTATGGCTTGGAGCGGATTGGCTATCGGCATCAGGTGCGCCGAGTCGCAGAGTGATCGGCCAACGTGCACCGACCACTGGCGCAAGGTTACCTGTCGGGGGCTTCGTGCATTCGGGTTTAGGCCGATTCCGCCCCTGCGTCACTTCTGCAGCTTGTCCGCAGACACGGAGGACAGCGAAGGCAGGTCCGCACGACGACGGATCAAGGCGTTGAAGACCTTCCAAGCCATGTCTCGGCGGACCTTCTTCTTGGAGAAGATCGCGACCAGGGCAGAAAGGGTCATGAGTCCGACGTACACAGTTGTGGGAACAAGTGCGACCTTCAGCAGGTCGAATACCCCTGCGAGAATCTGCACGTCACGCCACCCGTTGCTGGTGGAGTGGAGACTCCGGAAACACAAAACCCCCATAACTCACCGGAAGTAGTAGGGCTTCCAGCCTTTGGGGGTCCTTAATCGGAAGCTACTTTACCTTACTTTCGATCCCTTGGGGACTACGTCGCCATCGGGCGGGGACCTTGACGAGGCCCTGGAGAATGGCTGCCGCCCCGGCTGCGTGGCCTAGGAAGTTCGCGGGCGCCAGCGTGGCGGGCGGGAAGATCAGAAGCCGCATCGAGGCGACCAGCAGGACGAGCCAGCCGACGACCGTGACCAGTTGCCGAAGCAGGTGGGTCGTCTGCCCGAGAAGGCCAGTGGCAGCCTTGACGACCTTGGAAGCGTCGTCCAACTTCCGGACGAGCTTCGGCTGCCTTGCCCCGGCCACGGAACCCACCTCTCCCAATAGGACTTCTTACGTCCGCTGGAGGTGGTGCTCCGCTTCGCTTCCTCATTAGGACACCGGTTAACGATCACCGTGTCAAGACGCGCTGCATAGTAGTTTGAAGATCAACTCTTGCTAAGGTACCTCGCTCCGTAGCACTCCATCCATTTTCTGTGGTGTTTCGACCCTGGCGTCCTCATCGACCAGTTCTCAGATCACGCCGCCAGTACGAATGGAACCCCCGATACAGCAGGCGGGGGAAGGACCAGGGTGTTCCCCCATGCTGTTTCCGGGAGGCCCGGCCCAGGCCTCCCCGGCGTTCCTTCCCTTCGCGTACCGCGTCTTCCCGGCCGGATTCAGCGGCCGTTCCGGCTCCGTGCGCCGGGAGCCTCAGGCGTCCTCACAGCGGATCGGCCGCCTTGACGCGGTGGAGGTGAACCACGATGTCGTACGCCTGGCCCAGGGCCAGTGGTGCCTTGAGCATGTCGGGCAGGTAGGTGGCCGGCACGGTGAACGTCGGGCGGGCGGTGCCGAGCCACTTCCGCGTGGCCGGGTCGCGCTCCGCCTGGCGCAGGCTCACGTAGTAGTCGCGATGGCACACCTTGTCGAGGATGTGCTCGTTGCTGTCCGGCCCCGCAACCCCCGTGTCGAAGTTCTCCGCCTTGCCGTTGTCGGGATTGATGGCCCGGAATCCGCCGCTGTGGATGGAGGTGCCGATGGCGACGTAGGAGCGCCCGGCCATGGCACGTAGCCGGGCCCCCTGGGTGACGGGGTAGTGCTGCGGGAAGGGGGAGAGGTAGGTCACGTGCCCGTTGTGCGCGGCGGCCACGATCTTCAGACCGGTTTGCCGCTTCCACCACATGGTGTTCTCCGCCATGAACCGGTCGCGGTTCAGGTGCAGTTCGGACCCCTCCGAGGCGTACACCTTGGTCATCTGGTGGATGACGCGGGCCTCCTGGAGCACGTAGGGGTCGACCTTGGCGGCCTTCTCGACCAGGTGGTAGGCGGCTTCGGCGTCCCCGGCCACGGCCTTGAGCCGCTCCGGGGGAAGAGCCGTCAGCGCGTCGACCCGTTCCTTCGCACCACCGGGAAGGGCGAGCAGCTTCGCGTAGCGGCGGCGCAGTTCGGGCAGGATCGAGGGCTCGTGCTCCTCGGCCCAGTCGAGGATCCGCCGGTACTGCTGCGGGTGGACGTCACTGAGGTCGAAGCCCATCACCCGGAGCTTGGTGCGGGCGGTGCGGTTGTAGTCGCGCATCCAGGAGTACAGGCCCAGCCACTCCTCGGTGCTCCACACGCCGCCGGTGGTCTCGCCCTCCTCCTTGAGGATCGTGCGCAGGTCGCCCTTGCCGGTGCGCACGTACTCGTCCAGGCGGACACCGGCCGACCAGGGCGCCTCCAGGGCGAGGGTGGTGAAGCCCTGTGTGGTCGCCAGGTGCCGGAACAGCCGGTGGCGCAGGGTGAACAGCTCCTTGGAACCGTGGGTGGCCTCGCCGATTCCCACGATCTCCGCGTCACGGACCAGCGCCGACAGCGCCTTCAGATCATGTCCCGGCGTGTCCGGTCGGGTGCCGCGCAGTGGGTGGGCGTGACGCTCAAGGCCCGCGACGACCCGCTCCTCCGATGTCTCCGACGCCGGTTTGGGAGCGGCCAGGGCGGGAGTGGCCAGCGCGGGGGCCGCCACGGCGCCCAGGGCGACCGCCACCAGCAGGCCGCGACGCAGGGGGGTCTTCCTCATGGATGTTCCTTCGGTCGATGTCACCGGACGCTCATCAAACTAGGGATCGGCGCCGGGCCTTTCGATCCGGCGGGCCGGTCCATCGTGGTGGCGCTGACCCCACCCCCCGTCGGGGGGACGACACGCCGGACGAGGCTGTTCGCGCCTTGGCCGCCCCCGCTACCCGGGACACGCCATCAGCACGAACGGCCCCGGCACAACGGCCGGGGGACGTCCCCGATCTCCTGCGCCGTAGGGGACAAAAGCCCGGAAAGGCCGCGTGCGACGGGGTGTCGGGGTGCCGTTGGGAGCGGGGCTTCTGCCAGACTTCCGGGATGATTCCGTCGCGTTCCGTGACATCCGGCCCCTGGCCACACCCCCTGGGACGTGCCGCACGGCCCCGGGGCGAGGCCCTGTCATGACGGTCGTCAGCTTCACCGGGCGCCTGTCCGGAAGGATCACCCAGGCGTGGGCACGGGCCCGCCGCCGCCACGGATGGCTCGACCATCTGGCGCGCGCCGCCGTGCGCTACGACCAGGTGGACGGCGGGCGCCTGTCCGCGGCGCTCACCTACTACTCGTTCTTCGCCGTCTTCGCGCTCGGCCTGCTCGGCTTCGCGATCATCGGGCACGTCCTGGACACGCCGGAGGTCGTGCGGGCCGTACAGGACTATCTGAGTGAGAACTTCCCGCGCCTGGACGTGGCGGCGTTGCGTGAGGCGCAGAGCACGGCCGGGATGATCGCCCTCGTCGGCCTTCCGCTGACCGGCCTGTTCTGGATGGACACGCTGCGCTCGGCGATCAGGGCCATCTGGCGCCTGGAGCAGTATCCGGGCGTGCTCCTTCTGCGCCAGCTCATCGACCTGGGGGTGCTGGCCGGGCTGGGACTGCTGCTCTCCCTGACGCTCGCCCTGGCGTTCGTCACCGGGGAGATGCTGAGCTGGCTGGTCGCGCACACCGTGGGCACCGACGACGCCCCGGCCAAGTGGCTGCTGTCGGCCGCCGCCTTCCTGATCGGGCTCGGGGTGAACACGCTGCTGGCGTTCGCCCTGCTGAGCGGGCCGCCGAGGCTGCGGCTGCCCCCGCGCAGGGCGATCGGCCCGGCCCTGCTCATCACCGTCGGGCTGGAGATCCTCAAGTCCCTCGGCCAGCTCTACATCGGCATGACCGCGGCCAACCCGGCCTACCAGGTCGTGGCGGGCGCCGCCGCGATGCTCGTCTTCCTCAAGCTCCTCAACCAGCTCGTCCTGTTCGCCGCGGCGCTCACCGCGACCGGCGGGAACGGCCGCGTCATCGACCTGACGACCGGCAGGGCCGTACCGCCCGCCGTTCCTCAGGGGCGGGACGGCGACGCGCCGTGAGCGGGGCCAGGCGCGCGGATGTTCCACATCCGTGGGCGGAGGTTCCACATCTCGGGGTGTAATCATCTCCACCGACGAGTGATTGATGGAACACGCATCGTTATCTACGCTCGCGGCATGACGATCCCCACCGAACCGATCGGCAGCATCCCCCGGCCTCCGGAACTGCTCGCCGCGCTGGCCGGACACGCCGACGGCCGGATCGGCGACGAGGAACTGGCCGCACGGCAGGCCGAGGCCGTCGCGGAGACGATCACACGCCTGGAGGGGACCGGATCCCCCGTCCTCGTCGACGGCGAGCAGTCCAAGCCGAGCTTCGCCACCTATCCGATCACCGGCCTGGCGGGGCTGCGCCCCGACGGCGCCGTCATCCCCTTCGCCGACGGCCACACCCGGCAGCTGCCGTGCCTGACCTCGGGCCCGTTCCGCTACGCGGTGCACGCGGAGAAGTACCTCAGGCAGGCCAGGAGCCACACGGGCCTGCCGGTCAAGCAGGCGGTCATCGCCCCGTCCGCGCTGAGCCTGCTCTACCCGGCCGACGGCATCGACGACTATCCGCGCAAGGCCTTCCTCGACGACCTGGTCGATGAGGCGGAGGCGGACATCCGAGGCTGCCTGGAGGCGGGCGCGCACGCCGTGCAACTCGACTTCACCGAGGGGCGGCTCTCGCTCAAGCTCGACCCGAGTGGCGGGCTGCTCGGGGACTTCGTCGAGCTCAACAACCGGGTCCTCGAACGCTTCAGCCAGGAGGAGCGGGCCAGGATCGGCGTGCACACCTGCCCCGGCGGCGACCTGGACTCCACCCACAGCCTCGACGTCGACTACGCGGACCTGCTGCCTACGCTCTTCCGGCTGCAGGCGGGCAACTTCTACGTCCAGCTGGCCGGTGAGCCGGACCAGGAACGGGTGCTGAGCCTCATCGGCGGCGCCCTGCGCCCCGGCGTCAGGGTCTTCGTCGGCGTCATCGACCCGATCGACCCCCTGGTCGAGACGGCCGAGCAGGTGCGTGACCGGGTGCTGGCCGCCGCCCGCCACATCCCCGCCGACCAGCTCGGCACCTGCGACGACTGCGGGTTCTCCCCCTTCGCCGACGACACCTCGACCTCCCGCGACACCGCGTTCGCCAAGATCACCGCGCGGGTGCGGGGGACCGCGCTGGCCGCCCGGGCCCTCGGCCTGTGACGTCCCGCCGGTGAAGGCCGGGGCGTTCCGCGGCCCCTCCCCGCGGCGGGGACCGCGGAACGCCTCCCGGTACGGTGAGGCCCATGACCGCATATGTGATCGCGAAGGTGAAGGCGACCGGCGACGAGGAGGAGCTGGCCGAGTACCGCGCCCAGGTCCAGGCGACCCTCGAACCGTACGGCGGCCGCTATCTCGTACGGGGCGGAGCCGTCGAGGTCCTCGAAGGCGACCCCGAGCCCGGCCGGATCGTCGTCCTTGAGTTCCCCGACGCCGAGGCCGCCCGCGCGTGGAACGACTCCCCCGAATACCAGCGGATCGCCCCCCTGCGGATCCGCAACACCGACAGCGACCGCCTGATCGTCACCGGGCTGTGATCTCGGGCGATCTCGGGCGGCCTCAGGCCCCGTGGACGATCTCGTGCTCCCACTCCTGACGCGGCTGGGTGTGCAGCCGCCAGTAGTGCTCGGCGATGTCGTCCGGGTCGTAGTCCGTCCCCGGGGCGACCACGCCCCCGACGGTCACACTGGCCACGTGGACGCCCGAGGTTCCGTAACGCCCGTCGAGCAGCGCGACCAGCGTGCGCACCCCCGCCTTGCTCAGCGAGAGGCTCACGTAGTCGGGCTTGGGCTCGGGCATCCCTCCGGTGACGATGAACGAGCCGCCGCCGCGCCGGGCCATCCCGGGCGCGACGTGCGCGGCGGCGGTGAGCGCCCCGATGACGTTCACCGACCAGATGTCCAGATGCTCCCGTACGGACAGCTCACCGGGCTCGTCCGGGCGGACGATCGCCGCGTTGTAGACCACGGCATCCGGCGGGCCGATCTCGGCCGCCGCCGTGTCGAGGGCCTCCCGCAGCGCCGTCTCGTCGGCGCTGTCCGCCGTCAGGGCGACCACCCGGACCCCTGCCGGGGCGATCGCCTCGGCCACCGCCTTCACGGTCCTGTCCGTACGGGCCACCAGGGCGACCGGCAGCCCCTCCCGCGCGAACCGCGCCGCCACCGAGCGCCCGATCCCCGGCCCCGCGCCGATGACCACCACGCCTCCCGGCTCCGCCTTCGCCGGCGCGGGTTCGGACGCCCCGTGCCGGCGCCTTCCCTCGTCGCTCATCCGCTTGGCTCCCCTCACGTCTCAGTCCAGACGTCGGCGTGCCCGGTTGATCGTTGACCATGGTGCGCCGCCGACCGCGAGAGGAGGGTAAAACCTTCACATTGATGTGAAGGTCAAGGGGTTTGCGCCCTCCGGCAGGGCCGGAGGGCGCGTTCCGTCAGCCGAGGGCGCCGCGGCCCCCGACGAGGGGAAGGGTGACCGAACCCGCACCCGGTTCGACCGAGACCCTGGTCCCCGCCGGGAAGCGCAGGGTGAAGTCACGGTCGGTCGAGATGAGCACGACGCCGATCCGGTGGCCGGGCTTGACCACGTAGTCGCTGGGCTGCAGGTCGAAGTCGAAGTCGTAGAACCTGCCTTCCTTCAGCAGTTCGGTCCTGGCTGCGGAGTGGCGGTTGCGCACGTCGAGCCAGCCCCTTGTGATGATCTTGTAGGGGGCTGTCTCCGTGACGTGCCTGGCCAGGTAGGAGCAGCCGGTGTCCCCCGGCACGCCCTGTCCGTAGCAGACCGGCTCCTGGCCGAAGACCACGCCGCCGGTGGCACGGGTGTCGGTGCCGTAGTCGACGAGCAACGCGGTCAGGTACGGCGAGCGTCCCGCCGCGAAGGCCGCCTTGACCCGCACCTTCGGCGTGCCGGACAGGCGCACCTGCCCGCTCACCGGCTCCGACAGGTAGGCCAGCCGGTTCGGATCGGTCGTGGCGACGTCCTGGGCGAGCTGACCGGCGGTGCGGCCGCCCTGGTCGGTGAAGGACTCGACGGCGCGGCCGTGCGAGCGCCGCGGGCTCAGTGTGCCGTTGCGACCGCCCGTCCCCGCGCCGAGGTTCAGCCGGACGTCGCGGGTGCCGGGAAGCGGCCAGGTGGCGTACTGGGCCCACTGGTCCGGCCCCGACTCGACGTCGGCCCTCGGCTCGTCCAGGATGCCGTTGCGCAGGCCGTACAGGTAGAAGTCGAACCAGTGGTGCAGCTGGCGCAGCCACTCGGCGTTGCGGGCGGCGAAGGAGAAGGGGTTGAAGTGGGGGCCCTGGTGCAGCCAGATCTTGCGCTGCACCCCCTGGGCGGCGAGGGCGTTCCACCACTGGACGGTCTGCTTGGTCTTGACGTTCCAGTCGTTGAGCCCGGCGACCGCGAAGACGGAGGCGCGGACCCCGCGCACGTGGTTGAGGTAGTCGCGCCGGGCCCAGAACGGGGAGTAGTCCCCCGTCACCCGGTCCTGGTCACGTTCGATCGAGTCGACCAGAGCGCCGCAGGCCTGCTCGGCGTTCTGCCTGGTCAGGACGTAACGGGCCAGGATGTCGGTGTCCTCGCCCTGGTAGCCCCCGGGGGCGACCACGCCGCCGTTGGCGCGGTAGTAGTCGTACCAGGAGGAGATCGCCGCGATCGGCACGATGGTCTTGAGACCCTTGACCCCGGTCGCGGCGACGGCGTTGGCGAGCGTGCCGTTGTAGGAGACGCCGATCATGCCGACATTGCCCGTCGACCAGTCGGCGCGGACCTGGCCGCCCGAGGCGTCGAAGGCCCGGGCTCTGCCGTTGAGCCAGTCGATCACCGCCTTGGGCCCGGCCGTCTCGTTCTCCAGGCCGGAGGTCGGGCACCCGGTGGCCCGCCCGGAACCGAGGTTCTCCACCAGCACGACGGCGTAGCCGCGCGGGACGAAGTAGTTGTCGTAGTAGCCGCGGAAGGGCGGCGCGACCGCCCTGGAGGTCGGGGGACGCTCCTCGGAGCCGAAGATCGCCTCACCCATGCCGTCGAGCTTGTTGCGGCGGTAGTCCATGCCCGAGGGATCGGAGGCGTCGAGGTCCACCGTGTGGTTGACCACGGTGTTGGTGCCCGCGTAGTAGGGACTGGACTCCATGATGACCGGGACCTTCAGCCCGGACGCGGTCTCCCTTGGCCGCATGATGTCGACGGCGACCCGGTCGGGGCTGCCGTCACGGTCGCTGTCCACTCCGGCGACCTCGACGAACACGGTCTCCGTCAGGGCGTCGGCGCGTGAGTAGACCGGCTGGGTCTCCTCGTTCACGACCGGGGCGGACGACGAGGAGGGCATCGGGGCGGCCGCGGTTCGCGCGGCCGCCGCGGGCATGACGCCGGAGGGTACGGCGACCGCCATGGCGATGAGGACTGTCTTCCATCTGTTCATCGAGGGGGACTCCCGAAGGCCGATGAAGATTGACAACAGTTGTCAATGTCCAGCAGTCGGAACTTCACCGACAAGATCCGGGAGGTAACGAATTCACTGACTACTTGGCGTTACGTGCCAACTCCATTGCGTAGTCATGGAACCATGTTCCGGGCGCGGGCTCGCCCCGGTGGCACTCGCCGTCCGACTCACCGGGTCGTTTGACCCACAGGAAGGCGTCCACCCGCTCGCGGCCCGTCCGGGTGGTCGGCGCCGTGCCCAGGGCCCGGCCCGCCGGGTTGCACCAGGCGTCGTCACCCTGCGCGCCCTGTGGCGACCCGTTGCCGTTGCGCGAGGTGTCGATCACGTACGGCGCCCCGCCGAGCGCGTCGGAGAGCCGTCCCGCGACGGCGACGCTCTCCTCGACGGTGAAGAAGTTGCTGACGTTGAAGGCGAACCCGTCGGCCGTGGCGACCCCGGCGCGCCGCATCGGATCGACCCAGGCCCCGGGGTCCCTGATCCAGCCCGCGTTGCCCGCGTCGAGGTAGACCCTGGTTCTCGGCTGCTTCTTGAGCGTCTCGACGGCGTCCCTGAGCAGGTCGAGCCGTTCATCCGCCTTGCCGCCCTTGGTGCAGTTGTCGAGGATGTGGGCGAGCGCGTCCGGTTCGAGGATGACCCAGGCGGGCCGGTCGGCGACGCCCTCGGCGAAGCGGCGGATCCAGGAGCGGTACTCGTCGGGGTTCGCGGCGCCGCCCGCGGAGAACTGGCCGCAGTCGCGGTCGGGGATGTGGTAGGCCACCAGGACCGGCACCTGGCCCGCCTTGGCCGCCTTCTCCGTGACGGCCGCGACCCGGGGTGAGGGGTCGGCGTCGCCGATCCAGACGGCGTTCGGCCGTTCGGCGATCCTGCCGATCAGCTCCGCCTCCTGGGTCTTGCCCTCCTCGCGCAGCCTCCTGACCTCCCTGGCGGCCGCTCCCTCGTCGTCCACGTAGAAGCGGACGTCCTCCCCCGCGGCCCCCGCGCCGCTTCCGGTGGAGGCGGGCGGCCGTACGGCTGACGGCTCCGGGGCCGCCGTACAGGCCGTCGCCAGGGCGAGGGCGAGCGCGGCGGCGGCGCGGCCGTAGCTGTTCATCGGGCTCCTCAGGCTCGACCGTCCAGGACGTGGACCCAGCGGGCCTGGGACGGTGTTCCCTTTTGCGTGACTCCGAACATCATGTACCAGCCTGGCGGCATCAGTGCGGGGTTGGAGGGGAGCGTGACGATTATGCCGCTCGACACCCGGGTGAAGTCGATCTTGATGGAGCGCTGCTCGACGTCCGTGACGTGGGTGACCGCGCTGGGCCGCATGAAGCGCACCTCGGTGATGCGCTCGGCGTCGGGGGTCTTGAAGCCCGCCTTTCCGCCCAGCTTCACCTGCTGCCTGCCGTCGGTGAACACCGGACGCGACTCGCCGTTGTGCAGGTAGGGAGGGGTGTACACCTCGACCCGCTGCTCGAAGCTGCCGGGGACCGAGCCCTCCCCGTTGCCGAAGAGCGGATCCGAGCCCATGCTGAGCACCCGGCCGTCGGGAAGCAGCAGGCCCTCGGCGTGGTAGTTGCGGCCGACGGCGGGCGCGGCGGCCTGCCGGAAGGCGTTGACCCGCGGATCGTAGAACTCCGCCCGCAGGATGTTGCTGTCCCCTCTGCCCCGGTAGTCGCTCGAACCGTTGAAGGTGAACACGGTGTCGTCCGGCAGCAGTACCGCCGAGGAGTAGCGAACGGGGTGGGAGAGGTCGGGACCGCGGACGTAACGGGGCGCGGGCTGCTCGAAGTCGATGATGGCGGTCCGGTCGGTCGCGTTCTTCTGGCCGGGCTGGCGCTCCCCGACCGGCCCTCCGCCCAGCACCATGATCTTCTGGTCCTGCGCGGGAGGCAGCAGCACCGAGGCTCCGGTCTCGTTGAGCTCGGGTTCGGGCAGGCCGGGCACCGGGGTGAAAGCCTCCATCTCGTCCGGCGCGAGGCCGCCGGGCGCCCCGGGGGTCGACACCAGACGGTCGGTGTCGTGGCGGTAGTCCCACACGCCGGGGGGACGCATCGACAGCTGGCCGGGGCCGTACCCCGCGCTCATCCCGGAGAAGAAGAGCGTGTCGTCGTCGAGCAGGAACAGCGCGGGGTAGGTCGGGAAGAAGCGCCGGGGGCCGGGGCTCCACTTCTTCGTGGCCGGGTCGTAGATCTCGTTGTCCCTGGTGACCTTCCCGACGGTGTCGAGCCCGGAGACCGTCATCACCCTGCCGTCCGGCAGGGCCGTCAGCGTCGGGTACCAGCGGCCCTCGGCCATGTCCGGGACCCTGGTGTACCGCTCGGTCACGGGGTCGAACTCGAAGGCGTCCTTGATGCCCTGGAAGTCCTGCTTGTCGAGCGTCATACCGCCGCCCATGGCGTACAGGTTGCGCTTCTCCCTGTCGGTGGTCAGCCCCTGGATCTCGTACTTGACGGAGCCGTCGGCCGCGTTGATCACCCCGATGGCGCCCTCGGCCACCGACTCGGCGAACACCTTGGTCTCACTGGGCGTGACCCGCGCCTTGCCGCGCACCCCGGTCTCGGTCTTCGTCGCGGGCGGCACCATGATCATGGAGGTGGTCCGGTAGAGCCGCCCGTCGGGGGAGGCGACCAGTGTGCCCGCGGGCAGGTGCTTGGTGATGTGCGGGTTCTCGTTCTTCACCACCAGCGGCCCGGCCGCCCGTTTGACCTTGTCCTTGAGCACCTCGAAGCGCAGCGTGCCGCCCGCGATGAGCAGCTTGCCGTCGGGCAGCATGACGTGCCCGGAGCAGAAGAGGTCGACGGGGGTGTCGACCAGCTTGAACTCGCCCGGCTGTCCTGGTTTGGCCGGATCCCAGAGCAGGGTTTTGAAGGTGCCCTTGTCGAAGTTGACGATGTTGTTGCCGGAGCCCGCGACGATGAGCACCTTGCCGGTGTGCAGCAGCGCCGCGTGGATGGCGTTCACCTTGAACCGCTCGGGGATGTTCAGGAAGCTCCAGTGGCCGTGGCTCGCCTTGTAGTCGTCCCGGTTGATCCGGTAGTCGTGCCACTCCCGGTAGGCGAACCCCGCGACGGCCGGCAGGTTGACCCCCACGACGACGGTCACGATCGCGGCAACGACCAGGTTCTTGCGCAGCCTGCTCATCGGCCTCTCCTAGAGGTCCACGCCCAGGCGGCCATGGGCCCCAGGCAGATCACGAGGGCGAGAACCCCCCAGAGGGTCATGGCCACGTGCAGGTGGCCGGTCCAGAAGACGTTGAGCAGCAGGCCCCCGCCGAACACCGCCGCCCACCACAGGTGGATGCGGAAGGTCGCGACCTGGTCCGGACTGGCCGAGTCGCCCTTCGGGGTGACCACGAACCGGCTGGGGCGCCGCAGCGCGGCCCCGGCGAGCGAGGCCACGTAGATGGGCGCGGACAGGGCCGACATCACCATCCCGGCGACGCCGGAGGAGCCCTCGGGCTCGTGCGGGCTGACGTTGTGCCTGCGGTTCCAGGTGTAGAGCATGATCTGCAGCAGCGCGGCGTCGCCGTACAGCATGAGCCACATGTCCATCGGCACGGTCACGCCCGAGCCGCCGACCGCCATGAACAGCACGGCGCTCAGCCCGGCCAGCAGCCAGTTGAGCGCGGACATGGGGTAGAACGTCACCATCAGCGTGTAGTTGAACAGCCTGCCGGGCGACAGACGCGGGACGGCCCGCCAGAACTGGGTCAGCAACGTCTCGTAGGTGCCCCGGCTCCAGCGCAGCTGCTGGCTGAAGAAGTCGGTCCACGACGTCGGCCCCTCTCCGACGGCCAGTACGTCGGGGGTGTAGACCGACGTCCAGCGCCGTCCCGTCTCCGGGTCGCGGGCGCGGTGGAACTCGATGCCGGTCGCCATGTCCTCGGTGATCGAGTCGTACAGTCCGCCGATCTGCTTGAGCGCCCTGATCCGCACGGCGTTGTTGGTGCCGACGAACATCGGCGCGCCGTACCGGTTGCCCGCGCGCTGGATCAGGGAGTGGAAGAGGAACTGCTGGCTCTCGGCCGCCTTGGTGACGCCGAGGGTGTAGTTGCCGTAGACCTGGGGGCCGACGACGAAGGCGACCGTGGGGTCACGGAAGTAGCCGAGCATGCGTTCGCAGAACTCCGGCAACGGCACGTGGTCGGTGTCCACCGAGACGAAGAAGTCGTAGTCGTCGCCGTGGGCGGCCAGCCAGCTGTTGTAGTTGCCGTGCTTGGTCCTCGCCCTGAAGGGCCCCCTCGGCTGGTTCCACTCGGGCACGCCCTTGCGGGTGAAGTGGTGCGCGCCCAGCCAGTCACACAGCTCGTGGATCTCCGGATCGTCGCCCTCGTCCAGCAGCCACACGTCGAACACGCCCTGGTGACGGATCTTCAGCGCCGCGGTCAGGGTACGCCTGACCATCTCCAGCGGCTCCTTGCCCGGCACGCAGGTGGTGATGAAGGCGACCCTGCCGCCGGGCTCCGGCCTCACCGGTACCGGGTCCCTGGCCGCGAGCATGGCGTGGACGTTGGAGACCACGCTGACCAGCCGGAACAGTTCGATGAGGGCGATCGCCACGAGCATGACCCGGTCGGCGACCGGCAGGTACCACGGGAGCCCGCCGTAGGGGTCCGGACGCTCCGTCCAGTGAGCGGGCAGCAGCAGCCAGACCATCAGGGTGAACTCGACCAGCAGCGCGGCGACCATCAGCAGCACCGCGCGCACCCGGTGCGGCTCGCCCGCCAGCAGTGAGCGGTAGCGAACCCGGTACGGCTCGCCGGGGTCGGGCTCGGTCATCGGCCCGGCCAGCCTGCTGAACCGCTCGTAGTCGTAGAGGGCGCGCCTCGCGGGTCCGGTGCCGACGCTCATCGCATCGGTGACCTCACCACGCGCATGCGGAACACCGGCACTGTCCCCCCAGGCAGATCACATGGGCCACCCTGCCTGAAGGCACGGCCGTCACCGGCCCATAGAACGATAAAGGATGACCCATCATATTCTCAGCGGTAAGCCAGGCATCACCTGTCACGTGAGGTTCTGCACCGTTCCAGAAGACTCTCAGATTCTTCATGGAACGGTCCGGAAACTACCAAATCCACACCCCGGCCGGTTGGCCGGGGTAAAGGTCACCCGCCCAGCAGCTCCCACCAGCCGTCCGGGGCGGGAGCGTCGCCGACGTCGATCCGCTCGCCGGGACGCGGGACGACCACGCGGACGTCCCTGGCCTTGGCCTCGCGCCACAGACGGTCGGCGGGCTCCGCCCACGGATGGAAGGCCAGGGTGAAACTCGCCCAGTGCACGGGCAGGAGCAGCTCGCCGCCCAGGTCGAGGTGGGCCCGCACCGCCTCCTCCGGGTTCATGTGAATGTCCGGCCAGTTCGGGCTGTAGGCCCCGACGGGCATGAGCGTCAGGTCGAAGGGACCGTGCGCGGCGCCGATCCCCGCGTAGCCGTCGAAGTATCCGGAGTCTCCGGCGTAGAAGACCCGGTGCCGCTCCCCCGCGACCACCCACGACCCCCACAGCGTCGTGTCACGCCTCAGGGTGCGCCCGGAGAAGTGCCGGGCGGCGGTCGCGACGAAGCGCAGGCCCGCCACCCGCGTCTCCTCCTCCCAGTCGAGCTCGACGATCCGCTCCCCGGGCACACCCCAGCGCTCCAGGTGCGCGCCGATGCCCAGCGGGACCAGGAAGGGGGCCCGCTGCAGGGCGGTGAGCGCGCGGACCGTCGCCATGTCGAGGTGGTCGTAGTGGTCGTGCGAGATCACCACCGCGTCCAGGGCGGGCAGGCCGACCAGCGACGCGGGCATCGGGTGCAGCCGTCTGGGGCCCCCGACCGGCGCCGGGGAGCACCGCTCGCTCCACACCGGGTCGAACAGCACCCGCCGCCCCTCGATCTCGACCAGCGTCGTGGCGTGGCCGTACCACAGGGCACTGAGACCGTCCTCGGACGGCGGGACCAGGGGGGAGCCCACCACCGGGACACGCCCCGGAGGACGGCGCCCGTCACGGTCGCGAAGCAGTTCGCCCAGGAGCTTCACCAGGTCGCCCCTCGGCATCGCCGTACCCGGGACGGAGTTGTGGAAGGCGCCGTCACGGAACCTCGGTGAGCGGCGCATCCGCTCCAGCCGCTCGCCCGCCGCCCCGCCGCCGAGCGCGGCCGGGACGTCCCGCAGCGCCCACCCCACGGCCGCCAGCGCCAGCCCGCCCGCGACCAGACGCCCGGCCCGCCCGTTTCCCGCCATTCGCCCACACCCTCACAACACTCCAGAAACGACTCCGATCCCCTAACTCGCGAAGCCCCGGCCGGTGTTCCCGGTACGGCCGCGGAGACCTCCGGCCTTTCGGCGTCCTTTTTGGAGGTGAAGGTCCTTGCAGGGGGAGCGTGGCCTCATTCCAGCTGATACGCTCCGCCTCGGCAGCGGATCGCTCTGCTCCGCCTCGGCGATCCGCCGGCCTTCTCCACCGGACAGTGCGGTCCGGATTATCCAGGAACACGTTCACTCGTCAGAAATGACGGGATTCACGACCACCTCATCTGTGCACAAACCAGCGCAACAAGGATGGGCGATGAAATCGAACGATGTACGGACCGATGCGAGCGGCCGCGCTCACCGCCCCGCGCTGATGCTCGCGGTCGCCACGACGGGGTTCACGGTGAACTTCTGGGCATGGGCGCTGCTCAGCCCGCTCGGCCCGCAGTTCAAGCGGACGCTCTCCCTGTCGGCCTCCCAGCAGGCGCTGCTGGTGGCGGTTCCGGTGGTCATCGGCTCCCTCGGCCGGATTCCCGTCGGAGCCCTCACCGACCGGCTCGGCGGCAGGGTGACCTTCCCGCTCGTCTCGGCCGCCGCCGTACCGCCGGTCCTGTTCGTCGGCCTGGCCGGGCAGCGGTCACTGGCGGCGCTGCTGGCCGGCGGGCTCTGCCTCGGCGTCGCCGGGACGATCTTCGCCGTCGGCGTGCCCTTCGTCGCCTCCTGGTTCCCGCCAGAGCGCCGTGGCCTGGCCGTCGGCGTCTTCGGGATCGGCATGGGCGGCACGGCGATCAGCGCCCTGACCACGGTCGGGCTGACCCAGGCGGGCGGCCCCTCGGCGCCCTTCCTGCTCACGGCGGGCGTGCTGACCTGTTACGCCGTCGTCGCCTGTCTCGTCCTGCGGCACCCTCCCGGGCACACGGCCCGCACCCCGATGAGGGCACGGCCCTCTTCTGCGCCCTCGGGGTCGTCGGGCATGGCCGCCGCGCTGCGGCTGCCGATCACCTGGCAGGCGTCCGTCCTGTACGCGGTGGCCTTCGGCGGATACGTCGCGTTCTCGGTCTACCTGCCGGTCTACCTGCAGACGGCCTACGGCCTCGAACAGGCGGACGCCGCCCGCAGGATGGCCGGGTTCGTGCTCGTCGCGGTTCTGGCGCGTCCCCTGGGCGGCTGGCTGTCCGACCGTTCGGGACCGCTTCCCGTCCTGGTCACGGTCTTCGCCGTGCTCGCCGTCTGCGCCACGACGCAGGCGTTCACCCCGTCCCTCGCGCTCACCGGCACGGTCGCCTTTCTGACCATGGCCGCGGCCTTCGGCACGGGCAGCGGGGCCACCTTCGCCCTGGTCACCCTGGTCGCCCCGGCCGATCTGGTCGGCTCGATCACCGGCCTGGTCGGCGCGGCGGGCGGCCTGGGCGGGTTCGTCCCGCCACTGGTGATGGGACTCGACTACGGCAGGCTCGGCTCCTACGGCCTGAGCCTGGCCCTGCTCGCGGTGGCCTCGCTGGTGACCCTGCTGCTGACGGTGACCACGGTCCGCTCGACGGTCCGGCGCCACTCCTCCCCCGCGGGGTGTCAGGCGAGATAGTCCTCGACGGTGGCGACCTTGGCGTCGAGACCGCCGTCCCGGCCCCGGCGGATGTCGGCCTTGAGCACGAGGCTGACCCGTCCGCACCGGGCCTCGACCGCGGCGACCGCGTCCCGCACCACGGCCATGACCTCCTCCCAGTTCGCCCCCTCGACGGTGGTGAACATCGCGTCCGTCCGGTTCGGCAGTCCCGAGGCGCGTACGACCCGTACGGCCTCGGCGACGAGCTCCCCGACGTCCTCCCCGGTGCCGATCGGAGTCACGCTGAACGCCACAAGAACTGACATGTCACTCTCCCTCGCGTCCTGGGATGTCCCGCCCTGGAGTACGGCGTCACGCGTCAAAAATAGCGATCATGTGTATATGAAGGCACGAACGCCCCGCACCGTCGCCGAAGCCGAGGCGATCCAGGACGAGCTGCGGCCACTGGTCGACCTGACGGGTCCCGGCCCGCTGCGGCCCGCCAGGGTCGCCGGGGTGGACGTGGCCTACGAGGGGGAACGGCTCTCGGCGGCCGTGGCCGTACTGGACGGGACGACGCTGGAGGTCGTCGAGCAGGTCGTCGTCGGCGGCCGGGTGGCCTTCGACTACGTGCCGGGGCTGCTCGCCTTCCGGGAGATGCCCGCGCTCGTCGAGGCACTCGGACGGCTGAGCGCTCCGCCCGACCTCGTCGTCTGCGACGGCTACGGCCTGGCCCATCCCCGCAGGTTCGGCCTGGCCTGTCACCTGGGGGTGCTGACCGGCCTGCCCACGATCGGCGTCGGGAAGACCGCCTTCGTCGGCTCGTACTCGGCTCCGGGCACCACGCGGGGATCGTGGAGCGACCTGGTCCTCGACGGCGAGGTGGTCGGACGCGTGCTGCGCACCCGGGACGGCGTCAAACCGGTCTTCGTCTCGGTCGGCCACCGCGTGGACCTCGAAACCGCCTGTCACAACGTTCTCGCCCTGACCCCCCGGCACCGCCTGCCGGAGACGACTCGGATCTCTGACCGGTTGTCACGTATGGGTTTGATCGAAAATGTCGCCTTCGAGTGATTTGATCCTGTCATCGCGAAGAGATGGGGTGACAGTGGGCGACATCGAGTGGAGTGAGATCACCGGCGCGTGGAGCGACACGAACCTGAAGGAGATCCGCGAACGGCTGGCCGAGGGTTTCGACCCCGGGCAACGGCTTCCCTGGCTGGACTCGACGCCCCTGCACCAGGCCGCCCAGGAGGGCGCGGTCCGGGTGATCGGGCTGCTGCTGGCCGCGGGGGCGCGGGTCGACGCGACCGACGGCGACGGGGTGACCCCCCTCTGGGAGGCCGTACGGCACGGCCAGGACGAGGCGGTCAGGCTGCTGCTGGCGGCGGGCGCCGACCCGTGGAGGCCGTGCATCGCCGGACGTTCCCCCGGCCTCCAGGCGCTCTTCACCGAACTGGCCGACCTCTTCGCCCACCTGCCCGGCGCTCCCCGGATCGGCCCGAACCTGCGGGAGATCCAGGAGACCGTGGACGAGATGATGTTCTCCTACGAGGACTACCACGAGGAGTTCTGCATCGCGTTCGTCGGCGGCGTCACCGAGGAGGAGGTGGTCCGCCGCCTGGGGGCGGTGCCCGAGTGGTGCCCGCCGATCAGGGGCGGGGAACTGCGGCTGGCCGAGCGCGAGTCCCCCCTTGAGACCGTGCGGATCGCGAGCCCTCCCGGCGGTGGCGTCGTGCTCTTCCAGGCCGAGGGCATACTGCCGGTGCACGACGCCGTCGCCCGCCGCGTCACCTCGGGCGGCGGAGTCCTCGCCGGGGGCTTTCCGCTGACCAGCGGCTCGATCGACATATGGCGGGACGGCGTCAGCGTGGCCAGGCCGTCGGTGCACGAACAGCTCGGCGACGACAGTCCGGTCGAGCTGTGGATGTGCCGGTTCGGCGACTGCGGGGCGCACCCGTCCACCTCGACGGAGCGGGCCCTGGCCCTGATGACGCTGCTGACCGCGACCTACATCACCGAGGAATGGCTGTGGAACACGCCCACGCGGGTGGTCCCCGTTGAACTGCGTCAGACGAGCTGAGGTGGATAGAGTCACAAAATCATGAAAAAACACACCATGACCACGCTGTGGGACGAGATTCCGGACGACGCCGACGATCTCCTCGTGGTTCGTGGCGGGTTCAGACGCTACCTGTGCCTGTGCGGCAAACACCTGGCCGACCGCGACGCCGCCGAACTGCACGCCATGGAAACCAACCAGTGCACCACCTGCCTGGGCACCACGACGGAGCAGATCACCCCGAACTTCTCCCAGCCCTGCACCTCGTGCGCGGGAACCGGCAAACGCAAGGCGCAGCTCAGCTGGGAACTCGCCTACGCCGAGGCCGAAGCCGTGATCACCGTGGAGCTCGTCCGCAAGCTGATCACCCCGCTGACCGAGCCCTTCCGGCTCTCCCAGGTCGCGGACGCCGTACGCGCGACCCTCGAACTGCCCGTCGGCCGGCTGCCGGTCGGCCCCCGCGTCCGCGACGTCCTGCGTGGGCTTGAGGCCAACGGCGAACTCGTCCTGGTCTCCGCCCCCGACGAACTCCTGCGCGGCACCACCGTCGTCCTCTACCGCGACCCCTACTGGCAGCACGCCACGGAGTGAGCGGTCACGGGCGCGCGACCAGCGACTCCAGGTAGCCGCACAGCGCCCGTTTCAGTTCCCCGGTCAGCGGGGGACGCTCGGCCGGGTCCGCCGAGGTGATCAGCGAGATCACCCCCTGCACGATGTGCACGCAGGTCAGCGCGGCACGGGCGCGCTCGGTGCCGTCCCGGTGCGGCGCCAGCTCCCCGATGATCTGCTCGACGCGTGCCCGCAACGCCGTCTGGAGCGGCGCGAGCGCGGCGGCCAGTTCGGGCGGCATGTCGGGGCGCGCGAACAGCGCCTTGAAGCCGGGATGGGCGAGGTTGAAGGCCACGATCGGATCGACGGCCCGGTCGACCAGCTCCACGAGACCGAGCCCCGCGGGGTCGGCGAGGTCGAGCGCGCCACGGTGAGCCCGTCCCAGCTCCAGGAGGTAGTCCTGGACGAGGGCCCGCGCGATGGCCTCCTTGTTGGTGAAGAACTGGTACAGCGAGCCCGGTGAGATCCCGGCCTCCGCCGCGATCTTGTTGGTGGTCGCGGCCTCGTACCCCAGCCGGGCGAACACCGTGGCCGCCGCGGCGAGGATCTCCGCCATGCGCCGTTCCCCGCGTGCCTGTCGTCTGCGCGGCCGTGGATCCTCCGTCGTCTCGGCCATCGGCCTCCTTTCTCTCGAACCCCGCTTGAAAAACACGAGCAATCACTCGTAATCTTCGCTTGATGCGAGCGACTACTCGTAAAAATACTTCACCGGGGGAATCCATGCTCAGCAGACTCGCCGGTCTCGTGACCAGGCGCCCGGCATGGCTGGTCGCGGCCGGGGTGATCGCCGCCGTCGTGGCGGCCCTCCTGGCCTCGGGGACCATGACACGGCTGTCCCTCAACCGGTTCGAGGCACCCGGCTCGGAGTCGGCGCGAGCCCGCGACGTCCTGGCCGAGCGCTTCGGAACCGGGGTGCCGAACGTCGCGCTCCTGGTGACCGCCCGCGAGGGCACCGTTGACGACCCCCGCGTCGCCGCGGCCGGTCGCGACCTCACCCGAAGGCTCGCCGCCCATCCCGGCGCCGGTGACGTCTGGTCGTACTGGACCACGGGCCAGGACACCCTGCGCAGCCGCGACGCCCGTGGCGCGCTCGTCCTCGCCTGGGTGCCCGGCAGCGCCGACCACGTGCGTCGTGACGTCCTGCCCGGCCTGGCGCGGGCCTTCACCGGCCCGTCCGGCCCGGTCAGGGTCGAGGTCGGCGGCGGCGACGAGGTGTTCCGCCAGGTGATGGAGGAGTCGCGGAGCGACTTCACCCGTGCCGAGCTGATCATCGTGCCGATGGTGCTGCTGGCGCTGTGGTGGGTCTACCGGCGCCTGGCCGCCGCGCTGCTCACCCTCGGCGCCGGGCTGCTCGCCGTGGCCGGATCGCTGGCGCTGCTGCGCGGGGTGCTCGGCTTCGCCGAGGTCTCCACCTTCGCCGCCAACGTCTGCCTGGTCATGGGCATGGGCCTGGGCGTCGACTACGGCCTGTTCATGATCTTCCGGTTCCGGGAGGAGCGGCTCGGCGGCGCGCCGGTCCGCGCCGCCGTCGCCACGACCGTGCGCACCGCGGGCCGTACGGTGCTGTTCAGCGGCCTGACCGTCGCGGCCTCCCTGGCGGTGCTGCTGGTCTTCCCCTTTCCCTTCCTCGCCTCCTTCGGCTACGCCGGGATCGCGGTCGTCCTCGCCGCCGTGGCCGCCGCGCTGGTCGTGCTGCCCGCCGCGCTCGTCCTGCTCGGCTCCCGTGTCGAGCGCCGCCGACCGGCCCCCTCTTCCTCCTCCCTCTGGTACGGCGCCGCGCTGGCGGTGACCCGGCACCCCCTGATCTCCGGCGGCGCCGCGCTGCTCGTCCTCGGCCTGCTCGGCGCGCCGTTCCTCGGCCTGCGCTTCGGAGCGCCCGACGACCGGGTACTGCCCGCCTCGGCCCCGGCACGCCTGCTGTACGACCAGGTCCGCACGGGGTTCGCCGCCGAGGACGCCGACGCCCTGCGGGTCGTCGCCCCCACCGGCGACGCCGCGGCGGCCGGGCCGTACGCCGCGGCCCTGTCCCGGCTTGAGGGCGTGGTGCGCGTCGACTCGGCCGCCGGGACCTTCGGCGGCGGGCGCAGGACCGGTGACCCCGCCCCGGCGCGGTTCACCGCACACGACGGCCGTGGCGGAACCTGGCTTTCCGTCGTGCCCTCCTCCGCGCGGCTGGAGTCCGGCGCGGGCGACCTGATTCGGGCCGTACGCGCGGTGCCCGCGCCCTTCGAGGTGCTCGTCGGCGGCTCACCCGCCGAGATGACCGACTACCACGACGGCGTCGCGGGCCGTCTTCCGCTGGTCGCGGCGCTGATCGTGCTGGTGACCCTCGTCGTGCTCTTCCTGATGACCGGCAGCGTCGTCGCCCCGCTGAAGACCTCGCTGCTCAACCTGGTGAGCCTGTCGGTGATGTTCGGCGCACTGGTGTGGGTCTTCCAGGACGGCCACCTGGCGGGCCCGCTCGCCTTCACCCCGACCGGTTCGATCGAGCCGAGCATCCCCATCCTGATGTTCTGCGTCGCCTACGGCCTGTCGATGGACTACGAGATCCTCCTGCTGGCCCGGATCAAGGAGGAGTACGAGCGCACCGGTGACCCGCGCGGCTCGGTCGTGGCCGGTGTCTCCCGCGGCGCCCCGCTGGTGACCGCGGCCGCGGTGATCCTCGCGTTGTCGTTCGCCACCTACGCGACGAGCGGGGTCGTCTTCCTCAAGGAACTCGGCATCGGCATGGCGCTGACCGTCGCGGTCGACGCCACGGTGATCCGCGCGGTTCTGGTGCCCGCCCTGATGCGGCTGACGGGAAGAGCCAACTGGTGGGCGCCCGCGCCTCTTCGCCGCCTGCACCGTAGGATCGGCCTCACCGAGACGCCCGTCCCCCATCCGGTCCCATCCGTCCCCGGGGCGTGGTCCAACGCCGTTCACCAGCCTGACAGGCTGTGAAAATGTCCCTTTTGTTCCTTACAGGGACTCCATATCGAGCCGTCATATGCGATTTGGTATGCGGCCCCCCGACGCCACACGCTGCACAGACGCCGATATACGGCCCACGAAAACGGCGCGCAACAAAGTTGGGCCTTACCGGAAAGGTTCTTTACTATTAACCTTCCGGTGTGGACCTAGAAGTGCGTCATTTACGGGCGATCTGTGCGATCGCCGACTCGGGCAGCATTTCCAAGGCGGCGGCAGCCCTCAAGATGTCGCAGCCTGCGCTCGCCACACAGCTGCGACGCATCGAACGCATGTTCGGTGGACCGCTGTTCGAGCGGGGCCGGGAAGGAGCACGGCCCACACAGCTCGGCATGTGGGTGCTGGTCCGTTCACGCTCCCTGCTGCCGGCCTTCGACGAGCTCCGGCGTGACGGCATGCGCTACGCCGAACAGGCCGCGGAGAAGCTCAAAATCCGAGTGGGCTGTATGTCCAGCCATCTCGCGATAAACGTCATCAAGTGCCTCCATGAACTGCTGGCCGGAGCGGACATCACCGTCCGCACCGAGGAGGCCATGGACCTGCTGCCCGGGCTGCTGGAGTCCGAGCGGCTCGAACTCGCCACGCTCGGGGACTATCCGGGGCACGAGCTCACCCCGCCCCCCGGAGTGGTGTACGCGGGTGTCGCCGTCGAACCGATCTTCGTCGGCCTGGCCGCCACCCACCCGCTCGCCCAGCGGGAGGAGGTGGAGTTGCGCGATCTGGCCTGCGAGGACTGGACCCTGCACGCGCTGGCCGAATCCGGTCACAGGGAGCACTTCTGGGCGGCCTGCGCCCGGCAGGGCTTCGCACCGAAGATCGCCTACTCCGCCGACCTCAGCCTCGCCATCGACCTGATCGCCGCGGGACGCTGTGTGGGCATGTTCCAGGCGACCAGCAAGGGCTATCCGGGTATCGTCATCCGGCCGCTCGCCGGAACCCCGCTGCGGTTCCGGCACATGATCGGCTGGACCGAACACGGCCCCATCGCCAGGCACGGGCCCGACCTGGTTCAGGCGGTGACCAAGACCTACTGGTCCGAGGTACGGCGCGCACCGGTCTATGCCTCCTGGCTGAGGCGCCACGTGCCGCTTTCTCCGCCGGTCTAGACGACCATATCCCTTTCCTGCCAGGTTTGGCCGACCATATCTCCAAGTTATCCACATTCGTGGGGTACTCCACCCGGTCCCCGGAGTGTGAGCTTTGGTCCAGCCCAAACCGTCAGGGCTCCTTGCATCCCTCAAACCCCCCAAGGGACACCGAGAGGAGTCACCCCGCGTGAATCCCAAGGTCAAGTTAGGCGCGGTCGCCGTACTGGCCGCCGTCGCCATGGCCGCATCGTCCGTGGCGAGCGCCACAACCGCCGTCGCGGCCCCCGCGGCGGGCAACAGCGCCGCACTCGCGGCACCTGATCTGTCCGTGAGCAACATCCAGGCGCACCTGCAGCAGTTCCAGTCGATCGCCAACAGCAACGGCGGAAACCGCTCGTCCGGTTCCTCCGGCTACACGGCGTCGCTGAACTACGTGAAGAACAAGCTGGAGGCGGTGGGTTACACCACGCAGACCCAGAGCTTCAGCTACAACGGCCGGACCCACTACAACCTGATCGCCAACTGGCCGTCCGGTCCCGCCAGCCCCACCCTCATGCTGGGCAGCCACCTGGACAGCGTGACGGCCGGACCCGGCATCAACGACAACGGTTCCGGTTCGGCCACCCTGCTTGAGCTGGCCCTGAACGTGGCCAGCCTCAAGCCCAACCTCAACAAGCACCTGCGCCTGGCGTGGTGGGGTGCCGAGGAGCTCGGCCTGGTCGGCTCCAGGTACTACGTGCAGAACGGCGGCGCGAACGGGGTGGACACCTACCTCAACTTCGACATGACCGCCTCGCCCAACCCGGGCTACTTCGTCTACGACGACGTTCCGGCGATCCAGAAGGTCTTCAACGACTTCTACGCCAGCAAGAACATCCCGACCGAGATCGAGACCGAGGGCGACGGCCGCAGCGACCACACCGCCTTCAAGAACGCGGGCGTGAAGGTCGGCGGCGTCTTCACCGGTGCCGAGACCCGCAAGTCCTCGGCGCAGGCGGCCAAGTGGGGCGGCCAGGCGGGCCAGGCCTTCGACCGCTGCTACCACTCCTCCTGCGACACCACCAGCAACATCAACGTGACCGCGCTGGACGTCAACGCCGACGCGATCGCGAACGCCGTGTGGAAGCTGGGCGTCAGCGACGCTCCCTCCAACGACTACTCGCTGTCGGTCAGCCCCTCCTCGGCCACCGTGCAGGCGGGTTCCTCGACCACGGCGACGCTGAGCACCCAGCTCGTCTCCGGCAGCTCGCAGTCGGTCTCGCTGAGCGCCTCCGGCGCCCCCGCGGGCACCACCGTGTCCTTCAGCCCGTCCACGGTCTCCGTCCCCGGTAACTCGACGGTCACCATCTCCACCTCCCCCTCGACCCCGTCGGGTACCTACACCATCACCCTGAACGGCAACGCGGCCAGCGGCGCCAAGTCGGCCACCTTCAGGCTCACGGTCGGCGGCCAGCCTCCGACGGACGACTACTCGATCTCGGTCAACCCGAGCTCGCTGACCGTCCAGCCCGGCGCCTCGGCCTCGACGACGCTGAACACCCAGCTCGTCTCCGGCAACTCGCAGTCGGTCTCGCTGAGCGCCTCCGGCGCCCCCGCGGGCACCACCGTGTCCTTCAGCCCGTCCACGGTCTCCGTGCCCGGCAGCTCGACGGTCAACGTGGCCACCTCGTCCACGACCCCGACCGGCACCTACACCATCACGATCACCGGCAGCGGGAACGTGACCCACACGGCCACCATCTCCCTGACCGTGAACGGCGGCCAGAGTGGCACCGAGTGGGCGGCCTGGAAGACCTACGCGACCGGTGACGTCGTCACCTACGGCGGCTCCAGCTACCGCTGCATCCAGGGACACACGGCCTACCCCGGCTGGGAGCCGCCGAACGTCCCCGCTCTCTGGCAGAAGATCTGAGCAGAGGATCCGAACCGGCTGAACGGTTCTGATCGATCCACCGGAACCAACCAGGAAACCGGGTGACAGTACGGCGGGCGGCCACAACCGCCCGCCGTATCTGTGTCCGGAGATGCCCTGAAAAATGAGCTGATAGATCGTTAATTACGCTGTTACGCTTCCAGCGCCGGCCGTGGGACTCCGGCGCGACTTCCGGAACCCGCATTTGAAGCGATGATTCGCAGTTCGCGCCCTCATTCCCCGGCCGGCCTCGGCATCGGACCCGGAGGCGACGATCGACACCCACGTCGAAACCAGCGCGGACCTGATCGCCGCCGACGACGTCCTGCTGTTCGTGAACGCGGCGATCACCTCGACCGGCCAGCGTGAGTTCCACTCCGGCGCGGAGGAACAGAGCCTCTCGCTCGACTTCCTGCACCGTTACCTGCTGGGCAACTACCGCGATCTGTACACCGCCACCCTCGCCCTGGACGTCAACGACCACAACGCCGTGATGATCGCAAAAAACCTGCTGACCACGGCGGCGGAGGCGGATCCGGAACAGCGCCGCGCAGAGGGACGGCTGATCGCCCGGCGGCTGGCCCTGCTGCCGCCGCCCCGGGTCTACGGGCTGTTCCGCGCGCTGCGCCGCGCCAAGGTCAACAACCGGCGTACCAGGGCGATCATGCGGGACTGGCTGGCCGCCCGCCCCGACCTCGCGTTCGACGCGGTGAAGTACCGCGGCGCCGTCAAGGACGTGGTCCGGCACGCCCACCTGCGGCCGGAAGGGGAGCTGGGACCGTTCCTGTTCACTCCGCGCAGGAGGGCCGCCTACGCGACGCCGATCCTGGAGACGTGGCGCAGGGCCCACTACGAGCAGGCCGCGCTGTACGGGCTGCCCTACACGGTGGCGGAGGGGTTCGCGGCGAAACACCGCATCCCGCGTGCCGCCTTCCTTGAGCGCATCGCGCCCCGGCTCACCCGGCTGGAGCGCCTGCGGCTTCAGGAGTCGGCACGCGGCCTGGGAGCCGAGGCGGTGCGGGCCGACCTGACCACGATGCCGCTGACCCGGCTGGCGTCGTACGTGCTCTCCCTCTCCCTGGACGAGCGCGCGCGCCGCCGTACCGAGCTGACCGGGGCACTGCGCGCGGCGGCCCGCCGGGCCGCGGGCGGGCAGGCCGGGAGCTGGGGGACGGTGGCCGCCGTCCTCGACGACAGCTTCTCCACCTACGGGTCGGGTCACAAGCGCCGGCGTCCGCTCGCCGTCGCGCTCGCCTGTCACTTCCTGCTGGAGGCGCTGGCCCGCGAGTACACGCCGCTGTGGCTCTCCGGCCGCCAGGACGCGCTGCTCGTCCATCCGCACGGGGCCACGCCCCTCGGCGAGCGCGTCCTCGACGGCCTCGAACTCCGGCCGGAACGCCTCATCGTCGTCTCCGACGGATGGGACAACTCACCGCCGGGACTCGCGGAGGAGGTGCTGCGGATCTGGCGCACCCGGCTCGACCCGCATCACACCTGCGCCGTCACGCATCTCAACCCGGTCTACGACGCCGCCGACTTCGACGTGCGGCGGCTGGCGCCGACCGTCCCGACCGCCGGGATCCGCGACGCCGAGAACCTCCTCGCCCTGGTGGAGCTGGCCCAGTTCGCGGACGGACGCACCGGGCTCCCCGAGCTGCGCGCCCACCTGGCACGCCGTGTCGAAGGCTTCCTCCTGGGGGACACATGACGGCTCTCACCCTCACCGGGTTGTCCACCCGCCCCGCGCAGGTCTGGGGCGGCGTACGGCTCGTCCCGCTGGTCCGTCAGGAGCCGATCGAGGACCTGCGGCTGTCCGCCCAGATATACGAGGAGGAGTTCGGCCTCGTCGAGGTGACCCCGCGGGCCGCGTACCTCTCCTACATCCCGCACGGGTTCGTGGCGGACTGGACGCGCGACGGCTCCCCCGCCGCGGCGTACGGCACCCAGCTGCGGGGACCGGCGGAGCGCGACCACGTGCCCAGCGGGATGCCGCTGCACTTCCACCGCCGCATGGCCCGCAGGACCGGCAGGAACCGGCTGCGCTTCCTGCCCCTGCACCTGGCGCTTGAGGGCTACCTGTCGCTGCACTTCGGCGGGCCGGAGATCGCGTGGGAGGAGTGGTCGCGCCGCGCGATCGACCAGGGGCTCTCCCCGCGCGTCGAGGAGAGCTACTCCGGCGCCGAGGTCAGGGGCCTGCGGGACGCCCTGCGCATCTTCGAGATCCACCCCGGCCAGTGCGGCGTCCTGGTCTACGTCGCCGACGCCCTCGCCTCCGCGTTCGTGGTGCCGCACCCCGACGACTACCGCGCCCTGCACACCACCCTCCTGCACGACCTGTACGGCGAGCTGATCCACCACTACGCGATGTACAGCGTGGCGGTGCCCGACTTCCGCGCCCGCATCGTGGACGCGCAGGTCGGCTCCCTCGCCGACCTGCGGGCGCGGGCCCGTGAGCGGCAGGAGGAGTGGGCGTCCTTCCACGACGGGGTCATGGCGAACGGGCTGCTGCGGACGGACCACACCTACCAGCGCGTCTACGAGATGGACGGCTACCTCCTGTCCCGCTTCCTGCCGTCCTTCGAGCGGCGGCAGGAGAACCACATCGGAGAGCTCATCACCGACGGCGCGGGCCGGCTCGCCTACCTCAAGACGTTCCGCCTGTCGGAGAACCAGGTCCGGCGCGGTCATCTGCTGACCCGGCTGGCCGCCTGCGGCTGGAACCTGGCCGAGACCGCGGCCGCGCTCGGCATGACCGAGCACGAACTCGCCCTGCGCATCGAGGGCGCGGGTTTCGGCCATCTCCTCCGCCAGGACATCCTCGACCGTTACCGGGCCCAGGCACGCCGGGCGCGGTAGCGGGTTGGCCCACCCGAAAAGGGTAGGTATGTCGCACTAAGTGGGGAAAGTCCATCACGGTAGGCCAAGAACCAAGGCGGTCATGATGCTCCGCAGCAGAACTCCCGCGCCGGGCCGGGACAGGGGCGTATGAGCGCCAAGGCCCGGTCCGGCGGGACACCGGCCACCCGGTGGCGGGAGGAGGAGGCCGACCCGCGCCGTTGGAAGGCGCTGACCGTCTGCCTGGTCTCCGGGTTCATGACCCTGCTCGACGTCAGCATCGTCAACGTCGCGCTGCCCGCGATCCGCACGGGCCTCGGCGCGCCGCAGAGCGACCTGCAGTGGGTGGTCTCCGGGTACGCGCTCACCTTCGGCCTGGTGCTGGTGCCCGCTGGGCGATTCGGCGACATGCGCGGCAGGCGCAACGTCTTCGTCTTCGGCGTCGCCCTGTTCACCCTGGCCAGCGCGGCGGCCGGCATCGCCAGGACCTCGACCTGGCTGGTCCTGGCCAGGCTCGTGCAGGGGGTGGCGGGCGGCATCGTCAACCCTCAGGTCAGCGGGCTGATCCAGCAACTGTTCCGAGGAGCCGAGCGGGGCAGGGCGTTCGGCATGCTCGGCGCGACCATCGGCATCTCGACCGCGGTCGGCCCGCTGCTGGGCGGGTTGCTCATCCGCCTGGGCGGCGAACACGACGGCTGGCGCCTCGTCTTCTACGTCAACGTGCCGATCGGCCTGCTCGCCATCGCCCTGGCCTACCGCTACATCCCGCGCCGCCCGCCGGAGAGACGTTCGCGCAAGAGCATGGACCCCGTCGGGGTGCTGCTGCTGGCCGCCGGGCTCGTGCTCATCCTGCTGCCGCTCGTGGAGGGCCAGCAGTGGCGGGGCGCGGGCAGGTGGCTGCTGCCCGTGGCCGGACTGGCGACGATCGGGCTCTTCGCCCTCTGGGAGCGCCGGTACGGGCGGAGCCGCGAACCGATGGTCAACCTGTCGCTGTTCGGCAGACGGTCCTACACCTTCGGCGCCCTGATCGCGGCGCTCTACTTCGCCGGGTTCACCTCGATCTTCTTCATCCTCACCATCTACCTGCAGAACGGGCTCGGGTACTCCCCGCTTGAGGCGGGCCTGGCCAGCACCTCGTTCGCCGCGGGCTCGGCGGTCGCCTCCATGCTGGGGGGACGGGTCACCGTCAGGTTCGGCAGGCCGCTGGTGGTCGCGGGGCTGGTGATGGTGGTGATCGGGCTGGCCGTCACCGAGCTGGCCGTACGGCTGAACGCCGGGCCCGGGGTCGCCTGGGCGATCGCGGCGCCGCTGCTGCTGGCGGGGCTGGGCAGCGGGCTGGTGATCTCACCGAACCAGACGCTCACCCTGGCCCAGGTCCCGGTCGCCGAGGCGGGCACCGCGGGCGGGGTGCTGCAGACCGGCCAGCGGATCGGCACGGCCCTGGGCATCGCGGCGATCGGTTCGGTGTTCTTCGCCGTGACCGCCTCCTCACACGGCGACCACGCCACGGCGTTCAGGACGGCGCTGCTGGTCACCATCGGCTTCGTGCTGGCCGCGCTGGTGGTCGCGGTCGCCGACGTGCTCGCCGACCGCAGGTCACGCCCTCCGGGGCGGCCGTCACCGCGGGCCTCCTCGCGGGGCCGGCAGGGGGCACGCTCCGGGACACGGCGGACACGGCCCTCCGCGAGCCGCCCACGGCGGTGAGGCCGAGTGCCGTGAGGCGGGGTGTCACAGGGCGGGGACGCGGGCGCGGCGGGCCGGGGCCGCCGTCAGGTCGTCCAGGGCCGGGCGCAGCCGGGGGAGCACCCCCTCGCCGAACCAGTAGGCCTCCTCCAGGTGCGGATAGCCGGACAGCACGAACTCCTCGACGCCCAGCGCCGCGTACTCCTCGATCCGTTCGGCCACCTGGGCGTGGCTGCCGACCAGTGCCGTCCCCGCGCCTCCCCTGACCAGGCCGACCCCGGCCCACAGGTTGGGATGGATCTCCAGGTCGCGGGCCGTACCTCCGGCGAAGCCCTCGTGCAGGGCGAGCATCCGCTGCTGACCGACCGACTCGCTGCGGCCGAGCGCCCGCCTGGCGGCCCTGATGTCCTCCGGGTCGAGCGCGGCCAGCAACCGCTCGGCCTCCGCCCAGGCCTCCCGCTCGGTGTCCCTGGTGATCACGTGCAGCCGTACGCCGAACCTGAGCGTGCGCCCCCGCTCCTCGGCGAGCCCGCGGATCCACTCGATCTTCCCCGCCACCTGGTCCGGCGGCTCACCCCAGGTCAGGTAGACGTCCACGTGCCCGGCCGCGACGGGCCCCGCCGCCGCCGAAGAACCGCCGAAGTAGATCTCCGGGACCGGGTCGGGCACCTCGGCGACGGTCGCCCCCTCGACCTGATAGTGCCTGCCCGCGAAGTCGTACGGCGTGCCGCTCCATGCCCCGCGCACGACCGAGAGGAACTCGCCGGTGCGCTCGTAGCGCTCGTCCTTCGGCAGGTGGTCGCCGAACCTGACCTGTTCCGCCGACTCTCCCCCGGTCACCACGTTGAGCAGCAGCCTGCCACGGGACAGGCGCTGGTAGGTCGCGGCCATCTGCGCGGCCAGTGTGGGCGACAGCAGGCCGGGACGGAAGGCGACCAGGAACTTCAGCCGTTCGGTCTCCCGGGTCAGCGCGGCCGTGACCAGCCAGGCGTCCTCGCACCAGGAACCGGTCGGGGTCAGTACGGCCTCGAACCTGAGCTGTTCCGCCGAGCGGGCGATCTGGGCGAGGTACTCGATGTCCGGCGGGCGGAAGGCCGCGCTCTCCGGGCGGCCGTGGCCTCTGCCGAGACCGTGCCCGCCGCCGGTGAGGACCCGGCTGTCGCCCGCGGTCGGCAGGAACCAGTGGAACTTCACGGGGTCTCCTCCACGGTCACGCAGGCGGGGTTTCGCCCATCGTCGGCCATATAACTCACAAAGTCAATCGGTAATAGGGGTTATGCGTGGAACCGGAGCCGATGTCGTTCGTTGATAGGTTCAGGATTTCGTCGATTTACGCGAAAGTGGAGGAAGGGCACAGTGGACGTCGAACAGACGGCGCTGCCGGGGATAGGGCTACGGCACGAGTTCACCACACGGGCAGGCCGGCGCATCGGAGTCGTCTCCCACCGCACGGGCCGCCGCGACCTGGTGATCTACGACCCCGCCGATCCGGACCGGGCCTGCGAGACCGTGAAGCTGAACGACGAGGAGGCCGACGCGCTGGTCGAGCTGCTCGGCGCCCCGCGCATCGTGCAGCGCCTCAACGCCCTGCACCGGGAGGTCGAGGGCCTGGTCAGCCTGCAGCTGCCGATCTCGCCGGGCACGCCGTACGCGGGAAGGCCGATGGGCGACGCCCGGGTCCGCACCCGCACCGGCGCCTCCATCGTCGCCGTGGTCCGCGCGGGCCAGGTGTTCGCCAGCCCCGGCCCCGACTTCACGCTCGACGGCGGGGACGTGGTGGTCGTGGTCGGCAGCCCGGAGAGCACGTCCGCGGTCTCCGAGATCCTGGCCCACGGTTAGGGCAGCGGGTGCACACAGCGATCCTTCTGCTTGAGCTCGGCGCCGTCCTGCTCGGACTGGGCGTCCTGGGCGCGCTGGCACTGCGTGTCGGCATCTCCCCCATCCCCCTGTACCTGCTGGCCGGTCTCGCCTTCGGCACCGGCGGCATCATCCCCCTGGCGACCAGCGAGGAGTTCATCTCCGTCGGCGCGGAGCTGGGCGTCATCCTCCTGTTGCTCACCCTCGGCCTGGAGTACAACGCCGACGAACTCGTGACCAGCCTGAAGGGCAACGCGCGCGCCGGGTTCGTCGACCTGGCGCTCAACGCGGCGCCCGGCGCGATCGCGGCGCTGCTGCTCGGCTGGGGCCCGGTCGCCGCCGTGGCGATGGCCGGGGTCACCTACGCCACCTCCTCGGGCATCACCGCCAAGGTCCTTTCCGACCTGGGATGGATCGGCAACAGGGAGACGCCGGTGGTGCTCTCCCTGCTGGTGTTCGAGGACCTGACCATGGCGATCTACCTGCCGGTCCTCACCGCGCTGCTGGCCGGGCTGAGCTTCATCGGCGGCGCGGTCACCGTGGCGATCGCGCTCGGCACGGTGAGCGTCGTACTGCTGATCGCGCTGCGCTTCGGCCGGTTCATCGAGAGCTTCGTGGCCAGCCCCAACTCGGAGGTGCTGCTGCTGAAGGTGGTCGGGCTGGCACTGCTGGTCGCCGGGGTCGCCCAGCAGCTGCAGGTCTCCGCCGCCGTCGGCGCCTTCCTGGTCGGCATCGCGCTCTCCGGGAAGCTGGCCGAGGACACCCACGCGCTGCTGACACCGCTGCGCGACCTGTTCGCCGCGGTGTTCTTCGTCTTCTTCGGCCTGCAGACCGACCCGACCAAGATCGCCCCGGTCGCCGGGCTGGCCGCGCTGCTCGCCCTGGTCAGCATGGTCACCAAGCTGCTCACCGGCGCGTACGCCGCCCGCAGGGCCGGGATCGCCAAGGCGGGCCAGGCCCGGGCGGGCATCGCGCTCATCCCGAGAGGCGAGTTCAACATCGTGATCGCCGGACTCGCCGTCGCGGCCGGGGTGCACCCCGACCTCGGCCCGCTGGCCGCCGCCTACGTCCTCATCCTCGCCGCGTTCGGCCCGCTGGCCGCTCGCCTGGTCCAGCCCCTCATCACCGCCGTCGCCAGCCGCACCTGACCCTGGAACCCTGAAACCTTGAAACAGGGTACGGCGACGCCACACGGCGCGGCCGTACCCTGTTTCATTCGTCACGAAATTCCACCCGGCACCCCTGTTATCAGGATTTAAGGATAAATGGCAGCATTTATCCGGGTATCACCCTTAAATGGGTAGGACAATACCCCGGATTAGGGGGTGTTCTTCTCGGCCGAATACGAGATGATCTGCCCAAGCGTTCAGCGGAACCGAAAGGTCCGCCTGAATCGGGGATTCATCGAACGGCCGAGGAGAGGATTTCCCGAGGTGTCGCTAGGAAGACGCAACGCGATGGCGCTGGGTGCCGGGGCGATCGCACTGGCCGCGACGGGCGGCGCCGTGCCCCCGGCGTCCGCGGCGGAGACCGGGCAGGCGGAGCGGGGACCGGCGGTCCCCTCGGACGCGGAGCTGGCGCGTTCCCTGCCCGGCGGCTTCACCAGCCGGCACGCCGAGGTGAACGGCGTCCGGCTGCACTACGTGTCAGGAGGCAGCGGGGAGCCGCTGGTCCTGCTGCCCGGCTGGCCGCAGACCTGGTGGGAGTACCGCAAGGTCATGCCCGCGCTCGCCGCCCGCTACCGGGTCATCGTCGTGGACCTGCGCGGCATGGGGGGCTCCGGCAAACCGGCCTCCGGATACGACAAGAAGACCATGGCGCGGGACGTGCGCGAGCTGGTGCGCGCGCTCGGCCACGACAGGGTGAACATCGCCGGGCACGACGTCGGCGCCATGATCGCCTTCAGCTTCGCCGTGAACCACCCCGAGGCGACCCGGAGACTGGCGCTGCTCGACGTCACCCACCCCGACGACTCCTACTACGAGTTCCGCATGCTGCCCCAGCCGGGGCAGGCCTTCTTTCCCTGGTGGTTCGCGTTCAACCAGGTTCAGGGACTGCCCGAGCAGCTCGTCTCCGGCAGGTCCCGATATCTCGTCGACTGGATATTCGACCACCTCCTGGTGGACAAGTCGGCGATCGGCGACCGTGACCGCGCCGTGTACGCCAAGGCCTATTCCTCTCCCGACGCCGTTCGCGGCGGAAACAGCTGGTATCAGGCGTTCGGCCAGGACATCGAGGACCATCGGACGTACGGGAAGGTGACGGCGCCGACGCTCGGGCTGGCGCACAGCGCCTTCCACCCCCACATGAACCAGGTGCTGCCCACCCAGGCGACCGACGTCCGCGTCGCCGAGCTGACCGGGACGGGCCACTACTTCGTCGAGGAACGGCCCGCCGCGGTCATCGGACACCTGACGGGCTTCTTCGGCTGAGGCCGGGCGGCGGGCTCCCCGCCGGTTCCCTCGCGGACCCGGCGGGGTCGCACCGTCAGCCGCCGGACGCCGCCCACTCCTCGGCCAGGAGCTCGTAGGAACGCACCCGGTCGGCGTGGTCGTGGGTGATGGTGGTCACGAGCAGTTCGTCGGCGCCGGTGACGTCGCGCAGGACACGCAGCCGCTCGGCGACGGTCCGCGGCGAGCCGACGAACTGCGTCGTGACCCGGTCCGCGACCAGGGCACGGTCCTCCTGCGTCCACTCGTGGGCCGCGGCCTGCTCGGGCGTCGGGAACGGCATCGCCCCGTCGCCCCTGCGGATGCCGCGCACCCACAGCCCGTACGGCGAGGCCAGCTCACGGGCCGTCTCGTCGTCCTCGGCGACGACCACGTCCGCGGAGACGACCAGACGCGGCGCGGGCAGGGCCCGGGACGGTTTGAACGCCTCCCGGTAGGCCTGCACCGCCTCCAGCACGTTGGACGGGCTGACGTGGTAGTTGGCCGCGAACGGCAGACCCCTTTCCCCGGCGACCTGGGCGCTCTGGCCGCCGCTGCTGCCCAGGATCCACAGCTCGACCCCCGCCCCCTCCCCCGGTACGGCGTGCGCGGCCAGGCCGTCCTCCGAGCGGTAGGTCCCGGCGATGAGGGCCGCGATGTCGTCCACCTGGTCGGCGAAGTCCGGGCTCCGCGCCCCCGGCTGCTGCAGCAGCGAGGACTGCAGCGCGAAGACCGGGGAGGTGGCCAGGGCCGCGAAGGAGAACGGTTCCGGGATGAGCAGCCCGTCCACGAGGCGGGCAGGCCGCGACGGGGCGGGCGGCCTGCCCGCCTCGGCCAGGAGTTCTGTCCTGCGCTGCCCGGAACGGCCGAGTCCGAGGTCGATCCGGCCCGGGTACAGCGCGTCGATCAGGCCGAACTGCTCGACCACGGCCAGCGCCGTCTGGTGACCGAGCTGCACGGCCCCTGAGCCGACCCTGATCGTGCTGGTCGCCGCGGCCACCAGGGCGATGAGCACGGCGGGCGCCGCGCTTGCCACTCCCGGGGCGAAGTGGTGCTCGGCCAGCCAGTAACGCCGGTAGCCGAACTCCTCGGCGCGCCTGGCCAGGTCCACGGTGTTGCGGAGGGCGTCGGCGACCGTGCCTCCTGAGGTGACGGGGGACAGGTCGAGGATGGACAGCGAGGTCATGACTGCCTTTCGTGCCGGCTCTCGTGCTGGTTCTCGTGCCCGGGGAAGGGCCTGCTGGGGATCTCCCTGCGCAGCACGGGGGCCACGTCGCTCTGGAAGAGCTCAAGGCTGGCCCGGTGCTGTTCGTCCGTCAGACCGTCGGCGTCGGCGGACAGGTGCATGACCTCGTGCCCGAGCCGTTCGTGGTAGCGGTGGACCTTGTCGATGATCTGCTGGGGGCTGCCGACCAGGATGGAGCTGCGCTCCACGGCGTCCTCGATCGTGCGGAAGACCGGGTCGACCCCGGCCTTCTCGAACAGGGCCAGCCTGGCGTCGAAGATCGGCCGGTAGGTCTCGACCGCCTCCTGGGAGTTCTTCGCCACGTAGAGACCCGCGCTGCCCGCCCCGACGAGGGCGTCGGCGGGGTCGTGGCCGTGGAACTCCCACCGCTCCCGGTAGTGGCGGACCAGTTCGGCGTACGGCTCGACGGGGTTGGTGACGTTGGCGGAGAAGAGCGGGTCACCGTACAGGGCGGCCAGCTCGACCGACTCCTTGCTGGTCGCGCTGCCGTGCCAGACGCGGATGGGCCGTTGCAGCGGGCGCGGCCACGTCTCGGCCTCCTCCAGCGGCGGCCGGAAGGTGCCCGACCAGGTCACCTTGTCCTCCCGCCACAGGCGGCGGAACAGCTCGTAACCCTCGCGGTTGCGTTCCCACTGGTCCTCGGGGGTGACGTGGAAGAGCTTGGCCTGCGCGGCGCCGTTCCCCTTGCCGATGATCAGTTCGAGGCGCCCATCCGACAGGTGGTCGAGCGTCGAGTAGTCCTCGAAGGCCCTGACCGGGTCGAGCAGGCTCAGCGTGGTGACCGCGGTGAACAGCCTGATCCTGGACGTCCGCGCGGCGATGTGGCTCAGCACGACCGGCGGGGAGGAGGAGATGAACGGGCGCTCGTGCCGTTCGCCGACGCCGAAGCCGTCGAAACCGAGTTCCTCGGCCAGGACGGCGTTGTCCACGACCTCACGCAGGCGCGCGTTGGTCGGCTTCAGCTCACCGGTGACCGGGTGGGGGCCGTGGACGATCAGCGTGATGGCGAGGAACCTCACGCTCCGCCCTCCAGCCCGAGGTGCCCGCGCAGGGTGGTCGTGCCGTACTCGGTACGCAGCACGCCGCGTTCCTGCAGCAACGGGACGACCTCGTCAACGAAGCCGTCCAGCCCGGTCGGCGTGAGGTGCGGCACCAGGATGAAGCCGTCGGCGGCGTCCTGCTGCACGAACGCGTTGATCTGCTCGGCGACCGTGGCGGGCGAGCCGATGAAGGACTGCCTGCCGGTGACCTCGATGATCAGGTCGCGGATGCCGAGCCGTTTCTCCTCGGCCAGTGCCCGCCACCGCGCGGCCGTCTCCAGCGGGTCCCTGGTCAGCCGGGTGCGGCCCCTGCTGATGGTCTCCTCGGAGACGAGCGGGTCGATCTCCGGCAGCGGCCCCTCCGGGTCGTACGACGACAGGTCGCGGTTCCAGACCTGTTCCAGCAGCAGGATCGCGGTCTGCGGGCTGACCTGCTGGCGCCGGATGTGGTCGGCGTTCTCCTGGGCCTCGGCGTCGGTGTCGCCGAGCGCGAACGTGACCCCCGGCAGGACCTTCAGCGAGTCGGGCGACCTGCCGTTGGCGACGACCCTGGCCTTGACGTCACGGTAGAAGGCCTTGCCGTCCTCAAGGGTGCCGTGCCTGGAGAAGATGGCGTCGGCGTGGGCGGCGGCGAACTCCCTGCCCTCGCCGGAGTCCCCCGCCTGGATGGTCAGCGGGTGCCCCTGCGGGGCGCGCGGCACGTTGAACCGGCCCTCGATGTCGAAGAACTCGCCGTGGTGGGCGAACTCGCCCGCGTTCGCCGAGGAGAAGAACCCGGTCGCGGGGTCGGCGACGAGGTCCTCGGCCGTCCAGGAGTCCCACAGCTCGCGCACGGTCCGCACGAACTCCGCGGCCCGCGCGTAGCGCTCGGAGTGGTCCAGGTAACCGCCCCTGCGGAAGTTCTCCCCCGTGAAGGCGTCGGAGGAGGTGACCACGTTCCACGCGGCCCTTCCGCCGGACAGGTGGTCGAGGGTGGCGAGCTTTCGGGCGAGTTCGTAGGGCTCGTTGAAGGTGGCGTTGATCGTCCCGGCCAGGCCCAGGTGGTCGGTGACCGCGGCCAGACCGGCGAGCACGGTGAGCGAGTCGGGACGGCCGACCACGTCGAGGTCGTGGATCCTGCCGCGCTGCTCGCGCAGCCGCTGGCCGTCGGCGAGGAAGAAGAAGTCGAACCGGCCGCGCTCGGCGGTGCGCGCGAGATGGACGAAGGAGGAGAAGTCGATCTGACTGCCCGCCGCTGGATCGCTCCAGACCGTCTGGTTGTTCACCCCCGGGAAGTGGGCGGCGAGGATGACCTGCTTCATCGGCTGCTCCCTGCGTAGCGGCTGGCGGGACGGTCGAGCCCGAGGTGACCGCGGAGCGTGGCCGCCTCGTACCCGTCGCGGAACGCGCCGCGGCGGCGCAGTTCCGGCACCAGGGCGCGGGTGATCGCGTTCAGGTCCGTCGGCAGTACGGCGGGGCGCAGCCGGTAGCCCTCAAGGCCGGCCTCGCGCCAGTCGAGCAGGAGGTCGGCGAGTTGCTCCGGGGTTCCGGCGAAGATCGCGGCGTCCGAGACGTACTCGGAGCCGTCGAGCTCGTCCAGCCTGGCCCTGCGGTCCTTGGCCGCCTGGGGGGTCTCGCCCAGGAAGACGACCAGGTCGGCGAAGACCTTCGGCTGGACGCCGCCGATCTCGCGGATCTCCGCCACGATGGCGCGCGCCTGGTCGCCGTCGTGCGGCGTGATGTACTCGACGTCCACCCCGCGCGCGGCGAACTCGTACGGCAGCCGCGAGTGGGCCAGCGCGGTGACCGGCGGCTGTCCCTGCGGCGGTCGCGGGACGATCGAGGGTCCCCTGACGCTGAAGTGGGGCCCCTCGTAGTCGACGTAGTGGAGCTTGTCGCGGTCGACGAAGCGGCCGGTCCCGACGTCGCGGATCACCGCGTCGTCCTCCCAGCTGTCCCAGAGGCGGCGCACGACCTCCACGACGTCCCCGGCCTCGCCGAACAGCTCGTGGTAGATGGCGTGGTCCTCAAGCGCGACGGCCTGCGCGGGCCCGAGCTCCGGGACGTCGCGGCGGCCGAAGTGGGCGGCCTCGGTGCGCCTGCCCGACAGCTGCACCCGCCATCCGGCCCTGCCGCCGCTGACGTAATCGAGGGTGGCCAGGGAACTGGCGACGTGGAAGGGCTCGGTGTGGGTGGTCGTGGCCGTGGGCACCAGCCCGATGCTCCGGCTCAGCGGGGCGATCCGCGACGCCAGCAGGACGGCGTCGAAACGGCCCCGCACCTGGTCGGTACGGCCGTCGGGGCCGTCGAGGCGGGTGGTCTGCAGGGCGAGGGTGTCCTCGATGGTGACGAAGTCGAGTAGTCCTCGTTCGGCTTCGGCCACGAGCCCGGCCCAGTAGGCGGCGGTGAACAGTTCTTTCGGAGAGGCGGCTGGATCGCGCCAGGCCGCCGGATGCCATCCCGCGCCGTCCAGCGCGACGGCGAGATGGAGATGATCTGCCGACATGTCATGACGATAACACCAAAACCAGTAATTCCTACAGGTTTAGTTGCATTTAGGGTGGGAGATAACCCGCCAGGCCGGCGAGGTCTCCCGAGACCGCCCGGGAAGAGCGGTGATCTGGTAGGCATGTGCGGGTGAGACGCCCCCTGACGATCGTCGCGACCGCCCTGCTCCTGCTGAGCCTCGCCTCCCCCGCCTCGGCGGCACCCGCCCAGCCGGACGTGCCGGCCGGGGTGCGCGCCGGCTACGTCGTCCTCGACCGGAAGACAGGCCGCGTCACCGTCCAGCACGACGCGCACCGGAGGTTCCGCTCCGCGTCGGTGGTGAAGATCCTGATCGCGATCGACTATCTGGAGTCGCACCGCGACGTCCCCCGGCGCGACCTCGCGCTGCTGGGCAGGATGCTGCGGGTCAGCGACGACGCCGCGGCCACCTCCTTCTGGGCCAGGGGCGGCCGGGGCCGGATCGTCGAGCGGACGGCGCGCAGGCTCGGGCTGACCGACACCGCTCCCCCGCCCGCCGACAAGCCGGGGTTCTGGGGCTACACCTCGCTCAGCGCGATGGACGTCGTCCGCGCCTACCGCTATCTCCTCGACCGCGCCGCCCCGAGGGTCCGAGACATCGTCCTCGGGCACCTGCGCGCCGCCGAGCAGTGCGGCTCCGACGGCTTCGACCAGTACTTCGGCATCCCCCGCGCGGTGCCCCGGCCCTGGGCGGTCAAGCAGGGCTGGTCGGGGTACGGCTCGACGCCCCCGGTCCGGTGCGCCAAGACCGCCCCCGCCTCGGGCGGTGCCGTACCCGCCACCTGGAGGACCGCCTCGCTCCCTGCCCGTCCCGCGGCCGTCACGGTCCCCGACCTGGGGCATCCGGTGCTGCACACCACCGGTCTCGTCGGCCCGGAGGAGCGCTGGATCATGGTGCTGCTCACCGCCCACCCCTCGACGGCCACCTGGAGCCGCTCGACCGCGCAGACCACCACCCTGGCCAGGCGGATCTACCTCGCCGGGGCCAGGACCGGAGCCAGGTGAGGCCGCGGGCCGGATGAGACGGCGGGGCCACGGTGCGGCCGTGCCCTGCCGGGCTGGTCAGGGCAGTGAGGCGGGCAGTCCGAACCTCCCGAGGTGGCCTGGGCCGACGAAGGAGGTGATCTCCTCGATCCGGTCGTCACGCAGGGTCAGCACGTCGATCGACCAGCCGAGGTGTGCCCCCGCCTCCTCGTCCCACAGGTAACCGGCCACACCGAGCTGGCCGTTCGCCCCGACCGGCAGATGCCGCCAGCTTCCGCACGAGGTCAGCGGCAGCCGCACGGCGAAGTCCATGACGGCCTCGACGCCTCGGTACCAGTGCGCCATGGGCGGCATCGACCAGGTGACGTCCTCGGTGAGCAACGCGACCAGGGCGTCGGCGTCACCGCGTTCCAGCGCGGCGGAGTATCCCGCGACGATCTCCCGCACCCGGGCGTCGCCGATCTGGCGCAGCGTCCGCTGCTGGGTGACGGCGGGAACCCGCTCCGCGACGACCCGGCGGGCCCGCGCCAGGGCGGAGTTCACCGAGGCGGCGGAGGTGTTCATCGTCTCGGCGATCTCGGCGGCGGAGAATCCGAGCACCTCGAACAGCAGCAGCGCCGCCCGCTGGTTGCCCGGCAGGTGCTGCAGGGCGGCGACGAAGGCGAGTTCGACGGCCTCGCGCCGCTCGTAACGCCCGGCGGGCCCCTCGGGGAGGTCCGCGTCGGGGTAGGGGCCGAGCCAGGCGATGTCGGTGCGCGGGACGTCCCCGGTGACGGCCCGATCGCTCGACGGGCCGAGGTCGACGGGCAGGGCCCGCCTGCCACGGGCCTCGACGATGTCCAGGCAGGTCCGGGTGGCCACGGTGTAGAGCCAGGAGCGCAGCGAACCACGTCCCTCGAAGCGCGCCAGCCCCCGCCAGGCGCGCAGCAGGGCGTCCTGGAGCGCGTCGTCGGCGTCGTGGGAGGAACCGAGCATCCGGTAGCAGTGCGCGTGCAGCTCACCGCGCAACGGCCGTACGAGGCGGGTGAACGCGGCGTCGTCTCCACCGCGCGCCCGCGCCAGGTCGGGGTCGCCGGTGGATGTCTCCTTTTGTCCGGAAAAAACTTCCCTCACAGACGACGATTCTGCCCCACCGCCGGAGTCTCCTTCTTCGACCGAAAACCTCAGGCCCGCATCACGGGAGATCCGATGAACCGCACGACGACCGTCACCACCGGGACCCTCAGGGTCTCCGACGCCACGCTGCACTACGAGGTACGGGGCGAGGGGCCCCTGGTGGCGCTTGTCGGCGCCCCGATGGACGCCACGTTCTTCGCGCCGCTGGCGGACCTGCTCGCCGCCGACCACACCGTGCTCACCACCGACCCCCGGGGGCTCAACCGCAGTGTCCTGGACACCCCCGAGCAGGACTCGACCCCCGGGCTGCGCGCCGACGACCTCTCCCTGCTCCTGGAGCACCTCGGCCGGGGCCCGGCCGCGGTCTTCGGTTCGAGCGGCGGCGCCGTCACCGCGCTGGCGCTCGCCGTCGCCCACCCCGAGCGGGCGCACACCGTGATCGCGCACGAGGCCCCGCTGAACCACGTGCTCGACGACCCCGCCGGGCGGGACGCCGCGGTCGAGGACATCATCGCCACCTACGCCTCGGGCGACGTCGGGGGAGCCTGGGTCAAGTTCCTGGTCAACGCCAACATCCCGCCGGCCCCTGATGAGGAGTCCGGCGCGCCCGCCGAGCGCGACCCGCGGCAGGTGGCCGACGAGCGTTTCTGGTTCCTGCACGAGATGCGGGAGACCACCCGCTGGCGGCCCGACATCGCGGCCCTGCGCGACGGGCCGGTCCGCGTCGTGGTCGGCGTCGGGCAGGACTCGGCGGGTCAGTTCTGCGACCTCACCTCGGCCGCGCTCGCCACGGCGCTCGGCACGGAGCCGACGGTCTTCCCCGGTGGCCACATCGCCTTCGTCGACGACCCGGCGGGGTTCGCCCCCCGGCTGCGTGAGGTCCTGAACGGAGGCTGAGACGGGAGCGCGGCGGTTTCCCGGGAACGCGGGCCCCGGGAAACCGCCGGTCGGCTCAGAGGGTCGTCAGCGGGTTCTCCGACGGTTCCGCCGGGCGCGCGTCCCCACGGTCCCTGACCCGGGTGCGGGCCGAGACGGTTTCGAGCGCCCACGCCCCCGGCCCCACGATCGCGATCAGCAGGAACGCCCAGGCGTAGAGGGCCGACAGCTCACCGCCGTTCTGGATCGGCCACAGGGCCTGCGGCTGGTGGACGACGAAGTACGCGTAGGCCATCTCCCCCGAACAGATCAACGCCGCGATCCGGGTGCCGAGCCCGGCCATGACGAGAACCCCTCCGAGGAGTTCGACGACACCCGCGTACCACCCAGGCCATGAGCCGAAGGGCAGCGCCCCACCGCCGAGAACCCCGAAGAGCTTGGCGGCCCCGTTGCAGGTGAAGAGCAGTCCGACGACAAGACGGAACAGGGCGAAGACGTACGGCCTGGCCGATTCGATGAACTTCACGGCCCCTCCTCTTCTTCCACCCCGCGCCGGGGCACGGGGCGGAACGGAAACGACGACACCGATGGGCGCCGGAGGGTACGCCCGGCCCGGCCGTCCTCTCCCCACGGTTCTCCCAGGCCGGTACGGCAGGCGGGACAGGACGGTCCGGCAGGTCTTCTGCTCATGATCCCCGACCCATGCCATAAAAACACCCCATTTCGGACATATCACCTATAAAGGACGTGGGGTGGATGGTGAATTGTCCGTGTGGGATCAGCCCACTCTGTCGTCGCGCTCCAGCGCCTCGTGCCCCGTGGACACATCCTCCGGCCGGGCGGGGGCCCGATCACCGGCCTCGTCGAACGGCGCGCCCCCGGACAGCACCAGCGCGGCGCGCGCCCTGTCGAACCCTCCGGTCCACGCCCCCACCAGGACGGCGGCCACCGCGTTGCCCGTGAAGTTGGTCAGCGCGCGGGCCTCCGACATGAAACGGTCGACGCCGACGAGCAGCCCGACCCCGTCGGCCAGGTCGGGACGGTGCGCCCGCAGCCCGCCCGCGAGGGTCGCCAGGCCCGCCCCGGTGACCCCGGCCGCCCCCTTGGAGGCCACGAGCATGAACACCAGCAGCGACACCTGCTCCCCCGCAGGAAGGGAGACGCCGGTGGCGCCCGCGACGAACAGGGTGGCCATCGTCAGATAGACGGCCGTGCCGTCCAGGTTGAACGAGTAACCGGTCGGCACCGTGACCCCGGCCACGGCGCGGCTCACCCCGAGGTGCTCCAGCTTGGCGATCAGGCGGGGCAGCGCGGTCTCCGAGGAGGAGGTGGACAGCACCAGCAGCAGTTCCCCGCCGAGATAGCGCAGCAGCGACAGCAGGCCGATCCTGGTGACCAGCCACAGCAGCGGCCCCAGTACGGCCAGCACGAAAAGCAGGCAGGTCGCGTAGAAGCAGGCGACCACGGCGGCGAGACTCCCGAGCGCGGCCACGCCGGTCGCGCCGACGACGGCGGCCGTCGCGCCGAGGGCCCCGGCGGGGGCGGCCCACATGATCATGGAGAGGACGCGCAGCACGAGCGCGTGCAGGTGCCCGGCGGCGGCCAGCGGTACCGCCCCGCGCTCTCCCATGGCCTGCAGGGCGAAACCGGTGAGCAGCGCGACCAGCAGGACCTGCAGCACCCGCCCCTCGGTGAACGCGGAGACCGGGGTGTCCGGGATGATCCCGAGCAGGAAGGTCGTCAGGTCCTCCGCCTCCGTCGCGGGCGCGGCGGCCGGGTGCGCTCCCCCGGCCAGGCGCAGGCCCCGGCCCGGGTTGACCAGGTTGCCCGCGGCCAGCCCGAAGGCCAGCGCGACAACCGACATGACGAGGAAGTAGGCGAGCGCCAGGCCGCCGATCCGGCCGACCCTGGCGGTACCCGCGACCGACCCCACACCGAGCACGACGCCGAGGAACACGACGGGGCCGATCATCATCTTGACCAGCGCGACGAAGGCGGTGCCCAGCGGGGCGAGCGCCCTGGCCGTCTCCGGGGCCACCAGCCCCACGACGGCGCCGGCGGCCGTCGCCAGGAGAACGGCGGCGTAAAGGTGACGGGTCCGATCGCGCGACATGGGCGCCCTGCCTCCGGTTACCTCGGCGGAAACTCCAGCCGGGTAACCATGAGAGCGCATCCGGTGACCGTCGGTCACCGTTACGCGTTTTCCCACCCGTCTCGCGTCCCGCCGCACGGCCGTACGGCGAGGTCGTGGGACGCCGGGTCCGAGCCCTCCCCTTCCGCCGAGAACGCTCCGCGGAGGGGGTGAACCGGTGTCTCGATCAGCTGTGGTTGTCCTGGGACACCCGAGGGGCGTCGATGATCACGTCGGAGAAGATGTCGACCACCAGGGCGATCACGCCGCCGACCGCGATGATCCCGGCGCCCACCCAGAACAGGGTCCAGTTGGGGCCCAGGCACAGGGCCACACCGCCGACGGTGAACCCGATCAGAATGACGATCACCGCAAGCCAAGACTTGGGGCTTCCTCCGTGGCTTCCAGCCATGAGCCTTTCTCCTGTTCCTCTCCGTGGATCAGTGAGGCGCGTCGTTCGCGGCGGCGATCACACGGGTCAGCGACCGGTGGAGCTCCTGCAGCTCCTCCAGGGGCATACCCAGGCGTTCGACCACGGACGACGGGATCCTCTCAGCTTCGCTCCTCAGTTCCCGGCCCCTCCGGCTGAGTGTGACCAGCAGGACGCGCTCGTCCTGGCTGTCCCGCTGCCGCCGGACGTAACCGATCGCCTCAAGACGCTTGAGGAGCGGTGACAGCGTACCGGGGTCGAGTCTCAGTAGCTTGCTCAGCTCCTTCACCGACAGCGGCGCGTGCTCCCACAGGGCCAGCATCACCAGATACTGGGGGTGGGTCAGCCCCATCGGCTGCAGCAGCGGCCGGTACACACCGTTGACGGCACGCGAGGCCACGGCGAGGGCGAAGCACACCTGCCGGTCCAGGCTTAGGACATCGGTCACATCGGTCACGACACCTCCCGACCCTCACAGTACGATAGTTGGTGCACAAATCATTGTTGTGCCAACCGCCGGTGGGCGACGAGAGGAAGTCCCATGTTTCACGGCAAGACGATCGAGGAACGCATCGCCGAGCGTCAGGCCGGGCGCCCCGCCCTCCGGGAGGGTAAGCACTTCGAGCACGGGCCCGCGAGGTTCGTCTTCCTCTTCGTCATCGTGTTCGTCGTGGTCGGTCATCTCCTGGGCCTGCTGGTGCTGATGGCCATGGGGGTGCACTGAGCCGGGACGGCCGCCGTGAGAGGATGATGTTCCCGCTCGGCCAGATCCAGGAGGTCCGTATGTCCGACGTCACGCCGGGTCCCGAGGGGTCCGAAAGCGCCGACGACGAGCTCAGGCGCAGGTTCCGCGAGGCTCTGGAGCGCAAGAAGTCCGCCCAGGGGGACGCGGCCTCGGGCGGCAGGGGCAAGGGGGCGTCGAAGATCCACGGCGCCCACGGCCCCGTCTCGGGGAAACGTTCCTTCCGCCGCAAGAGCGGCTGAACCGGTTCGTCAGATCAGGCCGTGATCGCGTGCGTGGAGAGCGGCCTGGGTCCGGTCGCGCAGACCGAGCCTGCCGAGGATCCGTGAGATGTGGTTCTTGACCGTGCCCTCGCTCAGGAACAGGCGGGAGGCGATCTCCCTGTTGGTCGCGCCGACCGCGACGAGACGCAGCACCTCGACCTCACGGCCGGTCAGCGCGGCCGCCTCCCCGCCCGCCCCCGTCTTCACCGCTGTGGGCACCTCCCTCGCGCACGCCAGCGTGGACGCCAACCGTCTGGCGACGGAGGAGTCGAGCTGGGTGACGCCGGCGCCGGCCAGCCGGACGGCACCGGCGAGGTCGGCGGCGGGCAGATCCTTCAGGAGATAGCCCGCCGCGCCCGCCGCGAGCGCCCGCACAACGTACTCCTCGTCGTCGAAGGTGGTCAGCATGACGACGCGGCAGCGGGGCATCCGCTGACGCAGGACCGCCACCGCCTCGACGCCGTCGGCCACGGGCATCCTGACGTCCATCAGGACCACGTCCGGCGCGAGCTCCAGGGCTCGGCGGACCGCCTCCTGACCGTCTCTCGCGGTCCCGACCACGGTCAGGCCGGGTTGGATGCCGAGCAGGGAGGCGATCCCCTCACGGACCAGTTCCTGGTCGTCGACCACGAGTACCCGTACGGTTCCACCGGCTTCCCCGTTCCCCAGGTCGTCGTGACTCATCCGACGGTCTCCACGCGCCGGGGAATCGTCACGGTGACCACCGTTCCCGTTCCCTGGCCGCTCCTGACGTCGAACGCCCCGCCGAGGAGGCGGGCACGCTCCCGCATGCCGAGCAGGCCGAACCCGTCCCGCCCCGCCGACGGGGAGAAACCCTCTCCGTCGTCGGTGACGACAAGCCGTGCCGACGACTCGCCGAACGTCACCGAGATCGACACGCGGTCCGCGTCGCCGTGCCTGCGGGCGTTGGTCAGACACTCCTGTGCGGCCCGGTAGAGGGCGGCGAGCTCCGCGGCGCCGTAGCCGTCCTCCTGGCCGGTGAGTTCGAGGGTGACCACCGGACGCCCGCCGTCGTCGTAGCCCGCCAGCTCGGCGAGAGCCTCCGACAGCGAGAAGTGCCGCGTCTGCGCGCGTGCCGCCCGCACCGCCCCGCGCACCTCCTCAAGGGCGCGTCTGGCCGCCCGGCGGGCGTCGGCGAGGGCCCGATCGGCGGCGGCGCCGTCCAGGTCGCGGAAGGCGGACGCCTTCTCCAACTGGATGGAGATCACGGTCAGGTGGTGGCCGAGGCTGTCGTGGATGTCCCTGGCCAGCCGGGTCCGTTCCATCGCGGTGGACAACTCGGCGACCTGACCGGCGTAGGCCGTGAGCAGACGGTGGGACTCCTCAAGCTCCCTCAAGGTGAGCTCAAGCCGTGCCCTTCCTGCCCGTTCGCCCACGGCGACCTCGGCCGTCGAGACGACGAGGACCAGTCCGAGGGCGAACATGAGCAGGTCCGAGATGTACTCCGCCCGCGTGTACCAGCCAGGGGCGGTCAACGTGAACGCCGTGACCAGCACCCCGAGGCACGCCAGCCCCAGCGTGACACCCGCTCTGCGCCCGAAGGCGAAGTACGCCGTGAACGGCACCAGCAGGAACAGGGCGCGGGAGAGCCCGGAGCCGTCGAAGAGCGTGACCAGGGCGAACAGTCCCAGGCGTACGGCGAGCAGCGCGAGCGCCGACCTGGCGGGCTGCCTGGCGTCGAGGCGGTGCCGTCCGGTGACGTCGAGAACGAGCAGCGCGACGAGACCGCCGGCGAAGACGGCCGTCCGCGCCGGCTCGCCCTGCCCCGCCCCGGCCACGTCGTAGTAGACGCCGCCGGCGAGCACCGAGACGTAGAGCGTGGACGACACCCACGGCACAGGCCAGGCGAACCCGCTCCCCCGCCGTCCCGCGCGGACATGCCCGCCCGTCACAGGCGCGGCCCGCGAAGGAGCCATCACGCACCTCCGAACGATCACGATGCGGCCGGACAGGGGCCGTCTCCGGCAGCGTACGCCGCCACCGGGCATCCGTCCCCCGGCCGTCCTCGCATTGGCCGTCCGGCACGTGCCGGACGGCACCGGTGCGTCCGCGAACCATGACCTCCGGACGCGTTCACCGGTACCCACGGCACTTCCGCGCCGGATCGCGCCGTTCCTACGGTCGTCTCGTCCGTAGGCGGCGCCTTCGGCCGCAGAGCCGTCCCGTACATCGTCCGGGCGTCGTCGGTCCACGCGGAAAACCCATCGGCTCACCCGAAAAGGAGCTCTTCACATGTCCATCTCCTGGTTGCTGCGCTTCGGCGCGATCTGCGGGATGCTGACCGGCCTCTCCCTCGGCATACCGGGGGCGATCGAGCCCTTCACCGGCGAGACACCCGCGACGAGCTTCGTCGCGGGGATCGGAGCCGCCTTCGCCGCCCCGGCGGTCACCGCGTTCCACCTGCGGCAGTGTGCCGTGGCCGGGAGGCTGGGGGCGATCGCGTACGCGGTGAACGTCGTGGGTCTCGGGCTGTTCGCCGGCGTCGCGTTCTCGCTGAACCTGGTGGTCTTCTTCCTTGACGAGAGCACGGCCGCCCTGGTGCTGGAGGGGCCGGCCAGGCCGGCGTTGCTCGGCTCCATCGTCGTGTTCGTCACCGGTGTCGCCCTGTTCGGCCTCTCGATGCTCAGAGCCCGGGTGCTGCCCTGGCCCGCCGCCGCGGGCTACGGGTTCTTCCTGCCGCTGCTCGCCGTACTGGCGCCGCTGCCCGACACACCGCTTACCGGCGTGGTCCACCTGCTGGGCTGCGCGTCACTGACGTGGCTGTCGGCGGCGACGTGGGCGGGTGCCGCGAGGACCGGGTGACGGCCTCTCCGGGGCCCCGGCGTCTTCCGCCTTCCGAGGTGATCGGGACGCCGATGGGTAATATGGTTTACGGCCTATGTCGAGGAACATCAGGCTTAGCGAGCGTAAGCCCTTTTTGTGGGCTCTTGCCGTCGGCATCTCGGCCACGCTCGCGATCGGGAGCGGCGCCGTGCTGACCGGTCACCCCGTCCCGGACCGCGACGAGCCCGCCCCTCCCCTGGCGGACGGAGCGGCGGCCCCGGAGGCGACCCCTGTCCCGTCCCCGACCCCCACGCCTCCCCCCACGCCGACCGAGTCCGCGCGCCGTACGGATCCCGAGCGGACGTTCCTGCTGGCCAACGGACGCCGCCAGCCCGCGCGGGTCTCCGTGCCCGCCTCGGCCGGGGGCCGCTACCGCGTCGTCGCGGGTGAGGCCGCCCCTCCCCCGCCGCCCCGAGGACGCCGGGCGGGCAAGGTGATCCGGTACGTCGTCGAGGTCGAGCGCGGGCTGCCCTTCGACGGACAGGAGTTCGCCGACGAGGTGCACCGCGTTCTCAACGACCGCAGGAGCTGGGGGTTCCGGTTCCAGCGGGTACGGCGCGGCCCGGCACGGATCAGGGTCTCGCTGTCCAGCCCCGCGATGACCGACCGCATGTGCAGGCCGTTGATCACCTTCGGCGCGCTGTCGTGCTGGAACCACGGGCGCGCGGTCATCAACGCCAGGCGCTGGAACGCGGGCGCGCGGGGCTACGGCCGTGACGTCGCCTCCTACCGCGAGTACGTCGTCAACCACGAGGTCGGACACGGGCTCGGCCACGGCCACGCGCGCTGCCCGGGGCCGGGCAGGCGGGCCCCGGTGATGCTCCAGCAGACCAAGTCCCTGTACGGCTGCCGCCCCAACGCCTGGCCCTCCCCGGGGCGCTGAGGCTCAGCCCACCGCGGCGAACCGTTCCGCGCAGTGGGCCCGCAGCTCGCCGACCAGGTCGCGAACGACGGCGGAGCCGAGCATCTCCGAGGTGGCGACGTAGCCGACGTGCCGCATCGGCGGGTCCTCGCCGAGCTTCTCCATCGCGACCTTCGGCGGCGCGTCCACGAGGGTCAGCCTCGGCACGATGGCGGCGCCGAGGCCGTAGCCCACCATGGAGACCACGACGCCGTCGTCCTCGACCTGGATGTCACCCGGCGGGATCCAGGCCTGCCTGGCCAGCCACAGCCTGGTCTCGGCCGAGCAGTTCTCGTGCCAGTCGATCATCGGCAGGCTGCGCGGGCAGGGGTGCCCGGCGGGATAGGCCAGCACGTACGGCTCGGCGAACAGGTCACGGCCGACCAGCCCGTCGACCCGGGAGGGAAGCGTGGCGATGCCGAGATCGGCCCGGCCGTCCAGCACCTCCCCGGCGATGCCCCTGCCGAGCTCCGGCACGATACGGACGTCGACCGTGACCTTCGGGTAGCGCCTGGCGAAGCGCGCGAGCACGATGGGCAGCAGGTGGAAGGCCGCGCTGCGGAAGGCCGCGACCCTGATGGTCCCCGTCGTCTCCCCCGCGGAGGCCGCGTGCGTCTCGGCCTTCATGACGTCCATGAGCCGCAGGATGCGCCGGGCGTGCCCGACGGCCGCCGCCCCCGCCGCCGTCGGGCGTGCTCCGTTGCGCCCGCGCCGGAACAGCACCGTGCCCATCTTGCGTTCGGCGGCCCTGACGGCATGGGAGACCGCGGACTGGGTGAGACCGAGCTCGACCGCGGCCGCGGAGAAACCGTGCCGGCTCTCGACGGCGACCAGAACGCGCAGTTCACTTGGCGTCAGATCCTCGTTGGTCACGTCGCAGACGTTATATGAACGCCTCTCATGGAAAAAACGATCTCATGAACCCGGGCCCCTGGTTCCCGTTCGTGGCGCTTCCTACGCTGACCGGCACAACCAACCGACGAACCAGAGGACATTCATGCGCGCCATCCAGATCACCCGGCTCGGCGGTCCCGAGACGCTGGTCGAGTCCGAGGTGCCCGACCCGGTTCCCGGCCCGGACGAGATCCTGGTGGACGTCGAGGCCGCGGGGGTGAACTACGCCGACGCCGAGCGGATCGCCGGGACCTACCTCTCCCCTGACCTGCCGTTCATCCCCGGCAGCGAGGTCGTGGGACGGACCTCGGACGGCCGCCGTGTCATGGGCCTGGCCAGGCAGGCCTACGCGAGCAAGGCCCTGATCAAGCTGGATGACGTCGTCGACCTGCCCGAGGAGGCCGTCGCGGGCGAGGCCCTCGCGCTGCTGGTGCAGGGCCTGACCGCCTGGCACCTGCTGGGCACGGCGGCGCGGGTCCGCAAGGGCGAGAGCGTCGTGGTGAACTCGGCCGCCGGCGGCGTCGGACACCTCGCGGTCCAGCTCGCCAGGGAGCTGGGCGCGGGCAGGGTGATCGCGACCGCCTCAACCCCGGAGAAGCGCGAACTGGCGCTGAGCCTGGGGGCGGACGCGGCCGTCGACGGTTCGGCCGAGGGTTACGCGGAGCGGGTGATCGAGGCCAACCTGGGTGAGCGCGCCGACGTGATCCTGGACGCGGTCGGCGGTGAGGTCTTCGACGCCGCGCTCGGCGCGGTCGCCGAGTTCGGCCGCCTGATCAGCTACGGCACCGCCTCGCACCGGGACCCGAGCCCGGTCGACGTCGGCCGCCTGCTGGAGGCCAACATCTCGGTCGCGGGCTTCTGGATCCGGCCGGTGCTCGCCAGGCCGGGGGGCTACCAGGCGCAGCTCAGCGAACTGCTCGAACTCACCGGGACCGGTCGCATCCGGCCGATCGCGGGCGGCGAGTACGCGCTCTCCGACGCCAGGACGGCGATCGAGGACCTTCTGGCCCGCCGTACGACGGGGAAGATCGTCCTGCGCCCCTGAGGGCCCCGGGCGTGACCGCCGCCCACGGAGCGGGTGGCGGTCGCGTACCCAGGGAGGCCGATTCGGACGCTCCGGACACCTCCCCCTAAGGTGGGGCGCAGGAATGCGCCTACGAAGGGCAGGGGACAAATCTGATGCTGCACGAACGACTGTCGTCGATCTACGAGAACGTGCTCCGGCGTAACCCGGGCGAGATCGAGTTCCACCAGGCCGTCCGTGAGGTCCTGGAGAGCATCGGCCCGGTGCTCGGCAAGCACCCCGAGTACGCCGAGTCGAAGATCATCGAGCGGATCTGCGAGCCGGAGCGGCAGATCATCTTCCGGGTCCCGTGGGAGGACGACCGGGGCGAGGTCCACATCAACCGGGGCTTCCGGGTCGAGTTCAACAGCGCCCTCGGCCCCTACAAGGGCGGGCTGCGCTTCCACCCGTCCGTCTACCTCGGCATCGTCAAGTTCCTCGGCTTCGAGCAGATCTTCAAGAACAGCCTGACCGGCCTGCCGATCGGCGGCGGCAAGGGCGGCTCCGACTTCGACCCCAAGGGCCGCTCCGAGCGCGAGATCATGCGCTTCTGCCAGAGCTTCATGACGGAGCTGTACCGCCACATCGGTGAGTACACCGACGTGCCCGCCGGTGACATCGGCGTCGGCGGACGCGAGGTCGGCTACCTGTTCGGCCAGTACAAGCGCATCACCAACCGCTACGAGTCCGGCGTCATCACCGGCAAGGGACTCAGCTACGGCGGCGCGCAGGTGCGCACCGAGGCCACCGGGTACGGCTGCGCCTTCTTCGTCGACGAGATGCTGAAGGCCCGTGGCACGTCGTTCGACGGCAAGCGCGTCGTGGTCTCCGGGTCCGGCAACGTCGCCGTCTACACGATCGAGAAGATCCGGCAGCTCGGCGGCGTCGTGGTCGCCTGCTCCGACTCCTCCGGCTACGTCGTCGACGAGAAGGGCATCGACCTCGACCTGCTCAAGCAGGTCAAGCAGGTCGAGCGCCAGCGGATGAACGTCTACGCCGAGCGCAGGGGTTCCCAGGCCGTCTTCGTCTCCGGCAGGAGCATCTGGGAGGTGCCCTGCGAGGTGGCGATGCCCTCGGCGACCCAGAACGAGATCACCGGCCGCGACGCCGGGCTGCTCGTCGGCAACGGCTGCGTCGCCGTCGGCGAGGGCGCCAACATGCCCACCACGCCGGAGGGCATCCGCATCTTCCAGGAGGCGGGCGTCGCCTTCGGCCCGGGCAAGGCCGCCAACGCAGGCGGGGTCGCGACCAGCGCCCTCGAAATGCAGCAGAACGCCAGCCGCGACTCGTGGACCTTCGAGTTCTCCGAGAACCGCCTGCAGCAGATCATGCGGGACATCCACTCCCGCTGCCTGAACACCGCCGCCGAGTACGGCATGCCGGGCGACTACGTGGCCGGCGCCAACATCGACGGGTTCAAGAGGGTCGCGGACGCAATGCTCTCCCTCGGCCTGATCTGACGATCCCCCACCTGGCCGATCCACCTGGCCGCCTTGACCGGCTGTTCTGACAACGGCGTCCGACAGCCTGGTCGGTGCCAACGAGACCCGCCCCTCACATCCGGTCCAGCGTTCGACCCCGCGAGGAGACGGCATGGCACCCAGATCCACCCTGATCGTGATCTACACCCCCGCCCTGGAGGCCTGTCGCGCCTTCTACGCCTCCCTCGGACTCGAACTCCGGGGTGAACGGCACGGGACGGGGCCGGCACACTACGCCGCGGTGCTCGACGACGGGACCGTCTTCGAGATCTATCCGTCGTCACCGCGTCGCACGACCGGCGCGCTGCGCCTCGGGTTCACCGTCGATCCCGGCCTGGCCCTGGACGGCACCGCGCTCACCCCCGGCCGTCACCTGTTCCACGACCCGGACGGCAGGACGGTCGAGGTGCGCGTCCCCCCGGTCTGAACGCCGCCTAACGCGTGCGGGCGCGCCACCCGGGCCTGCGCAGCAGGTCACGACGCTCCAGGAGATAGGTGAGCTTCGTGGCGGCCGTGCGCACCGCCTCCTCGTGACGGTGCCGCCGCTCCGGGACGACCTCGCTCCAGCGTTCGAGCGCGCGGGCCATCTCGTCGGCGACCTCGCCGATCACCCGGTGGCGGGTGCCGAAGGCGTACAGGTCGCCGTGGACCTCCTCGACCGTGTCCTCCTCGACCCCGCGGACCAGCGGCCTGATCCTCCTGAGGATGTCGGCGTCCATGGCCGTGGTGACCGGCGCGCGTCTGGCGTCTCCCTCGGGGACCATGACGAGCGCCCTGATCCTCGCCACCGCCAGGGCCCGCTCCGGCTCCGGGGTCGAGGGGTGCCCGGCGAGGTCGAGCAGGCGCCTGAGGGTCTCCTGTGTCTTGTCGTCGAACATGGAAGACCCGTTCCGTCCTTCTCGTCCTGATGGCCCGCCGTTCAGGCGCGGTCACATGCTATTCGACGGGGCGCCGGCCCGGCGTACGGCAAAGAACGCCCAGATCTCCTCCTTTCCGGCGAGTCTCGTGAAAGAGGCGGGTAGGGACCCGGACATGGTGGAGATCGGTTACACGATGATGTGCGAGCAGACTCCCCCCGGGCAGCTCGTCGACGACGTCGCCGAGGCCGAACGGGCGGGGTTCGACTACGCGGTCATCTCCGACCACTACTTCCCGTGGCTTGAGGAGATGGGGCACTCGCCGTACGCCTGGTCGGTGCTCGGCGCGGCGGCGCGCGCCACCGAACGGCTGCCGCTGATGACGTACGTGACCTGCCCGATCATGCGTTACCACCCCGCGGTCGTGGCGCAGAAGGCCGCCACGATGGGGGCGCTGACCGGGGGGCGTTTCACGCTCGGCCTGGGCGCGGGCGAGAACCTCAACGAACACGTGATCGGCGAGGGGTGGCCGCCCGCCGACACCCGGCACGAGATGTTCCGCGAGGCCGTGGAGATCATCAAGGAGCTGTTCGAGGGGCGTTACACGACCTATCACGGCGAGTACTTCGACGTCGACTCGGCCAGGTTGTTCGACCTGCCCGGCGATCCCGTGCCGATCGCGATCGCCGCCTCGGGCGGCCGCTCGGGGGAGATCGCCGCCGAGTACGGCGACGCGCTCGTCGCGGTCGACCCCGACGCGGAGCTGGTCGGCCTTTTCTCCGCCGCCGGAGGGCGGGGCAAGCCGGTCTACGGCCAGCTCGCCCTCTCCTACGACCGGGACGCCGAGGCGGCCAAGGAGCGGGCCCACCGGCTGTGGCGCTGGTCGGTCACGGGCTGGAAGGTGATGGCCGAGCTGCCCGCTCCGGTCAACTTCGCCGCCGCCGCGCAGACCGTACGCCCCGAGGACGTGGCCGGGAAGGTGCCGTGCGGCCCGGACGTGGACGCGGTCGTCGAGGCGGTGCGCCGCTACACCGAGGCGGGCTTCACCCGCGTCGCGCTGGTCCAGATCGGTCACGAGCACCAGCGGGAGTTCCTCGACTGGTCGGCCAGGGAGCTGCTGCCCGCACTGCGGCGGCTGTAGGCGGCTTCGACCGGCTGACCGGTCAGCCGGCCTTGCGGTGCGGGTAGACGTGCCCGAGCTCGTGGTCGACGGGCAGGACGCACCGGCGTCCCGACTCGGTCTGCGGGCAGCGGGGCGCTTCGAGACGCCGCGGGAGCGGCGACTCCTCTTCCAGCCCGATCTCGCCGTCCTCGGCAGGCTGGTGGGTCATCGCGCGCATCCTCCTGTGACCGCCGGACGGAACGCCCTGGACCGTGCCGGGCGCGGAGTCCGTGGAATCCGTGAGTCAAGCAATCTATCCCGGGGGTTCCGCCTGGCCCAGGACCGGCGGTTTGACGCTCTCCCACGTGATCGTTGTCAGGAATCATCACCCATCGGGGGATATAGCCCTGTTTTCCTCCCGAAGCTCGTCCGGGAATCGCCCCGCGCGGGAACAACCGGCGGCGATCACACGTTCGCCGTTTCGGTCGCCTCACCCCGCGGAGAGACGTTCGCGGACTCCTCGCGGACGGTGGGAGGAGGACGACGGCGAGACGGGCAGCCCTCGGGGGGACGGCTCGTCCCGTCAGACCCGTGCCGGTCCCGGCGAGCCTTACCTCGCCGGGGCCGCGCCGTCCGCACCAGGCCGCCGATCGGGCCCAGAAGGCACGCGGATGGCGCTGCCTGCCCCCGCTGAGCAGGGGTCATAACGCGGTGACGTCATACCACTGCGGTAGGGAGTTTTTGCCACATTGCTCAGTCATGCCCTGACAAATACTTTGACAGCACCCCTCACAAGGAGTGCATATGTTGAGTAAGCGTTCCCTCCTGTCCGGCGCCGCCGTCGCCGCCCTCTGTGTGGTGGCCACCGTCTCCCCCGCCACCGCCCAACCGGCCGCGCAGCCCGCCCCCTCGATGATCGAGGCACTCCAGCGCGACCTCGGCCTCACCGCGGAACAGGCCGTCACCCGGCTGGCCAACGAGGCCCGCGCGGCGAGCACCGAGGCCCTCCTGAGCACGACCCTCGGCGACGGATACGCCGGCGCCTGGCTCAACGCCGACGCCACCCAGCTCCTCGTCGCCACCAGCGACGCGACCGCGGTCTCCGCCATCAGGGCCAAGGGCGCCCAGCCCGTGGTCGTCGGCCGCTCCCTGGCCCAGCTCGACGCGCTCAAGGCACGCCTGGACCAGGCGCCCGCCCAGGCCCGGGCGGGCGCCTCCCTGTGGTACGTGGACCTGCCGACCAACAGCGTCGTCGTGGTCGCCGGTCAGCGGGAGGCGGGCGAGGCCCTGCTGTCGGCCGCCGGGGTCGGCGGTGACGCCGTACGGGTCCAGGTCTCCGCGGAGCAGCCGCAGACCTACGCCAACATCAGGGGAGGCGACCCGTACTACATCGGCAGCGGCAGCCGGTGCAGCATCGGATTCACCGTCACCAAGGGAAGCACCCCCGGCTTCGTCACCGCGGGCCACTGCGGCAGGACGGGCCAGACCACCAGCAGCCCGTCGGGCACCTTCCAGGGTTCCTCGTTCCCCGGCAACGACTACGCCTGGGTCTCCACCCCCGGCTCCACGCCCCAGCCGTGGGTGAGGTCGGGCGGCACCAACGTCATCGTCAAGGGCTCGACCCAGGCCACGGTCGGCGCCTCCGTCTGCCGCTCCGGCTCGACCACCGGCTGGCGCTGCGGGACCATCCAGCAGCACAACACCTCCGTCACCTACTCCCAGGGCACGGTCTACCAGGTGACCCGCACCAACGTCTGCGCCGAGCCCGGCGACTCGGGCGGCTCGTTCATCTCGGGCAGCCAGGCGCAGGGCGTCACCTCCGGCGGCTCGGGCAACTGCAGCTCGGGCGGCACGACCTACTTCCAGCCCGTCAACGAGATCCTGCAGACCTACGGGCTGACCCTCAAGGTCGGCTGACCGTTCTCCTCCCCTCCCCGGCTCGTCCCCACGAGCCACCCCCCAGACAGAGGAGATCAGCGAAGTGCTGAGAATCATGCGCCTGGCCGTCGGCTTCGTCCTCGGGCTCGCCTTCCTCGCGACCGTCTCCCCCGCGCAGGCGGGGACGGCGCAGGCGACTCCCGGTGAGGCGGTGGCCGTACGGGTGCTCAGGTACGACGCCAGCCGGGCCGCGGAGTTCCGCTCCGCGATCGACCAGGCGGCACAGGTGTGGAACTCCAGCGTCACCAGCGTGCGGCTGGTCGCAGGCAGCCCGGCCGACTTCGTCGTGTACGCGGACTACGGCTGGCCCCGGGCCCAGCCGACCAGCCTCGGCCGCGGCACGGTCTGGATAGGCAGGCAGGCCACCTCCGAGGGCCACAACCCGCTGCGCATCGCCACCCACGAGATCGGTCACATCCTGGGGCTGCCCGACCGGCGCACCGGCCTGTGCTCGGACCTGATGTCCGGCGCGAGCGCGGGCACCGGCTGCACCAACCCCTACCCGAACGCGACCGAGAAGGCCCAGGTCGAGCGCAACTTCGGGGGCTTCACCCCGCTCGTCGACTTCGGCAGGGTCTACGTCAACAGCCCGGAGGCCCTGGCGCGGTAACGGGCCCCACGGGTGAACCCGCGGGCGGGACCCCCACCGGGTCCCGCCCGCCGGGACACGAACGTCACACGGCCGGTACGGCGGAGCGCTCCGCCGTACCGGCCGCCGCCGTGACCGGGCCTCATCCGAGGCCCGTCTGAGGCCCGTCTGAGGCCCGTCTGAGGCTCAGCGCAGGAGCTTCTCGAAGCAGTGGGAACCGGCGAGCCGCTCGTAGGGCGCGTAGAGCGGGATGGCGGTGTACCCCTCCCGCTCGTACAGCCGCACGGCGTCCGGCTGGCGGTCACCGGTCTGCAGGACGATCCTCGGCGCGCCGAGCGCGCGGGCGGCCTCCTCGGCGGCGGCGATCAGCGCGCGGGCCACGCCCGTCCCCCGGTGGGAGGGCGCGACGAACATCCGCTTGAGCTCCAGGTCGTCGCCGAGCCTGCGCAGCGCGACGTGACCGACGGGGAGGTCGGCCCCGGCGTAGGCGACCCCGGTGTAGACCACGGTTTCCGCCTCGACGTTCATGCCGCGGGGCAGGTAGTCGGGGTTGCCGGCCACCCGGTCGGCGTATCTCGCCCCCATCTCCTCCGTCATCGCCCCGCGCAACGCGACGGCCGCGGCGTCGTCCCAGCCGACCGCCCTGACCTCGACGACATCGGTTCCGTCCGCGTATGCGGTCATGGTGGCCTTGCCTGCCTCTCGTTCACGGGGCCTGTCGCTCACGGGACTCTCACCGGTCGAGGGTATTCCGCCCCCCGTCCCGGACCCCTGGCGGCCCCGCTCCCTCAGCCCAGGATCCTGGCGGCCCCGAAGCCCGCCGCCAGCCCGGTCCCGCTCGCGAACCTGGACGGCGCGAAGGCCGCGAGCCGGGGGTCGGCCTCGCCGAGGACGAGCCTGGCCACGTGCTCCCCCCAGGCGGGGGCGAGCTTGAACCCGTGACCGCTGGTCCCGGCGTCGACGTAGACGTGTTCCGTGACCCGCCCCGTCACCGGCTGCCAGTCGGGGCTGACGTCGTACAGCGAGGCCCACCCCCCGGCGGGCAGGGCCCTGCGGCGGGCGGGGGAGCGCCTGGCCGCGGCGGCGGCGAGCCCGGCCCTCTCCTCGGGGGCCGCCGTGCGATCGAAGTCGTCGGGGTCGGCCGGAGAGGCGGCCACCACGCCGCCGACGAGGTACTGCGTGCGGGGCTGCGGGGTCGAGTAGTGGCCTCCGGCGACGTCGATCAGCACGTACGGCACGAGCTCCGCCGTGTCGGCGGGGTCGTGCTCCATGATCGCGACGACGTGCCGTTCCACGGTCAGCGGAAGATCGACGCCGAGGGGCCGCAGCAGCGGCGCCGTCCACGGCCCCGCGGCCACCAGCAGCGCGCCCAGGTGGTGCGTGCCGCCGTCGGCCGTCGTGACGGTCACCCCTCGCGCGCCCTCCTCGACGGCGACCACGGGCCGGTTGAGGTGGAGCTCCGCCCCGTGTCCGCGCGCCGCCTCGGCCAGGCCGAGCGTGGTGGCGAAGGGGTCGGCGTAACCGGCCTCCGGCTCCCACACGGCGACGGCGACTCCCTCGGTGTCCAGGTGGGGCAGGGCCTCGGGGCCGACGACCTCCGCACCGGGCCCCAGCCGCGCCGCCGCCTGGCGCGCCGCCGGGACGTCGCCGGGCCCGTGCAGGTAGAACGCCCCGGTACGGCGGAAGCCCGACTGTCCCCCGCCCGTCCGCTCGCCGAAGTCCGCAAGGAACGCGATGCCCTCACGGGCGACCTCGGCGAGGAAGGCGTCGGTGTAGTAGGCCCGGCAGATGCCCCCCGAACGCCCCGTCGGCCCCGAGGCCGGGGTGCTCCGGTCGAACACGGCGGTCGAGAGGCCCCTGCGCGCGAGGTGGAAGGCCGCGCTGACCCCGTGGACTCCGGCTCCGATGATCCCGACGTCGTACGACACACCACCACATCCTCAAACCAGGTTTTGTCCCCAAAAATACCCATCCAAGAGATAGGAAAACCGGGTTTTCGGGCGTCTCCCAACCGGGACACGGTAAACGGAGGCCGTACGGGATCAGCCCGTGACGTCCGCCTTCTCGGTCTGCGCGGCGATCAGGGCGGCGTAGCGTCCGCCCCTGGCCACCAGGCCCTCATGGGTGCCCCGCTCCACGATCCCGCCCTGGTCGACCACCAGGATGAGATCGGCGTCCTTCACGGTGCTCAGCCGGTGGGCGATCACGATGCGCGTCTGGGTGAGCCAGCCGAGGTTGGCCTCGATCCGCGCCTCCGTCGTGCTGTCGAGATTGCTGGTCGCCTCGTCGAGCAGCAGGATCCTCGGCCGGGAGAGCAGCGCGCGGGCGAGCGCGAGCCGCTGCCGCTGACCGCCCGACAGGCCGCCTCCCTCCATGAGGACCGTCTCGTACCCCATGGGCATCGCGCAGATCTCCTCGTGCAGGCAGGCCAGCTCGGCGGCCTGCACGATCCGCTCCATCGGCGCGTCCGGGGCGTTGAGCGCGATGTTCTCCCTGATCGACCCGGTGAACAGCGACGGCTCCTGGGTGACCACGCCGAACTGGCGCCGCAGCGAACGGAGGTTGAGCTCCGACAGCGGCACCCCGTCGTAGCTGACCCGCCCCTCCGAGGGGGTGTGCAGGGCGAGCAGCAACCTGGCCAGGGTGCTCTTGCCCGCCCCCGAGGGACCGACGAGGGCGACCTTCTGCCCCGGGCTGATCGAGACCGAGATGCCGCGCAGCGTCCACGGCCCCCGGGGATCGTGCCGGAAGCCCACCCCGTGCAGCTCGATCGACCCGCGCAGCCTGAGCACCTCGATGCCCGCGGCCTGCTCGGGCTCCGAGGCGAGGATGTCGGACAGCCGGTCGAAGTGCGCCCCCGCCTGCTGGAGGCCCTGCAGGCTTGCCATCAGCGAGCCGAGAGGGGTCAGGGCGGCGCCCGCCAGGGCGTTGAGCGCGAGCAGCGCGCCCAGGGTCAGCTCTCCGTCGAGCACCCGCCACGCCCCGATCCACAGCAGCGCGAGCGGGGCCAGCAGGCGCAGGGTGCCGAGCGCGGCCTCCAGGAGCCCCTGGGCCAGGCCGCCCCGCATGTCGGCGTTGAGCTGGGTGGTGAAGTGCCTCGACCACTGCTCGACCGCCCGGTGCTCGGCCCCCGACGCCTTCAGCGTCTCGATGCCGCCGATGGCCTGGATGAGCTGGCTCTGCGTCGCGGAGAAGGCGTTGAGCTCCTCCTGGGTGAGGCGGCTGACCTTACGCGCCGTGACCAGCAGCAACAGCACCTGCGCCGCGGCGAAGCCGAGCAGGCACAGCCCCATGACCGCGTCCCAGCCGAAGACGAGGACCATGTAGCCCAGGGCGAGCGGCCCGTCGAGCAGCGCCGACAGGACCTGCCCGGTGAGCATGTCACGCAGTACCGCCACGCTGCCCGCGCGCGTCATCAGGTCGCCCTTGCCGCGCAACGCGAAATAGCGGTACGGCAGGGCGACCAGATGGGAGACCACCCCGCCGGTCAGTTCGGCGTCCGCGCTCGCCCTGATCGCCACCAGCAGGACCGAGCGGAGATAGCCGACCGCGAGCTGGGTCGCGGCGGCCAGCACCAGCCCGACACCGATCAGCGGAAGCAGGTCACGCGCCCCGGAGGGCAGCACCCGGTCGACCAGCGCCTCGGAGAAGAACGGCAGCGCGAGGCCGAGGAGCTGCAGCAGCAGGGAGGCCAGGACCACCTGGGCGAGCAGGCCCTTCCTGCGGGCCAGCAGCGCCCGGACGAACCGGCGGCGCCAGGCGGCACCCGCGCTCGACCGGCCTTTCTCGAAACCGGGTCCCGGTTCGAAGGCCAGCAGCACGCCGGTGAAGCCCTCGTCGAACTCCTCGGCGGTGAGCCTGCGGCGGCCCAGCCCGGGATCGACGACGTCGACCCGGTCCGGCGCCCAGCGCTCGACGACCACGAAGTGCTTGAACTCCCAGTGCACGATCGCGGGCATCGGTACCCGTGCCAGGTCGGCCGGGGCCAGCGAGAAGGCCCGCGACTTCAGGCCGCACTCCACGGCCCCCTCCCGCAGCGCCTTGGCGCTGAGGCCGTCCCTGCCGATCTGGAGCCGGTCGCTGATCTCCTGCAGGGAGACGCGCCTGCCGTGGTAGGACAGGACCATCGCCAGGCAGGCGGCCCCGCACTCGGTCGCGGTGTTCTGCAGTACGACGGGCACGCGTCTCACGTCCCGCCCCCCATCCGCTCCGACAGCATCAGGGCGAACACGCCCGCCGTGACCAGCAGCAGCACGACGACCGCCCAGAGCGCGACCAGCCTGCCCGTTCCCACCGTCAGCGGGACGTCCTCACGCCTGGCCCTGCTCCGGTAGCGGCGCAGGGACTCCTCCCGGTAGATGCCGTCGCTCACGACCAGTGCCATTCGACCGTGGCCTGGGCGCGGCGCCCGGCCAGCCATTCCGAGAACGCGACCCGTCCCGCGACGGCCAGTGTCCGCTCGTCCGCACGGGCCTCCTGCCGGGCCAGCACCGTCCCGGCCAGCCAGGCCCCGCCGTACGGCACGGGCCCGGCCATCTCCCCCGGCGCCACGTCACGCAGCGGCTCGGGGAGCTCGACGGCCGGGCGTTCCGCGATCGTCGTCTCGACGTCCCCGGCCGCCGCGAGGGCGGCGAGCCCCCCGTCGTGGACGCGCGCGAGGTCCCCCGCGCGGGCCGCGACGGCGTTCTCCTGCCCGGTGACCCAGACCACGCGCACCAGGTCGAACGCCCGGGGATCGGCCGCGAGACGGGCGGCGCCCAGCTCGGCCTCCTTGCGGCGCCGGAAGGCCCTGCGCCTGGCGATGCCGCCGATGTAGGTCTCGAACTGCTCGGGCGTCATGCCCATCTCGGTCAGCCAGGCCAGCGTCGTGGCCCGGTCGTACAGTCCCCGGCCCCTGCGGAACTCGTCGGCCGCGGCCTGCAGGTCCTCCGTGGCGACCGGCTCCGTCTCCTTGCCGACCTCGTTGAGGATCAGGCACTGGTCGACGATCTCGTCGTGCGGCGTCGCGTCACGACGGGACAGCGACTTGATCATGGTCAGCGCCTGGGCGACCGACAGGTGGACGTCGTCGACGCTGACGAGCTGGCCCGCCGCCCAGTGCGTCGAGTGGTCGACCAGCCAGGGCACGCCGTCCTCGGCCTGGACGGTGAGGGCCACCGTACCGCCCTGCGGGTCCTCGACCAGGAGGTCGAAGTCGACCACGGGGGTGCCGGGCCGTTCGTCGACGACGAGCTGGGCCCGAAGGTCCGGGTGTTCCAGCGCCCATCCGGCCACCGTCCGCCTGGCCTCCTCGACGTGGGCGCGACGGCGGGGCAGGCCGCGCAGCAGCCGCACTCCGGATTCGAGCGCGGCCGCGAAGTCGGTGCTCATCGCCCGGCCCCCGTCTCCACCACTGTCCCCGCCGCCTCGGCGGCGGCGAGCCAGTCGGCGATCGCGTCGGCGACGGGCAGCCCGGTGCGCTGCTCGACGAACCCCCAGGCGCCGTTGGGATTGATCTCAAGGAACACGTACTCCCCCTCCGGGGTGAGGATGAGGTCGATCGCGCCGTAGGACAGGCCGAGCGAGGCGACCAGGTCCACGCACCTGCGCTCCGTCTCGCCGGGAAGCCGGTGCGCGGCGTAGCGCACCCGGTCGTCGTCGTAGTGCCGCCAGTCGTCCCTCGCCGTGCGCGAGGCCTGTGAGTCGATCTCGGCGGCGAAGACCCGCTCGCCGACCACGATCACCCGCAGCTCGACCGCCTTGGGGACGTACGGCTGGAGGATGACCGGCTCGTGCCCGAGGCGGTGGCGTGAGGTGAGATGGCGCCGGGTCAGGACGGTGGTGTAGGCGCGGTGGTCGGCCCCGTCGAGGCTGAACTCCCCCGAGTCGATCTGCTTGGCGACGAGACGACCGCCGGCCCGCTCGTAGGCGGGGACCAGCTCGAACGGGTCGTTGGTGTAGACGGTCTCCGGCACCCGGAAGCCGAGGGCCGTCGCGCGCGCCATGTGCACGATCTTGTTGTGCGCCCTGCGCTCGGTCTCCCCGCGCGCGGGCATCCACCGGGCGGGCGTGAGCTCCCACGCGCCGTCGAGCAGGAACCGCGCCTGGCCGACCGCGTGACGGCGGTGGGAGGGATCGGTGACGGTCGCCGCCGGCGTGGGCGGGTTGGGGCGCCGCCGCCACACCGCGCGCACCTCGGCCAGGTCAAGGGGAGCCTCACCCGTCCCGGGGTCGAGCACGACGCGGTGTCCCCGCCCGCCGGATGTCCCGTCGAACGCCCCGTCGAACGCCCCGTCGAACGCCACGGTGAGGCGGCCGCGCGCCGGGAAGTCGCCCGGATCCCACCAGGTGACCGGCGCCCCACGCCGCCTCAGCCCGGCGAGCACCATCTCGACCGCCTCGTCCTCGCGGTCGCTCAGAATCAGGATCACGTCGCCCTCGTCATGGGACTCGTCACAGAAAGATCGGGACTCGTAACGCGAAACCGCCGGCCGGGCGAGAGCCCGGCCGGCGGTTCAGGTCAGCGCGGCGGAACGGGTGTGCCCGCCCCGCCGCCTATCAGACCTCCCACTCGGCGGGCTTGCCCTTGGTGTACCAGGTCACGTGCCAGCGTCCACCGGACACCTCACCCAGCTCGGCCTCCGACAGCTCCGCGCCTTCGAGCGCGAGGTCCTCAAGGCTGATCTTGCCCTTCATCAGCCCCCCCTTTCTTGCCGTGCCGGGTTTGTCGTCCCGGCATGTCGTGCTTACGGAGAGAACGCTATGGACCTCCGCTTGTGATCACCTGGCGGATGACTTGTGAACGACTGGAGCCGCCGGTCGGCGCGGGAGAACCGGCCGTGGAAACCCTCACGCGGGCCTTTTCGTGTCCCGGGGAAGGGCCCCGGGACACGAAAAGGCCCGCCCCGCGATCTGGTTCGCGGGGCGGGCCTGCCGTCTGTGGAGGAGCGGCCTCAGTGCTCGGTGAGGCCGCGCCGGCCCTCACGTGGACCCGGCGCGCCGGGCTCCTCACGGATGACCTCGCCGTGGATGACGGGGCCGGAGCCCGGTGCCCGGGCCTCTCCGAAGGGGAAGCCCGGAACGTCGCCGAACGGCGAGCCCGCGCCGGGGACCGTCCTGGCGAGCGCGTCGACCCTGCGGGCCAGGAACCGGGCGCCGAACCTGCGCACCAGCGGCCTGGTGAAGGGCAGGAGGAACAGCAGGGCCGCCACGTCGGTGACGAGGCCGGGGAAGAGCAAGAGCCCGCCACCCGCGACGATCATGGCGCCGTCGGCCAGCTCACGCTCGGGCATCCGGCCGCTCTGCAGCGCGCCCTGCAGGTTCCGCCAGGCCCTGCGGCCCTCCCTGCGGACGATCCAGGCGCCCAGCAGGCTGCCCGCGAGCAGGAGAAGGACCGTGGGCCAGCCGCCGATGACCTGGCCGACCTGGATGAGCACCCAGACCTCCAGGACCGGGACCGCCAGGAAGAACAGGAGCAGCACAGAGCGCATCATTTCCTCGACTCACGCGACAAGCCGTACGACAGGGACAACGTCCGGAGGCCGCGGCGCGTTCCGCGCCCGCCCCACCGCCCTGTTCGCTCAGCGTGTACGGCGCAGCCGCCGGGGAAGCCCGGTCAGGCCCCACACGGTGATCCGCCACAGCGCCTCGACGAAGACGCTGCGGCTCATCTTGCTGGCCCCGGCGGTGCGTTCGACGAAGGTGATGGGCACCTCGGCGACACGCAGGCCGTTGCGGATGGTCCGCAGGGTCATGTCGACCTGGAAGCAGTAGCCCTGCGACTGGACGTTGTCCAGCCCGATCTTCTCCAGGGTCGAGGCGCGGTAGGCGCGGAAGCCCGCCGTGGCGTCGCGGACCGGCATGCCGAGCATCACCCGGGTGTAGAGGTTCGCGCCCCGGGACAGCAGTTCCCTGGGGATGGGCCAGTTGACGACCCTGCCGCCGGGCACCCACCGGGAGCCGATCGTCAGGTCGGCCCCGCGGGTCAGCCGCTTGAGCAGCTTGGGCAGTTCCTCCGGCTGGTGGGAGCCGTCGGCGTCTATCTCGACGAGGACGTCGTAGCCCTCCTTGAGCCCCCAGCGGAAGCTCGCGATGTAGGCCGCGCCGAGTCCCTGCTTGCCGGGGCGGTGCAGTACGTGGACGTGGTCGTCCTCGGCCGCCAGGCCGTCGGCGACCTCTCCGGTGCCGTCGGGGCTGTTGTCGTCGGCGACCAGCAGGTGCGCCTCGGGCACCGCGGCGCGCAGCCTGCCGACGATCATCGGCAGATTCTCCCGCTCGTTGTACGTCGGGACGATGATGAGCACCCGGCCGAGCATCTGCTCCATCATGCTTCTCCCACCTGCTCCGCCGGGCCCTCGGTCGGGGCCGGGATGCGCTTTCTCTGCAGCCGGGAGGCGGCGAGCGCGCCCGCACCGACAAGAATCAGGAGCCACTGCGGCAGTGAGCCGACACGGGTGGCGACGGTCTGGGCGGTCCGTACCGGGACGGTGAGGACGCCCGAGGCGGGAACCAGTTCACCGGTACGCCAGGCGATTTTTCCTTGGGGGGTCACGTAGGCGGATATACCCGTGATCGCGGAGGTGATCACCGCCCGGTTGTGTTCGACCGCGCGCAGCTGGGACATGGCCAGTTGCTGGGCCGGCAGGTTCGTCAGCGCGTAGGTGGCGTTGTTGGTCTGCACCACCAGGGGGCTGGCGCCGGTCCGCGTGGTGTCGCCGACGACCTCGTCGAAGGCCACCTCGTAGCAGTTGATCGCGCCGACGGTCACCGGACCGAGCCTCAGGTCTCCGTCGCGGGTGCCGGGCACCGACTGCTTGCCGACCAGGGAGGCCCGCTCGAACAGGGCCAGCACGACGTCCTTGAACGGGGTGTACTCCCCGAAGGGGACCAGCTTCTGCTTGTCGTAGTAGGCGCCGGGCCCGGTGACCGGGTCCCACACCAGGCTGCGGGTGGCGCGGTTGTTCTCGCCGACCCCGACCACGGCGCCGACCAGGACCGGGACCCCGATGTCCTTGACCGCCGCGTCGATCTGCGCTCTGGCGAAGTCGCTGCGGTAGGGGTCGATGTCGGTCGAGTTCTCCGGCAGCACGACGAGGTCGGGCTTCTTGACCGTGCCCTGCCGTACGGCCTGTGCCATCTCGTGGAGCATGCGGACGTGGTTGCCCAGGACCACCGCGGGTTCGTCGCCCAGGGGGTGCATGCCCCTTCCCGGGACGTTGCCCTGGATGACCCCGACGGTGACGGTCCTGCCCTCGTCGCCGGGCCTGGGCACGGCGAAGGCGGCGGCCGGTACGGCCAGCGCCCCCACCAGCGGCAGCACGACCGGCACGGCGCCTCGCGTGGCCCTCCTGGAGATCCTGAGGGCCGCGAGCGCGAGCAGTCCGCCGCACAGCACGACCGCGAAGCTCACCAGCGGCGCGCCGCCGAGGGCCGCGTAGGGGGTGAAGGGCGTCTCACCCTGGCTGAAGGCGACCCGCGCCCAGGGGAAGCCGCCGACCGGGAACGTCCCCCTGGCCCACTCCATCGCCACCCACAGCGCGGCGCCCCACAAGGGCCACAGCGGCAGCCGGGAGGTCAGGGTGGCACCCACCGCCCAGACGCCGTAGAAGAGGCTCTCAAGCGCGACCAGGCCCAGCCAGACGTCGTCCCCGATGGGGCTGACCCAGTGCAGGGCGGGCAGCAGGAAGGCCAGGCCGCCGAGAAGGCCGAGCCACAGCGCGCGACGGGCGCGGACGCCGCGCACCGCGAGGGTGAGCAGCGCGACACCGGGCAGCGCGAGGAACCACAGGCCGATCGGAGGGAAGGCGAGGTAGAGCAGCGCCCCGCCCGCCACGGCGCCCACGGCCCGCATGGCCAGACGTCCGCGCGTGGCGGGCGTGCCCGGTCCCGTGCCCGGCGGAGCACCCGGCGGGGCCGCCCCCGGCGCGGGGCCGGCCGTCTTCTCCTGCACCACGGGCGGGGCTCCTCGATGACGTCTGGACGGGTTGACATCCGATCCTGACCCGTCTTTCTAGCCCGAACGGTACCGCCCCACCGCCGCTCTCCCAAAGCGTCTGCGGCCCCTGTTCCAAAGCACGAGTTCAGAGGCCTGCCGGGCGTGGGTTCGACGGCCCGCGAACGGCAACGGGGCGGCTCCCGGCTGGGAACCGCCCCGACGCTTGCGCGCTCGCACGGGAGCGGGAAGAGGGCCCGGACGACCCTTCGGACCGGTTCCGTCCCGTCGGCGGCGAGCGCGGATTGCCGTTGTCTACTGGGTGTCCAGGCCCCTCCTGGGTCCAACCCCCCGCCCGGATGGAGTGCCCCGCCTCGACGAAGCGCCCGCCCTGCGCCTGGCTGTACGGACGGGGTGACCCCCCGTCACGGGCGCAGGAACCGGCGATGCCGAAAGACGGCCAACCGGCCAGTCCCGTGCTGGACTGGGCAGCAAACTACCGACCCCAGCGCAGATGTCAACCGTGTCACCAACAGCGGAAACACCAAGTTTCCGCAGCTGGGGCATGATCGACGAGAGCCGTCAATGCTCTCATGTGATCCGATGTCGCTCAAGTCGAGCGAGCGCTTCGGGCAGCGGCCCGGTGTGCACGACGCCAAGACGCTGGGTCGCCCTGGTCATCGCGACGTAAAGGTCACTCGGGCCGCGCGGCGACTCGCTCAGGATCAGCTCCGGTTCGACCACGATGACCACATCGAACTCCAGACCCTTGGCCTCGGCGACGGTCATCACGGAGACCGGGGCGTCCAGCGCGGCGCTGCCGCGTCCCCGGACGGCGCCCTCGACGGACCCGGCGAGCGCCGCGCCGGTCTCCTCCGCCGACGACTCCGGCACGATCACGACCGTCCGCCCGCCCTCGACGGCCTCCCTCCTGACCAGCTCGGACAGGCGGTCCGCCGGGGAGGCGGCCCACGGGCTCGTCCCGGTCTCCCTGACCGAGGTCGGCGCGCTCAGGCCGGGACCGACCAGGCTGAGCACGTCGGCCGCCACGGCCATCAGCTCGCTCGGGGTGCGGTAGTTGACGGTGAGCTCCTCCTGCCGCCAGCGCCCGGCCACGTACGGGTCCAGCATCCTGCCCCAGGAGCGCACGCCCGCCGAGGAGCCGGTCTGCGCGAGGTCGCCGACGATCGTCATCGAACGGCTCGGGCAGCGCCGCATCACCATCCGCCAGTCCATCGGCGAGAGCTCCTGCGCCTCGTCCACGATGACGTGCCCGAAGGCCCAGGTGCGGTCGCCCGCGGCGCGCTCGGCGGTTGTGAGGTATATCTCGTCGTCCATGTGCCTGGCGGCGAACCGCTCCGCGTCCATGATCTCGGAGAGGCCGGTCAGTTCGAGCACCTCCCTGGCGTAGTCGAGCCGGTGGCGCTGTTCCTCCTCGGCCGCGACACGCGCGGCGGCCTGTTCCTCCTCCGCCATCCACGCCCCGGCCCGCAGCACCGCAGGGTCGATGTCGCCGAGCAGTTCGGCGGCCTCGTCGAGCAGCGGCACGTCGGAGGGGGCCCACCAGCTCTCCCCCTTGCGGGGCGGTTCGCGCAGCAGCAGCCCGCGCTCGGCCTCGCCCAGTTCGGCGGCGGCGTAGTCGAGCCGCTCCCTGGAGGTGAACAGCCCGATGAGGAGCTGCTGCGGGGTGGTGTAGGGCCACAGCCTGTTCAGCGCGGCCTTGACGGGCTGTTCGGTGCGCAGTTCCTCCCGCAGGTCGGCCAGCTCGTCGTCGTCGATCGCGCCCTTGCCGATCAGCCGGGCGGCCTGCCTGGCGAGGGCGTTGAGCAGGTGGCGGACGAACACGGCGCGGGCCTCGTTGTGCGCCCTCCTCGACCGGGCCGCCCGGTTGCGCGCGGCGTCGAGCAGGCGGGCGTCGAGGGTGAGGGTGTAGCGGTCGAGGCGGATCTCGACCGGTTTGCGCGGCACCCGCTGCCGCTCCCGTACGGCCCTGGCCACGACCTGGGCCATCCGCTCGTCGCCCTTGATCGCGGCGACCTCGGGGCGTTCCCTGACCGTGGCGGTGATCCCGGGGTAGAGCTCGGCGACGGTGGAAAGCAGCACGTCGGTCTCGCCGAGGGAGGGCAGCACCTGCTCGATGTAGCGCAGGAAGGTCAGGTTGGGCCCGAGGATGAGCACTCCCCTGCGGGCGAGTCTTTCCCGATGGGTGTAGAGCAGGTAGGCGGCCCGGTGCAGGGCGACCACGGTCTTGCCGGTGCCCGGCCCGCCCTGCACGACCAGCACGCCGTCGAGGCCGGAGCGGATGATCCGGTCCTGCTCGGTCTGGATCGTGGCCACGATGTCGCGCATCCGCCCGGTCCGCCTGGCGTCGATGGAGGCCAGCAGCGCGGCCTCACCGTTGAGGGTGCTGACGTCCTCCTCTGCGAGGTTGTCCAGGTCGAGCAGGTCGTCGTCGATCCCGATCACCGTGCGGGCCTTGGTCTGCAGGTGCCTTCGGCGGACCACGCCCATCGAGGACGCCGGGGTCGCGGCGTAGAACGGCCTGGCGACCGGGGCCCGCCAGTCGATCAGCAGCCGCCGCTGGTCGTCGTCGGCCAGGCCGATGCGGCCGACGTAGAGGGTGGTCTGGTCGGCGCCGTCGAGCCGCCCGAAGCACAGGCCGTTCTCCACCGCCCACAGCCGGCCCAGCCGCTGGGCGTACATCCCGGCGAAACTGTCGCGCTCGGAGCGGTTCTGGTGCGTACCGCCGCCCCCGCCCTGGGCCAGCACGTCGTCAAGCTGACGCTGGGTGCGTTCGCGCAGCAGGTCGAGCCGCTCGTAGAGCCCGGAGACGTACTCCTGCTCCCGATCGAGCTCGATTTGACGGGTTGCCTTCGCTCCATTATGGTTGATACTAATGGGATACTCCGGGCCATTGTGCTAGTTGTTGTGACAAACCACCACTTTAGCAGGTCCGTTGAGACACCCGGCCATTCTCCGGCCATCACAGGTTCATTGCGGCGTCCTCACGACGCTTGACGCGGCTGAGCAGGGTTCCTTAAGTTTATTTAAGGTTAGGAAACTTTCCTAACTCCGCCCTGCGGGTGACCGTACGAACATGCCCGGACACGGAGGACCTGTGACCCAGCCCACCCCGGGCACTCCCAGCCTGCTGCGGGCGATCAACGATCGGGCGGCCCTGCAGGCGCTTCTGGAGCGCGGGCCGCTGACCCGCCCGGAGATCGGCGCCCTCACAGGCCTGTCCAAGCCCACAGCATCCCAGTTGCTCGCCCGGTTGCAAGAGGCGGGGCTGGTCGTGCTCAACGGCATCCGTGAGGGACTGCCCGGCCGCACCGCGGAGGTCTACCGCCTCAACCCCGAGGCCGCGCACGTCGCCGCGCTCGACGTCACCCACACCCACATCGACGCCAGGGTCGCCGACATCACCGGGACCGTGATCGGCATGCACCGCCTGGTGACCCCCGACCCCTCCGACGACCTGGTCGGACGGGTCCGGGCCGCGCTCGACGGCGCGGGCGCCCCCGTGGACCTGAGGCGCGTCGTCATCGGCGTGCAGGGCGCGCTCGACCCGGGCACCGGCAGGATCGGCTACGCCACCAGCAGGGACCTGCCCGGCTGGCACATCCCCCGCCTCGTCGAGACCCTCGGCGAAGGACTCGGCGTCCCGGTATCGGTCGAGAACAACGTCAACCTCGTCGCCCAGGCGGAGCAGGCGCACGGCGCCGCGCGCGGGCACCGGGACTTCGTGCTGCTGTGGGCCGACGAGGGCCTCGGCTCCGCGCTGGTGCTCGGCGGCAGACTGCACCGGGGCGCGACCGGCGGCGCGGGCGAGGTCGGCTACATGCCCGCGCCCGGGGCGCCCACCGCCCGCGAGAGCGGCCGCTACGCCAACCACGGCTACCAGGCCCTCACCGGCGGCCCCGCCGTGCTCAGGATCCTCAGATCGTACGGCGTGCCGGGCGCGACCTTCAGACTGGCCGTGAGCAACGCCGTACTGGCCGCCGAGGGCGGCGGGGCACGGGCGGGCGACGCCCGCGCCGGGCTGCGCGAGGTCGCCTCCCGGCTGGCGGTCGGCCTGGCCTCGATCACCTCCGTCGTCGACCCCGAGCTGATCGTGCTGACCGGCGGGACCTTCATGGCCGGCGGCGAGACCCTGCGGGGACTCGTCGAACGCGAGCTGCACACGCTGACCATCCCCCGTCCCCCGCTGCTGCTGTCGGCCGTCGAGGGCAACCCCGTCCTCACGGGCGCGCTCGACCTCGCCCTCGCCGCCACCCGCGAGGAGGTCTTCAGCTCGACCGTGCCGACCTGAGCCGCCTTCACCCCCTCCCCCACCAGCAAGGAGCAGCCGTCGTGCGCCGACGTCCCCCCGCCCGCGTCCCGGCACCGCCGGGGTGAGTCCCCTTCCGGCCGCCGCGGCCCAACCGCACGGTGACGGCCCGTCCTCGGGCACGGCACCGGTGATCACCGTTTTCCCCTACGCCCGGAGAGTTCCCGTCCAGGGCGTGACGTTGACAGGAGTAGACAGATGAAGCTCGCCGTAGTCGGGGGCGGCTCGACGTACACACCGGAGCTGATCGACGGATTCGCCCGGCTGCGGGACGAGCTGCCGATAACCGAGATCGCGCTGGTCGATCCCGACCCCACCCGGCTCGGGCTGGTCTCGGGGATGGCCCGCCGCATGCTGGAGCACGCCGGCCACCCGGCCAGGGTCGTGGCGACCGCCTCGGTCGAGGAGGGCGTCTCCGGAGCCGACGCCGTACTGCTCCAGCTGCGGATCGGCGGCCAGGCCGCGCGCAACGTGGACGAGACGCTGCCCCTCGAATGCGGATGCGTCGGCCAGGAGACCACCGGCGCGGGCGGCCTGGCCAAGGCCCTGCGCACCGTCCCCGTGGTGCTGGACATCGCCGAGAAGATCCGCACGCACGCGCCCGACGCCTGGATCGTCGACTTCACCAACCCGGTCGGCATCGTCACCAGGGCGCTGCTCGAGGCCGGGCACCGGGCCATCGGCCTGTGCAACGTGGCCATCGGCCTGCAGCGCCGCTTCGCGGCGGGGCTCGGGGTCGCCCCCGAACGGATCTCCCTCGGCCACTTCGGCCTGAACCACCTGACCTGGGTGCGCTCGGTCAGCCTCGACGGCGTCGACGTGCTGCCGCGGACGCTGCGGGAGCCCCTCGGCGAGGAGGTCGCCGAGGCGATCGGCCTTCCGCTGTCCCTGATGCGCCACCTCGGCGTGGTTCCCTCCTACTACCTGCGTTACTACTACGAGCACGACGCCGTGGTGGCCGAGCAGCGCAGCAAGCCCTCACGGGCCGCGGAGGTCGCGGCGATGGAGGCCAGCCTCCTGGAGATGTACGCCGACCCGTCGGTGAACACCAAGCCCGAACTGCTGGAGAAGCGGGGCGGCGCGTTCTACTCGGAGGCGGCGGTCGCGCTGATCGCCTCGCTGCTCGGCGACCGGGGCGACGCCCAGGTGGTCAACCTGCGCAACGACGGCACCCTGCCCTTCCTGCCCGACGAGGCGGTCATCGAGGTCCCGGCCACGATCACCGCGGCCGGGGCGCGCGCGCTGCCCGTGGCCCCGGTCGAGCCGCTCTACGCGGGGCTCATCGCGCACGTCACGGCCTACGAGACCCTGGCCCTCGACGCCGCGCTGCACGGCGGCCTCCGGCGGGTCTCCGACGCGCTGCTCGCCCACCCGCTGATCGGCCAGGCCTCACTGTCCGACGACCTCGCCCGGCGCCTCATCGAGGCCAACCGCGCCCACCTGCCCTGGGCGACGGAGTGAGGACCGTACTGGCGGTCGACGGCGGCAACAGCAAGACCGACGTCGCGCTGGTCGCCGAGGACGGCTCCGTCCTCGGCACCGGCCGTGGCGGCCCCTTCCAGCCGCAGATCTCGGGGGTCGGCACCGCCGTCGACGCGATCGCCGAGGCCGTGAGGGCGATGCTCGGCCCGGACGCCGCTCCCCCGTTCGCCGGCCATGTGGCCGCCTACGTGGCGGGCGCCGACCTGCCCGCGGAGGAGGAGATCCTGCGTGCGGAGATCCTCGCCAGGGGATACGGCGAGGACGTGGTCGTCGGCAACGACACCTTCGCGCTGCTGCGCGCCGGAGCCTCGGGGCCCGCCGGGGTCGCCGTGGTCTGCGGGGCGGGCGTCAACGCCGCGGCGGTCTCCCCGACCGGCGAGGTGGCGAGGTATCCGGCCCTGGGCAAGCTCACCGGCGACTGGGGCGGCGGCTTCGGCCTGGGCGAGGAGGCACTGTGGTCCGCCATCCGCGCCGAGGACGGCAGGGGCCCGGAGACCGCGCTGCGGGAGGCCGTGCGCGAGCACTTCGGCACCCGCACGGTCGAGGAGGCCTGCCTCGACATCCACTTCGGCCGCACCCCGATCGACAGGCTGCACGAACTGGTGCCGGTGCTGATGACCGTGGCGTCCTCGGGGGACGAGATCGCCCGGTCCCTGGTGACGCGGATGGCCGAGGAGGTCACCGTGCTCGCGGTGGTCGCGCTGCGCCGTCTCGGCCTGCTGGAGACCCCGATGGAGGTCGTCCTCGGCGGTGGCGTGCTGACCGCCCGCGACCCGCTGCTGAACGGCCTGATCGAGGAGCGCTTCGCCGAGCGGGCCCCCCAGGCCAAGCTGATCGTGGCGGACGCTCCGCCGATCATGGGCGCCGCCCTGCTCGGCCTGGACGCCTTCGGCGCGACCGAGGAGGCCAAGGCCGCGCTGCGCGCCCACTTCCACGCGGCGGTGTAAGGAAGCCCCGTACGGCCCGCGACGGCCGTACGGGGCACTCAGGCCTGTTCCACGGCCTTCTCGTCGGGTTTGTCGTCGGTCTTACCCGCCTGCCCGCCGATCAGCTCGGGCGCCCGGTGTTCGTACGGCGTGCTGAGCACGACCGTCGTCCTGGTCGAGACGTTGGCCGAGGTGCGGATCTGGTTGAGCAGTTCCTCCAGCGCCAGCGGCGAGGCGACCCTGACCTTGAGGATGTAGCTCTCGTCCCCGGCCACGCTGTGACAGGCCTCGATGGCGCCCAGGTGGGCCAGCCGTTCCGGGGCGTCGTCGGCGGCGGCCGGGTCGATGGGCTTGATGGAGACGAACGCGGTGAGCGGCAGCCCGATCGCGTCGTAGTCCACGAGCGCCGCGTATCCCCTGACGACCCCGCGTTTCTCCAGCCTGCGCACCCGCTGGTGCACCGCGGAGACCGAAAGCCCGGTCTCCCTCGCGAGGTCGGTGAAACTCATCCGGCCGTCTCTGGCCAGTAACGTCACGATCCGACGGTCGATCTCCTCCATCCGGACAACGGTAACGGGCCGTGGGACGGCGCGCGCAGCCGCATGGTCACGGCATGGTCCCAACCGCCCCACGTGTGCCGGCCGGTCGGCGGCGGCCGTACATTCTCGGCATGAGCAACCTGGAACGCGAGCCCCGGGAGACGGAGTGCGGCGGCCCGACCGGCCGCGCCGGCGCCGCGGCGGGCCCGGCCGGTGAGCTTCTCACCGGCCGTGAGGTGGTGCTGGGCGGCCCACGGGGCATGAGGGTGACCCGGACCCTGCCCGGCCGCGACGTGCGCATGGTCGGGGCGTGGTGCTTCCTCGACCACTACGGCCCCGAACGGACGGCCATGCGGGTGCCCGCGCACCCGCACACCGGCCTGCAGACGGTCAGCTGGCTCGTCGAGGGCGAGGTGCTGCACCGCGACTGCCTGGGCAGTGAGCAGGTGATCCGGCCCGGCAGTCTCAACCTCATGACGGCGGGCCGCGGCATCTCGCACTCCGAGGAGTCCCCCGCCGGGCGTGACCTGCACGGCGTGCAGCTGTGGGTCGCGCTCCCCGCCGCGCACCGGGGGACGGAACCCTCCTTCGAGCACCATCCGGTGCTGCCGGAGCTCACCGGGCCCGGCTTCACGGCGAAGGTCCTGATGGGCGAGCTGGGCGGCGTCGTCTCCCCGGCCCGCGTCCACAGCCCGCTGACCGGCGCCGAGATCACCCTGGAGGAGGGCGCACGGGTCACGGTCCCGCTCAGACCGGACTTCGAGCACGCCGTGCTGATCCTGTCCGGCGCGGTGCGCGCCTGCGGAACGGACCTGGCGCCGGGGCCGCTGCTCTACCTGGGCACGGGCCGCTCGGAGCTCACCCTGAGCGCCGGGGCGCCCGCGCGCCTCATGCTGCTCGGCGGCGAGCCGTTCGAGGAGCGGATCGTGATGTGGTGGAACTTCGTCGGCCGCGACCACGACGAGATCGTCCGGTTCAGGCAGGAGTGGATGACGGGCGAGGCGTTCGGCGTCGTCCCCGGCGCGCCGGGGACCCGGCTGCCCGCGCCTGACCTGCCCGGGACCCCGTTGAGACCACGGGGCCGGCACCGCTGACGCCGGCACGGGCGGCGCCTCTGACAAGCTGGACGTGGAGTTTCCGAAGTCCTGGGAGGCAGTCGTGGCCGATGAGTTCGACGTGGTCGTTGTGGGCGCCGGGCCCGCCGGGGAGAACGTCGCGGGACGTGTGGCCCGGGGCGGGCTGAGCGTCGCGGTGGTCGAGGAGGAGCTGGCCGGCGGTGAGTGCTCCTACTGGGCGTGCATCCCCAGCAAGGCCCTGCTGCGCCCGGTCGAGCTGGCCGCCGAGGTCGGGCGGGTCCCGGGTCTCGGGACGACGCCGATCGACACGGCCGCCGTGCTCGCCCGGCGTGACGAGGCGGTCTCGCACCTGGACGACGGCGGCCAGGTCGGCTGGGTCGAGGGCCTGCCCGCCGAGTTCGTGCGGGGCCGGGGACGGCTGGCCGGCCCCAAAGTGGTCGAGGTGACCGGGCCCGACGGTTCCGTCCGGACGTTGCGCGCCCGGCACGCGGTCGCGCTGGCCACCGGGAGCCGCCCGGCCTTCCCGCCGGTCGCCGGGCTGGCCGGGGCCTCTCCGTGGACGAGCCGCGAGGCCACCTCGGTGCGGGAGGTCCCCGGGCGGCTGGCCGTGCTCGGCGGAGGCGTGGTCGCCTGTGAGATGGCGCAGGCCCTGCACGGGCTCGGCGCGCGGGAGGTGACGCTCCTGGTGCGCGGCGGTTCGCTGCTCGGCAGGGTCGAGCCGTTCGCCGGGGAGCTGGTCGCGGAGTCGATGGCGGCCAGGGGGATCGAGGTGCGCACCCGGGCCGAGGTGACCCGGGTCGAACGGCCGGCGCCCGGCGGCCCGGTGACCGTCCACCTGGCCTCCGGGCCGCCCGTGGAGGCCGACGAGTTGCTGGTCGCCACCGGACGCTCGCCCGCGACGGGGGACGTGGGCCTGGCCTCCGTCGGGCTGCCCGAGCGCGGCCCGGTCGAGGTCGACGACAGCATGCGCGCCGTCGGCGTCGGGGACGGCTGGCTGTACGCCGTCGGCGACGTCAACGGCCGCGCCCTGCTCACCCACATGGGCAAGTACCAGGCGCGGGTGTGCGGCGACGTGATCGTGGCCAGGGCCAGGGGGGAGCGCGACGACCTGCCCGCGCTGCGCGCCGTCGCCGACGGGTACGGCGCGCCGCAGGTGGTCTTCACCGACCCCCAGGTCTGCGCGGTCGGCCGTACCGAGGCCGCGGCCAGGGCCGAGGGCTTCGACGTGCGCGCGGTCGAGTACGACCTCGGCTCGGTCTCCGGTGCCTACCTGCTGGGGGACGGCTATCGGGGCAGGGCAAAGGCGGTCGTCGACGAGCGGCGGCGGGTCCTGCTCGGGGTGACCTTCGCCGGTCCCGGGGTGGCCGAGCTGCTGCACGCGGCGACGGTCGCCGTCACCGCCGAGGTGCCGCTCGAACGGCTCTGGCACGCCGTACCGGCCTTCCCCACGGTCAGCGAGGTGTGGTTGCGGCTGCTTGAGGAGTACGGCCTCTGAGGGACACGCCCGGGCGAGGGGGCGGGGGACGGTCATGGAAGATCTTCCCGGTCCCCTCCCCGGTGCTCCTTCCGCGCGCCCACCGGGGATCGCGGCTTTTGTCCCATAACCTCTCCACCTGCCGAGGTTCATGTTTTGGCCAGCGAAAAAAATGGTTTTTTGACTGGTTTGTCATATTTTAGAAACAGGCGGGAACCAATGGAAAGGATACGGTTTCGGCAGGTACATGGAGCGGACCAGGGCGTGCAAGGGGGGCGAAATGGCAGCCATGGAGAAGGGCATGCACAGCAACCAGCACGAAACTCCCTGGCAGGTCGACTTCCAGGCGCTGGACAGACGTGAACGCCTGATCATCAAACGAATGCTCGCCGGACTCGCGCTGGGCATGGTGCTGGCCGTGGCCGGCGAGTCACTCGCCGAGGTGCTTCCCCCGTCGGTCACCATGGCCTACGACCCGTACGTCTACGGGCTACTGGTGCTCGTCATGACCCGCGGTTCGACCAACGCCTGGTGGGCCGCGCTCAACGGGCTGCTGGCCACCGCCGGCCTGACCGCGGGCCACGTGGTCGCCCACGCCCTCAACCACGACGAGACCCTGCTCGCCCAGGCCAACGAGAGCTGGCAGATCGCCCTGAGCGTCACGATGGTCGGCTTCGGCGTCGCGGGCTATCTCAGCCGCAGGAACGGTCTGAGCGGCGACGTGGCGGTCGGGGCGTTCACCGCCCTGGTGTGCACCGAGGGGCGGGAGATGCAGCAGGCCGCCCTGGTTCCGCACGGCGGCCCGGCACCGGCCGGTCCGTGGCCGCTGGTGGCCCTGGTGCTCCTCGGAGTGTGCCTTCCCCTCCTGCTCCGCCCGACCGCCCCGTCACGGCTGCGCACCCTGATGATCACCGTCGGCTGCGCAGCCGTCCTGGTCGGACTGTCCATGCTGTGACGAGGCCCCCGGCGCCGCTCAGGCCTTCTTGGCCAGGGCCCTGCCGATGACCAGCCGCTGGATCTGGTTGGTGCCCTCGACGATCTGCAGCACCTTCGCCTCCCGCATGTAACGCTCCACCGGGAAGTCCTCGACGTAGCCGTAGCCGCCGAAGACCTGGACGGCGTCGGTGGTGACCTTCATGCACACGTCGGTGGCGAACAGCTTGGCCATCGCCGCCTGGGTGCCGTACGGGCGGCCCGCGTCGCGCAGCCTGGCGGCGTCCAGGTAGAGCGCCCGCGCCGCGGCGACCTGGGTGGCCATGTCGGCGAGCATGAACCCGATCCCCTGGAAGTCGATGACGCGCGAGCCGAACTGCCTGCGCTCCCCCGCGTACGCGATCGCCGCGTCGAGCGCCGCCTGGGCCAGGCCGACCGCGCAGGCCGCGATGCCGAGCCTGCCCCCGTCCAGGGCGGCGAGGGCCACCCGGAAACCCTCCCCCTCCTGGCCGACCAGGGCGTCCCCGGCGAGCCGTACGCCGTCGAAGCGGACCTGGGCCGTCGGCGAGGAGCGCAGGCCCATCTTGCGCTCGGGCGCTCCGAACGACACCCCCTCGGTGCCCGCGGGGACGTGGAAGCAGGAGATGCCACGGCTGCCGTCGTCGGAGGTCCTGGCCATCAGGGTGTAGAAGTCGGCCTGCCCGCCGTGGGTGATCCAGGCCTTGACCCCGTCGACGAGATAGCCGTCGGCGTCACGCACCGCGCGGGTACTCAGGGCCGCGGCGTCGGAGCCGGACTGGGGCTCCGACAGGCAGTAGGCGCCGAGCAGCTCGCCCCCGAGCAGCTCCGGCAGCAGTTCGGCGCGCTGGGCGGCGGAGCCGTACGCGGCGACCGGGAAGCTGGCCAGGGTGTGCACGGACAACCCCAGCCCGACCGCCAGCCAGCCCGCGGCCAGCTCCTCGATGACCTGGAGGTACACCTCGTACGGCTGCGCGCCGCCGCCGTGCTCCTCGGGATAGGGGAGGCCGAGCAGGCCGGACCTGCCCAGGACGGTGAAGACCTCGCGGGGGAAGCGCTTGGCGGACTCGTCGGCCGACGCCCTGGGCGCGACCTCCTTGGCGATCAGGTCGCGGACGAGATCCAGCAGGTCGTGGGCCTCGGCGGTTGGCAGCGTACGCTCAACGGTCATATCCGCTTACTCCAGGTCAGGGGCTAAGCAAAAAGGGCGGCCGGGATCGCCGGCCACCCGATTGTTACACCTGTCACACTATGACGAGCTCCCGAGGGCGGTGGTTGAGCCGCTCGCCGCCCTCCTCGGTGCAGATGAGGATGTCCTCGATGCGGGCGCCGTGCTCACCCGGCAGGTAGATGCCCGGCTCGACGGAGAAGGCGTGCCCCGGTTCGAGCGGCTCGGTGTTGCCGGCGACGATGTAGGGCTCCTCGTGGGTCTCCAGGCCGATGCCGTGCCCGGTGCGGTGGATGAAGTAGTCTCCGTAGCCCTCCTCGGCGATCACCTCGCGCGCCGCCGCGTCGACCGACTCGCACGAGGCCCCGGGCCTGACGGCCGCGCAGGCGGCCTCCTGGGCCCGCTGGAGCACCTCGTAGTATCGCGTGAACTCCTTGGGCGGCTCCCCGACGCAGTAGACCCTGGTCGAGTCGGAGCAGTAGCCGCTGGGCATCTGGCCGCCGATGTCGACGACCACGGGCTCGCCCTCCTGGATGATCCGGTCGGAGAGGTCGTGGTGCGGGCTGGCCCCGTTGTGGCCGGAGGCGACGATGACGAAGTCGACGGTCGAGTGCCCCGCCGCGATGATCGCATCCGCGATGTCCCGTCCGACCTCCCGCTCGGTACGGCCCGCCCGCAGGAAGTCCGGCACCTGCGCGTGCACGGCGTCGATCGCGGCCCCCGCCTCGCGGAGCGCGGCCGCCTCGGCCTCGCTCTTGCGCATGCGCAGGCCGCGCAGCACCGATCCGGCGAGCACCTGCTCCGTGCCGGGCAACGCGTCGCGGAAACGCAGCGACTGCATGGCCCACATCCGGTCGGCCAGCCCGACCCTGCCGACCTTCCCCGCGCCGCCCAGCCGCGCGGCGACGAGCGCGTAGGGGTCGTCGGTCTCGTCCCAGGGCACGAACTCGACACCCAGCCGCGCCGCCGGGGACTGCTCCGCGGCGGGCAGCTCCAGACGGGGCACCACCAGGAAGGCGGGGCCCTCGGCGGGCAACGCCAGGCAGGTGAGCCGTTCGAGCGGCAACGCCTCGTAGCCGGTCACGTAGCGCAGGTCGGGGCCCGGGGTGAGCAGCAGCGCGCCGAGGCCGGCGGCGGCCGTGGCCTCCTGCGCTGCGGCGAGACGGGTCACGGGATACAGGTCAGAGGACTCCTTTGTCACACCGACCAATGTAATCGTGAACAGATCGGCACCACACCTGTGGCCACACCCTTGATCGTCGCGACCGGGGAAAGTCCGGGGAAAGGACGTCGTTCGGGTGACAGTGCCACTACAATCCGTTGAAGGACGATCACATTTTGTGGATAGGATGTCCCTAGGTCCCCACATTCGAGAGCGAGCTAAATGGTCGGCGTAGTGGGCGGCCACCAGCCACCCCTCCACCCACGAAACGACCACGTGACCGGTTCCGCCCCGCTGACCGCGGCAGAGATGGTGCAGCCGTTGCGCGGAGAGCTGGACGAGCACATGGCCGTCGAAAGACAACTTCTCAGCACGCGGCTGGCCCATGCCGAACGGCTGGGCGATCTGGGCTGGGCCGAGTGGCACCTGCACAGCGGCGAGTCCACCTGGTCCGACCACGCCTACGCCATCTTCGGCCGCGATCCCGTCGAGGGCCCCATCGGCCTGCGTGACCTGGTCGGCCACGTCGAGCCGCAGGACCGGGCCCTCGTCGACGGGCTGCTCAGGTCGGTGGTCGATCTGGCCAAGCCCGGGCAGGCCGAGTTCCGCATCCGCCGCCGCGGGGAGGTCCGCAACCTCCGCGCGGCCCTGGACCCCGTCGTGAGCGGAGGACACGCCTCCGTGCACGGAGTGATCCAGGACGTCACCGGCCGCCGCAGAGCCGAGCAGATCGCCTCCGAGTCGCGCAGGCAACTGCTGGAGGTCCGTGAGCGGGCCGCCCAGCAGCAGGGCGTGAGCACGGCCCTGCGCGAGGCGATCATGCCGCGCCTCGGAGCGTCCGTCGACCTCCCCGGTGCCCGGATGGAGGTCCGCTACGTCCCCGCCGGGCAGAAGGACGGCCTCGGCGGCGACTGGTACGACGCCACGACCATGCCCGACGGACGGGTGCTGCTGACCATCGGCGACGTGTCCGGCCACGGCCTGCCCGCGGTCACCCAGATGAGCAGGCTCAGGCACGCGCTGGGCGGCCTCGCGATGACGGGCGAGCCTCCCGACCGGCTGCTGACCTGGCTCAACCACCTGGTGATGCACCGCTTCGAGGAGACCACCGCGACCGCGGTCGTCGGCCACCTCGACCCGCTGAGCCGCGTGTTCACCTGGAGCCAGGCGGGGCACCCGGCGCCGATCCTGGTCCGCGACGGGACCGCCGTCCAGCTTGAGCCGCCCTCGGGGGTGCTGCTCGGCGCGACCCTGTCCGAACGGTACGAACGCTCGGCCGTACGGCTGCGCGACGGTGACGCGCTGCTGCTGTTCACCGACGGGCTCGTCGAGCGGCGCGACCGCGACATCGACGAGGGGTTCGCCCTGACCCTCAGGGCCGCCTCCGCCCTGCGGCGGCAGGACGGGGAGGCCGCCCTGGACCGGCTGATCCAGGCGGTCGGCGGCCCCAACCCCGAGGACGACACCTGTGTTCTGATGATCGTCCTGCCCGGGTGAACGACTTGGTTAAATGGTCGCCATGCCCGGGCTGATGCTTCTCGACACCCCTTCGCTGTACTACCGCGCCTTCTACGGGATCCCGGAGTCGGTGACCGCCCCCGACGGGACGCCCGTCAACGCCGTGCGCGGCCTCATCGACATGATCGCCATGCTGGTCAGGCAGCACTCCCCCGGCGAGCTCGTCGCGTGCATGGACGCCGACTGGCGTCCCGCCTTCCGGGTCGCGGCGATCCCGTCCTACAAGACGCACCGCCTCGCCCCCGGAGGCGGCGAGGAGACCCCCGACACACTCGTCCCGCAGGTCCCGGTGATCGAGCAGGTCCTCGACGCCGCGGGCATCGCCCGCCTCGGCGTGCCGGGCTACGAGGCCGACGACGTGATGGGCACGCTCGCGCTGCGTCCCCGGGGCGAGACCGGCGGCGGAGTCGACATCGTCACCGGTGACCGGGACCTGTTCCAGCTCGTCGACGACGGCGTGCCGATCCGGGTCCTCTACACCGCCAGGGGCGTCAAGAACCTCCAGCTCGTCGACGAGGCCGCGGTCACCGCCAAATACGGCGTGCCGGGCCGTTCCTACGCCGACTTCGCCGTCCTGCGCGGCGACCCCAGTGACGGCCTGCCCGGGGTGCCCGGGGTCGGCGAGAAGACCGCCGCCGCCCTGATCACCCGGTTCGGCTCGCTCGACGCGCTGCTCAAGGCCCTCGACGGGGACGGCGACCTCGCCGGGGCGCAGCGGAACAGGCTGGAGGCCGCCCGTGACTACCTGCGGGTGGCACCCGAGGTGGTCCGGGTCACCCACGACGTGCCCGTGCCCGACGTCGGCCTGACCCTGCCCGCGCAGCCGCGCGACCCGCGGGCGCTCACCGACCTGGCCGGGCGTCATGGGCTCGGCGGTCCTCTCGGCCGCCTCGCCGATGCGTTGTCCTGGACCTGGCGGCCCTGAGCCCCGCCCTGGCCGAGCTCGGGCGCCGCGGAGAGCGGTAGGTTGGCCCCCGTGCCCCACAAAAGCATCCGGGTGCCCGAAGACCCCCATCCGCGGCTGAGCGACGGATTCGAGCGGATCAGGCGTGAGTTGAGGCTGCCCGGGGAGTTCCCTCCGGCCGTGCGCGCCGAGGCGGAGCAGATCACCAGGACACCCACGCTGCCCACGCTCGACCGCACCGACCTTCCCCTGGTCACGGTCGATCCGCCGGGGGCCATGGATCTGGACCAGGCCATGCACCTGGAGGAGCGTCGCGGCGGCTACCGCGTCTGGTACGCCGTCGCCGACGTCGCCGCCTTCGTACGGCCCGGCGGGGCGATCGACGCCGAGGCCCGTACCCGGGGCGAGACCGTCTACATGCCGGACGCCCGGGTGCCGTTGCATCCCGCCGTACTCTCCGAGGGCGCCGCCAGCCTGCTGCCCGGCGCGACCAGGCCCGCCGCGCTGTGGTGCGTCGACCTGGACGCCGAGGGCAGGGTCGTCGGCGCCGATGTGACCAGGGCGCTGGTGCGCAGCCGGGAACGCCTCGACTACGACTACGTGCAGACCGCGGTCGACACCGGGACCGCGGACGGCACGCTGCGGCTGCTGGCCGAGATCGGCAGGCTCAGGCTGGCACTCGAACGGGACAGGGGCGGCGTCACGCTGCCGACCCCGGAGCAGGAGGTCGTCCCGGACGGGGACGGCTACCGGGTCGAGCTGCGCGCCCCGATGGAGGCCGAGGCCTGGAACGCGCAGATCTCGTTGCTGACCGGCATGGCCGCGGCCTCGATGATGCTTGACGCCGAGATCGGCCTGCTGAGGGTGTTGCCGCCCGCCCCCGCCGAGAAGATCGCCCAGGTTCGCCGGGTCGCCGCCGCGCTGGGCGTGCCGTGGCCGGACGGGGCTGGCTACGGGGAGGTCGTCCACGGCCTCGACCCGAAGATCCCCGGGCAGGCCGCCTTTCTTGAGGAGTCGACGGTCCTGCTGCGCGGGGCCGGATACGTGGCCTTCAACGGCGCGCCGCCGGCCCAGGCGGGCCATGCGGCGGTCGCCGCGCCGTACGCGCACGTGACCGCTCCGCTGCGCAGGCTCATCGACCGCTACGCCACCGAGGTCTGCCTGTCGGTCGCGGCGGGCGAGCCGGTGCCCGAGGAGGTCCAGCGGGTCATGGGCGAGCTGCCCGGCGTCATGCGGGTGACGGGACGGCGCGCGGGCGCGGCCGAGAGGGCGTGCGTCGACCTGGTCGAGGCGTTCGTGCTGCGTGAGCGGGTCGGCCAGACGTTCGACGCGGTGGTGATCGACGTGGACGAGGGCCGGTCCGGGGGGCTGGTTCAGGTCACCGACCCCGCCGTGGTGGCCCGCTGCGACGGGGAACGGCTCCCGCTCGGCGAGGCCGTCCGGGTACGGCTGACGCGCGCCGACCCGGCGACCCGGGAGGTCCGTTTCAGCCTGACCTGACGGCGGGCTTCCCGCGTTCTCCGCCGGGCCGCCCGCCTCCGGTCTCCTGCTGGGCCTCTTACCTCTTGAGCGTCCAGCCGGCGCCGACGCCCAGCAGGTGCAGGGCGACGAGGGCCAGTCCGGCGAGGACGAGCGTGGTGACGGTCACGACGGAACCGACGGCCACACCGGCGATCTGGAAGATCAGCGCGAGAACGAACAGCAGCGCGGCGACGAGGGCGAGCATTCCTACCTCCCTGGGCGGGGGTCCAACATGGTTCCGCTTTGGGAATTTCCTAGGCGATATCCCGGAAAACAGCCCTGAAGGTGACGTTCCGCCCACCCGCCGTCACGCGGTATTGACCGGACGGTCAGTCGGCCCGTGCCCTCCCTCGGATCCGCTCAGCTCAGGGACGAGTAGGCCACGACGCCGCGTCTGAGCGCGTCCATCGCCTTGCCCGCGTTCTGCCTCACCTTGCTGCCGGACGGGGCCGCGTCGGCGATCTGGCCGAGCAGGTCGAGCAGCTGCTTGATCCAGCGCACGAAGTCTCCCGCGGCCAGCTCGGCGCCGTTGACCCCGTCGCCGAGCACCGCGTCCAGGTTGTGCCCCCTGGCCCAGCGGAAGGCCGCCCAGGCGAACCCGAAGTCGGGCTCCCTGATGAACGACAGGCCGTGGTCGCTCTCGACGGCCTCCAGGTCGCCCCACAGACGCATCATGTCGCCCAGCGCCTTCTGCACCCCTCCCGCGGGAATCCTCGGTTGACGCGCCTCGTCCGCCTGTCGGGACTCGAAGACCAGCGAGGAGACGGTGGCCGCCAGCTCCGCCGGGTCCAGGCCCTCCCAGAGCCCGGCGCGCAGGCACTCGGCGGTGAGCAGGTCCAGCTCGGTGTAGAGCTGGGCCAGCCTGCGACCCTCCGCGGTGACGTTCTCACCGTCGAGGTACCCCAGCTGGTCGAGCACCCCGCACACCTTGTCGAAGGTGCGGGCGATGACGTGGGAGCGGCCCTCGACCCTGCGGCGCAGGCCCTCGGTCTCCCTGAGCAGCTTGTAGTAGCGCTCCGCCCAGCGGGCGTGGTCCTCCCGCTCGTCACAGCCGTGGCAGGGATGCTGCCTGAGGTCCCTGCGCAGGCGCAGGATCTCCTCGTCCTCCGCGGCGTGGTCACGCGCCCTGGGAGGCTTGCCGAGGTCACGGTCACCGAGCTTGGCGTGCATGGAGGAGACCAGGTCGGCCCGCTCCCTCGGCGACCGGGCGTTGAAGTTCTTCGGGATGCGCAGATGCTCGACCGGCTCGACGGGGACGGGGAAGTCGGCGGGTGAGAGCTTCTTGACCTGCTTGCCCGCGGTCAGCACCAGCGGGGCCGGCCCCTCACCGCGGGAGTTGAGCCCGGGGTCCAGGACGACCGCGACCCCGGCCCTGCGCCCGCCGGGCACACGGATGATGTCTCCCGGCCTGAGCGCCTCAAGGGAGCGCAACGCTTGGCCCCTGCGGGCCGCGCCACGCTGACGCGCCAGCTCGGCCTCCCGGTCGGACAGCGCCCTGCGCATCCCGGCGTACTCCTCGAAGTCGCCCAGATGACAGGTCATCGAGTCGCGGTAGCCCCGCAGCGCCTCCTCATGACGGCGCAGCTGCTTGGCGATGCCGACGACCGCCCGGTCGGCCTGGAACTGCGCGAAGGAGGACTCAAGGAGCGACCTGGCACGTTCCCTGCCCACCTGGCCGACCAGGTTGACCGCCATGTTGTAGGAGGGGCGGAAGCTGGAACGCAGGGGGTAGGTGCGGGTGCTGGCCAGGCCCGCGACCTGCAACGGGTCCATGCCCGGCTGCCAGTGGACGACCGCGTGTCCCTCGACGTCGATGCCGCGCCGCCCCGCCCTTCCGGTGAGCTGGGTGTACTCACCCGGGGTGAGGTCGGCGTGGGTCTCGCCGTTCCACTTGTCGAGCTTCTCGATCACCACGGAGCGGGCGGGCATGTTGATGCCCAGGGCGAGGGTCTCCGTGGCGAACACGGCCTTGACCAGGTTGCGGGTGAACAGTTCCTCGACGACCTCCTTGAAGGCCGGAAGCATGCCCGCGTGGTGGGCCGCCAGGCCGCGTTCCAGGGCGTCGCGCCACTCCAGGTAGCCGAGCACCGCGAGGTCCTCGTCCGGAAGGTGGGCGGTGCGCTCGTCGACGATCTGCCGGATCTCGTGACGCTCGGCGTCCGTGGTGAGCCGGATCCCGGCGTACAGGCACTGCATGACGGCCGCGTCGCAACCGGCCCTGGAGAAGATGAAGGTGATCGCGGGCAGCAGGCCCGCGGCGTCGAGACGCTCGATGGCCTGGGAACGGTCCGGCGGGCCGCCCCTGCGCGGGCGGGAGTAGCCCCTGCGGCCTCTGCCGTACGCCTGTCGCTCCTCGTCTCTGGCCAGGCGCAGCAGGTTGGGGTTGACCAGCGGCCTGAGGCCGTCCTCCTCACCGACGAAGAGGTCGTACAGGCGGTGACCGACGAGCATGTGCTGCCAGAGCGGGACGGGCCGGTGCTCGTCGACGATGACGCTGGTGTCGCCGCGGACCTCCCCCAGCCACTCACCGAACTCCTCGGCGTTACTGACCGTGGCCGACAGGGCGACCAGCCGTACCGACTCGGGAAGGTGGATGATCACCTCTTCCCAGACCGCGCCGCGGAACCGGTCGGCCAGGTAGTGGACCTCGTCCATGACGACGAAGCCGAGCCCCGCGAGGGTCCCCGACCCGGCGTAGAGCATGTTGCGCAGCACCTCGGTCGTCATGACGACGATCGGGGCCTCGCCGTTGACGCTGTTGTCACCGGTGAGCAGGCCGACCTTGGCGGCGCCGTAGCGTTTGACCAGGTCGTTGTACTTCTGGTTGGAGAGCGCCTTGATGGGGGTCGTGTAGAAGCACTTACGGCCCTCCTCCAGGGCCAGGTGCACCGCGAACTCCCCCACCACGGTCTTGCCCGAGCCGGTGGGGGCCGCCACGAGCACCCCGTCACCCGCCTCAAGAGCCCGGCAGGCGTCCAGCTGGAAGTCGTCCAGCTGGAAGCTGTAAAGACCGCGGAACGAGGTCAGCGCCGGTCCGCTGTCGGCCTGGCTCTGACGGAAGGCAGCGTAACGTTCCGCTGGGGTCGTCATGTCTCCAAGCCTACCGATATCAGGATTCCGGTCCGCCCCACGAACCCCAGAAGATCGCCCGCCTCCCCCTCCACCCGGGTTGAGGAGGATCCCGACACCATGCGCGAAGAGTTCGGTTTGCACTTCCCTGGTCCAGTGTGTGAGGGATTTCCGGTTCGGGCGCTTCGGCGCCGTGCCCGAAAGGTTTCCACTCCGACGCCCTGGCGCCAGAAGTGAAGAGTTTGGTCTTGCTGCTTTACCGGTGCCGTGTGTGAGGGGTTTCGGCTTGGGCGCGTCGGTGCTTGGACTGAGGAACGCAGGAGCACAGCGACGCAGTGACGAGGGAAAGCACCGACTCAGGGCGCCCAGGCCCCCGCGACGCCGAAGGCGGAGCAAAGAGACAGAGCCCCTGGGACGACCTCACAGCTGAGAGGGAGCGGGCCCAGGCGCTCGCCGTCGGCGTAGGCGACCACGTCCGGTGCCTCCAGAGTGATCCCGCGCACGCGCCTGGTCGTGACGAAGGGGTGGGTGATGTGGGAGCCCCGGTAGACCCGGGGAAAGGCGCGCAGGAAACGCCCGACGGGCACCGCGTCGATGATCGTCACGTCCAGCAGGCCGTCGTCGGGGACTGCGCCGGGGCACACGCGCATCCCGGCGCCGTAGGAGGAGGTGTTGCCGACGGCGACCAGCATGGCCCGCCGTTCGATCGTCTCGGTCCCCGAGGGGCCGTCCAGGATCATCCGGAACGGGATCGGCCGGTAGGAGCCCAGTTCCGCGGCCAGTGCGAGCAGGTATCTGGCCATGCCCGGTGGCCCGCTGATCCGGTTGGCCCGCTCGTTGACGCGGGAGTCGAAGCCGCAGGCGAGCACCCCTGCGAACCACTCGCCGCTCCCGGTCCGCACGGCGTCCACCGTACGGCTGCCACCCCGGAGTACGGCGTCGGCCGCCTCCAGAAGTCCGCCCCGCGGGACGCCGAGGGCGGTGGCGATGTCGTTTCCTGTGCCCGCGGGGATGATCCCCAGTGGGACTCCGGTCTCCGCGACCGCCTGCACGGCCAGGTGCACCAGCCCGTCACCGCCGAAGGCCACCAGCGCGCTCGCGCCGGCGGCCACGACCGTACGGGCTCTGGCCAGGGCGTCGGCGGCGGATTCACCGACGAGCACGGAGACCTTCCTGTCGCCTCGGCGCAGCCGGTGCAGCACCGGGCCGAGCATCCCGCGTGAGCGCCCGCCCCGGGCGGCGGGGTTGACGAGGACGGCGATCTCTCCGGGCATGGGGCCGGAATCTACCGCCTATTTCGGCGGATCGGTATCCGTCTCCAGGTCGAGCGGGGAGGCCTCGTCGTCGGACAGGTTGGAGAAGTCCTCGCCCTTGGGAGCTCTCTTCTCCCTGAGGTACATGAAGCCCTCGGCGAGGGCGAACAGCACGACCATCGGGATCGCCAGGGCGACCATCGAGAACGGGTCGGTGCTCGGGGTCGCGAGGGCGGCGAAGACGAACATGATGAAGATCACCGTGCGCCGGTGCTTGGCCACGGTGGCGCGTGGCAGAACGCCGATCACGTTGAGGAAGACCATGAGCAACGGCAGCTCGAAGGAGACACCGAAGATGACCAGCATCACCAGCGCGTAGGTGAGGTAGTCGTCCATCTCCAGCAGCGGGATCGCGTTGTTGGGCGCGAAGCTGAGCAGGATCGCCAGACCGGTGTCCATGATGAGGTAGGCCAGACCGGCACCCGCCAGGAACAGCGGGATCGCAAGGCCGAGGAACGACAGCGAGTAGCGCTTCTCGTTGCGGTACAGGCCAGGGGTGACGAAGGCCCAGATCTGATACAGCCAGACCGGTGAGGAGACGACCATCGCGAACATCACCGCGACCTTCAGGTTGACGAAGAAGGCCTCGAAGACACCGCGGATGGCGAAGGTGCACTCTCCGGCTCGCAGGGTCTGCGACGCGGGAAGGCTGCAGTAGGGCTCGGTGATGAAAGTCCAGATCGGCTGGAAGAACAGGAAGCCGACAACGATGCCGACGACCAGCGCGAGCAGGGAGATCAGGATGCGGTTGCGCAGCTCACGGAGGTGTTCCATGAGCGGCATGCGCCCCTCGGAGGATTCCGTGGGCGATCCCGGTCTGTTCGAGCCCGGCTTGGGCCATTTCAGCAGCGCCATTCACGAATCCCGGTCTGACGAGTGAGGTGGTGGGGAGCCGGCCACAGACCTGGCTGCGGCCTCTGCGGTACGGCCCCTACTGCGGCTTGGCCGCACCGGCCTGGGCGCGCAGCTTCGCGGCCTGCTCCTCAAGGGCACGCGCCTGCTCCTCGGCCGTCTGGGCGGTGGGAGCCGTGGGGAGCGGCTGGGGAGCCGGGGCGGGCTGCTGCGCCTGGACGACGGTGGCCGTATGAGTGGCCGTGTGGGTGTCCGTCTCGTCGTCGTCGCGAAGCTTGGCCGTCTCCGACTTGAAGATCCGCAGCGACCGGCCCAGGCCGCGAGCCGCGTCCGGCAGTTTCTTCGCACCGAACAGCAGGATCAGGATCACGCCGATGATGATCAGCTCGGTGGGTCCCAGGTTAGGCATGACACATCCTTAGGCCGAACGACACGCACTCTCCTGCCCGATCGTACGCTCCCCCGGGCACAGACTCATCCCTTCCGGGATGGGATTGTCCGGACCTGCTCGTTCAAGGCGCTGTGTGCGGGGGTGATCGTCCGGCGAATCCTGTCGACCTCCCTGCCCAGCTCCCTGGTGGCCAGCAGCACGCGAACCCCGAGAAAACCCAGCACCAGCAGGCCTGCGAAGGCGAGACCGACCGCGGCGAAGATCCAGCTCATGACAGCCGATCATAACGGCGCACGTCAGGAGACCGACTCGTAACGATTCAGCGCCGAGGTCGCCGCCCGCCTGACGCTCTCGGCCAGTGAGGCGGGTGAGAGCACCCGGCCCGTGTCGCCGAGACGCAGTGCGAGCCGTACCAGCCAGCCCTGGTCGCGAGCCCGCAGCGCCACCTTCAGGCGCCCCTCGCCCAGCTCGGTGACCTCCTCGCACGCGTAGTACTCGGCGACCCAGCGGCCCGCGGGGGTCAGTTCGAGCTCGACCAGCTCGTCGGTCGGCGAAGGACGGAACACCCCGGGTGTCACCTCGTCGGGCACCGCGTCCGCGGGCGGGTCGGCGGCCGTTTCGAGGATCTCGACGGTGAGCATCCGGTCGAGACGGAACAGCCGGACCGCCTCGGCCCGGTAGCACCAGCCCGACAGGTAGGAACGGCCGTCCACCACGACCAGGCGCATCGGGTCGACCTCGCGCGGGGTGATCTCGTCACGGCCGGGCACGTGGTAGCGCAGCGACAGCCGCCGGCCGCGGCGCAACGCCTCGTTGACGGTCGGCAGGGCGTCCGGGGTCGCGCCGACCTCGACGGCGACCTGGCTGCTGACCGCCGCCGCTCCCTCTCCCGCGGCCTGCTCGAACTTGGCGATGACCCGCGCCAGCGCGTCACGGTCGCCGAACTCCGGCAGCTCGGCGAGCATCCGCAGGGCCACCAGCAGCGCGCTCGCCTCGTCGATGCCCAGCCGCAGCGGGCGGGCGATGGTCTCGGCGTTGTCGATGAGGATCTCACCGCCGTCCCAGGAGACGTCGATCAGGTCTCCCGGGGTGTGGCCGGGCAACCCGCACATCCACACCAGTTGCAGGTCGTCGATGAGCTGTTTCTCGCTCAGTCCGAAGACCTTGGCGACCTCCGGCACCTGCGCCCCGGGGTGGGACATCAGGTACGGCACCAGCGCCAGCAGCCTGGGCAACCGGTCGGCCGTGCTCATACTGCGCTCCCCCTGCTCGTTCGTGTGTCCTCGCCCGTCACGCCAGGGCTCCCTTCAGGCGGCGGATCACGGCCTCCCTGGCGTCCGGCGGACCGGTCACCTCGGCGTCCGCGGCGAAGCCCGCCACCCACCCGGCGAGCCGCTCGGTGTCGGTGAACTCGACGTCCAGCTCGTCCCACCCGCCGGTGCCCTGCCGTACGGCCTTGGCCACCTGGCGCAGCCCCTGGCAGGTGCCCTCGCGGACCCGGATGAGGGCGGTGCGCTCCCTGACCGTCATCTCGTCGCGGTAGCCGACCATCGAGGTGATGTCGACGCCCTCGGGGACCACGACGGCGCCGGGGCGGCCGACCGGTACGACGGGGCCGTTGATCCGGCTGAGCCGGAACACCCGTGCCGCGTCACGGTCGCGGTCGTGGCCGACGACGTACCAGCGGCCACGGCGGCTGACCACTCCCCACGGCTCGACCGTCCTGGTCAGCACGCTCTCGCTGGCCGCGGCCCGATAGGGGAAGCGGACCGCGCGCCGGTCGCGCACGGCCTCCCACAGCGCGGGGAAGGCCGGGTCCCGTGTGTCGACGCGCAGTTCGAGCGCCCCGCCGAGCATCCCGTCCGCCTCGTCGGTCTCCACTCCTCCCGCGCGCAGCTTCAGCAGCGCGCCGCTGGCGGCCTCGGCCAGGCTCGCGCGCTGCCACACCTGGGCGGCCAGACCGACCACGGCGGCCTCGTCGGGTTCGAGGGTGATCTCGGGCAGTTCGTAGGACTCCCTGACGATCCGGTAGCCGGGGTCCTCCTCCCAGGGGTCCTTCTGGACCTCGATCGGGATGCCGATCTCCCGCAGCTCGTTCTTGTCCCGCTCGAACATCCGCTGGAAGGCCTCGTCGTTGGCGGCGTCGTAGCCCGGCACCGCCTGGCGGATGTGCTCGGCGCTGAGCGGCCGCCTCGTGGCCAGCAGGCAGATCACAAGGTTCAGCAACCGCTCGGTCTTCCGGCGCGACATCCGGCCTCCTTCCCTGTTCACATGACTCTACGTCCAGGTGGCGCTACTCTTCCCCGGTGATCAGATGGCGCAGGGGCGAGGTCGCGCGTGTCCGGCGAGAGTGGTCGGGGGCGATGGAGATCGAGGTCTCCACCGAGGAGGGGGTCGTCCGCGCGCTGGCCTATCCCGCCCTGGTCGGGCGTCCTGAGCCGGGCGACACGGTCCTCCTCAACACGACCGCGCTCGCGATGGGTCTCGGTACGGGAGGTTACGCCATGGTGGTGGCTCTCCCGAACAGATTGCCGAAAGATCCACAGGGTCCCGGCCACCTGGTGAAGGCACGCTACACCCCCTTGCAGGCCACCGTGCTCGGCGCGGACGAGCAGGACTCGCCCTTCCACGAGGCGCTCCGCGAGGCCGACTCGCTGGACGGCATGCCGGTCGTGGTCGCCGACCTGCACTCGGCGCTGCCCGCGATCCTCTGCGGCCTCTACGGTTCCCGCCCCGGCGGGGCCCGGGTCGCCTACGTGATGCTCGACGGCGGCGCGCTGCCCGCCTGGTTCTCCATGTCCTGCGCCAGGCTCAGAGAGATCGGCTGGCTCGACGGGGTGGTCACGGTCGGCCAGGCGTTCGGCGGCGACGTGGAGGCCGTGACGCTGCACACGGGCCTGCTCGCGGCCCGTCACGTCATGGGCGCCGACGTGGCGGTCGTCACCCAGGGGCCCGGCAACCTGGGCACCGGCACCCGCTGGGGCTTCTCCGGCGTCTCGGCGGGCGAGGCGGTCAACGCGGCCTCCGTGCTGGACGGCAGGCCGGTCGCGGCGCTGCGGGTCAGCGAGGGCGACCTGCGTAAGCGCCACATCGGGGTATCCCACCACTCACTGACCGCCTACGGCAGGGTCGCCCTCGCCCCCGCCCAGGTGGTGGTGCCCGAGTTGCCCGGCGACTTCGGCAGCCGGGTCGCCGAGCAGTGTGCGCCGCTGGCCGTACGGCACGAGCTGGTCGGGGTCTCGGTCGAGGGACTTTACGAGGCCCTCGCGGACTGCCCGGTCAGGCTGTCGACGATGGGCCGCGGGCTTGACGAGGACCTGGCCTACTTCCTGACCTCGGCGGCGGCGGGACGCCACGCGGCCTCGCTGCTCTCGTAGAACTGCTTGAAGGTGAAGGCCTCCGGAGTGGGGCCCTGCGCCTTGAGCAGGTCGAGGCGTTCCATGCCCTCCTCCAGCGTGGGCACGTGCCCGCGCGGAATCCACCACATCACCGAGTACGGCTCCGCGACGCGCTGGAACCACTCTCTGCGTCGTTGCAGGAAGCCCAGGTGGGCGCTGCGGTAGACGAAGTCCCACAGGCTGTCCCTGTCCTCCCACACGGAGAAGTTGATCAGCAGGTGGTCACCGTAGTCGTGATGGACGACGTCCTGAGGCCCGTCTCCTCCCTTGAGCCGCCACACATAGCCGGGGGCCTCCTCTGCGAGACGGTTGACGGGGTCGAGGGCCGCGACGAAGTCGGCGATCTCGGGGGATTCGAGGGGCGCGCGCAGATGACCGACGTTGAGCTGGGCGAGATGCATGCTCGTCAGCAAACCATCCACCGCCCTTCTATGTCAATCTTCATTGTTTTTAGAAAAGGCGACGCAGCACTCCCCAGGACGGGGGTCCAACCTGGCCGTACGGTCCTCCTCTCCCAGGGCGTCGAGCAGCCCCCGGCACAGCGCCAGGTTCATCGAGCACACCAGCAGCGGCTGCTCCTGCGACAACACGTGGAAGGGACAGTTGCGCAACCGCAGCGCGCCGTCCTCCTCGTAGGGTTCGTATCCTCGTCCGCGCAGCGCCCCGGTCAGGTCCTCGCCCCGTTCCGCCAGCTTCGCGCCCGCCCGCCGCGCGACCTCGTCGGCCACCTCGTCCCCGCCGAGGCGGTCGACCGCCTCGGCCAACATCGACGCCATGGAGCGGTAGTCCCTGGCCGGGACGCTGACCTGCCACTCCCCTCGCGCCCTGCGGTAGACCTTCGCCGGACGGCCGCTTCCCGGCCCCGTCCTGTCGGTCAGGCGCTTGAAACCCGCCTCCAGCAGGCCGGCCTCGACCAGCTTGTCGAGGTGGAAGGCCGCCAGGGTCCGTTGCACCCCGACCGCCTCCGCGGTCTCGTTGCGCCCCGCCTCACGCCCCAGGGAGGCCACATACTCGTAGACGGCCCGCCTCACGGGATCGTGCAGGGCCGCGACCGTGCCGAGGTCATCGCTGCTCACAGCCGGGATTCTAGGCGGTGTTCCTTTTGCGCCGCCTGACGGCGTCGCGGGGCTTGGGTGCCGGCACTCCTCACGTACGGCACCGGTACCGGTGACACGAAGGACCCGGCCACGCGGGTGCGTGACCGGGTCCCTTGAGCGCTCAAGCGGGTCAGTAGGCCTTGAGGACGTCCACCAGGAAGACCAGCGTGTCGGTCCCCTTGATCTTGTCGCCGGAGCCCTCCTTGCCGTAACCCAGGTCCGGCGGGATGCTCAGCAGCACCCGGCTGCCGACCGGGACGCCGACCAGGCCCTGGTCCCAGCCCTTGATGACCCGGCCGGTGCCGATCTGGAACATGATCGGCGCGCCACCGCGCGACCAACTGCTGTCGAACTCCAGATCGGAACCCCAGATCTTGCCGACGTACTGGACCAGGATCGACTGGCCCGACTTGACCTCGGGACCGGTGCCCTTGATCACGGTCTTGGCGACCAGTTCCTTGGGGGCCTTCTCGTCGGTCTTGGTGGTCAGCTTGGGCGCGGCCTCCCCACCGGGGTTCTCGACCTTGATCCCCTTGAGGGTGGGGTCGGTCGCCTCGCCCTGGGCGGCCTTGCCCGCGGGGACGTCGATCACGTCGACCACGAAGACCTGCGACTGGCCCGCGGGCGCCTGGGCCTGCTGTTCCTTGGGCAGCGCGTCCTTGCCGACGACCGACAGGAACCTGCCTCCGCCCTTGGTCTCGGCGAAGCCCTTGCGCAGGATCTCGGGGATCTGCTCGTTGAGGGTGATCAGCTGCGGACCACCCTCGTCGTAGGTCGAGCCGACCAGCTTGTTCTGCTTGCCGTCCCAGGTGAAGACGGTGAGGTTGGCCACCACGCTGGCACCGTCCTTCGCGGGGGTGCCGACGGTTCCGGGCGTGAGCACCCGGTAGGAGGAGGCCTCCGTGACCTTCGCCGGGAACTCGACGGTCGGTTTGGTGTTCACCGCCCCGGTGACCTTCAGCTCGGGCGCCGTCCCGGCGGAGGTGGTGGCCTGTGCCCCCGACCCCCCTTCGGAGCCACAGGCGGCGGCGAACAACAGTGGCACTGCGGCCAGTACGGCCAGGCTGCGGCGGCGCATGAATATCCTTCTGAAAGACGTCAGGTTTGCGTCACACTACCCGTCAACACATACGGGCGTGCTAAGACCGCCGATGACCTTACCGAAGCATGACCGTCACATGCCCGCGATCAACTTGTCCACCCTTTCGTCCACGCTACGGAAGGGGTCCTTGCACAGCACCGTGCGCTGTGCCTGGTCGTTGAGCTTCAGGTGGACCCAGTCGACGGTGAAGTCGCGCCGCTTCTCCTGCGCCCTGCGGATGAACTCCCCGCGCAGCTTCGCCCTGGTGGTCTGCGGCGGCACCGACTTGGCCTCGAAGATCTTCAGGTCGGAGGCGACCCGTTCGACCGCGCCGCGCTTCTGCAGCAGGTAGAACAGGCCCCGGCGCCGGTGCACGTCGTGGTAGGCGAGGTCGAGCTGGGCGACCCTGGGGCTGGACAGCGGCAGGTCGTACTTCCTGCGGTAGCGCTCGATCAGCTGGTACTTGGTGACCCAGTCGATCTCCCTGGAGACCAGGTCCAGGTTTCCCGTCTCGACCGCGGTGAGCGTCCGCTCCCACAGCTCCAGCACCCGCTCGCTGATCTTGTCACCGCCCCTGCGGTCGACGAAGTCACGTGCCTTGGCGAGGTACTCCTGCTGGATCTCCAGCGAGGACGCCTCCCTGCCGTTGGCCAGGCGCACCCGCCGCCGCCCGGTCATGTCGTGGGAGACCTCCCTGATGGCCCGGATCGGGTTCTCCAGCGAAAGGTCGCGCATCACGGTGCCCGCCTCGATCATGCGCAGCACCAGGTCGGTCGCGCCGACCTTGAGCAGCATCGTCGTCTCGCTCATGTTGGAGTCGCCGACGATGACGTGCAGGCGGCGGAAGCGCTCGGCGTCCGCGTGCGGCTCGTCACGGGTGTTGATGATCGGCCGAGAACGGGTCGTCGCACTGGAGACGCCCTCCCAGATGTGCTCGGCCCGCTGGGAGACGCAGTAGACCGCGCCACGCGGGGTCTGCAGCACCTTGCCCGCGCCGCAGATGATCTGCCGGGTGACCAGGAAGGGAATGAGCACGTCCGCCAGGCGGCCGAACTCCCCGTGCCTGCCGACCAGGTAGTTCTCGTGGCAGCCGTAGGAGTTGCCGGCCGAGTCGGTGTTGTTCTTGAACAGGTAGATGTCCCCGGCGATGCCCTCCTCGCGCAGCCGCTTCTCCGCGTCGACGAGCAGGCCCTCCAGGATGCGCTCACCCGCCTTGTCGTGGGTGACGAGCTCCACGACGTTGTCGCACTCGGGGGTTGCGTACTCCGGGTGGCTGCCGACATCGAGGTAGAGGCGCGCGCCGTTGCGCAGGAAGACGTTGCTCGACCGGCCCCAGGAGACGACTCTGCGGAATAGGTAACGCGCGACCTCGTCGGGCGACAGCCGCCGCTGTCCCCTGAACGTGCAGGTGACGCCGTACTCGTTCTCAAGCCCGAAGATGCGACGGTCCATTGCCTCACACTATTCGCCGAACCCCTCCTGCGGGAGGGATCAGTGGGGTTTTCGGTCGTATGGCTTATGCCCCCGGCGGGGATCGGCTAAGCGTGAGCGGGGCTCACGCCCGGTGAGGCGGGCGCGAGCCGTACGGAGATGATGGGGATGCCGGTGCGGAGGGCCACCCCGCACCCGGCTCAGGGGGTGTAGATCTCCTGGACCTTGACGATCTGCCCCCGGTACACGGTGATCAGCGAGGGGCGGGTGCTCTTCGCCCTGGTCAGCAGGGCCTTCCTGGAGCACCGCTTGGCGCCCAGGCCCCCCTTGTCGACGGTGGTCCCGGTCATCTTCGCCGAGCAGCCGAAGGCGCTCAGGAAGACGACGTTCTTGGCGACGGGTGAGGCGTAGGCGGTCACATCCCCCTCGGGCGGACCGACGAAGTACCCCTCGGTGTACTTGTCCCTCTTCCACTTGATCGGCTTGTACTCCACCTGGGTACGTCCGACGTGGGTGATCCAGCCGCGCAGGATGCCGTCCTTACGGGAGCTGATGTGCTTGGTGAAGTCGTGGCCCGGATCGCTCTGGAAGGTGGTCCCGAAGATCTTCGGCTTGGGGAAGTTCGGAATCACCGCGGCCTCGGCGGGGATCGCGCCGCCCAGGGCGACGGAGAGGGCGGCGGCCACGGCCAGCATGGAGCGTTTCATGCCCGTTACGACGACCACCGTGTGGGCCGGGTTCGCCGGGCGGACAGTGATCCACATCACAGCGGAGCGCCGTGCCCCACACGGGGACACGGCGCTCTCACCACAGCCGGGACGGCCCGTCAGCCGTTGGAGCCGGTGTCGATGTCGCCCTCGGGCGCGGTCGGCGGCAGATCGGAGGCCTGCGCCGTACCGGCCTCCGCCTCGGACGCGGCGTCCTGGGGCCGTCCCTCGGCGAGGGCCTGCTCCAGACGCGGACCGTTCAGGCGCAGGAACTTGCGGTGCGGCCGGTTGCGGTCGAGCACCGCGACCTCGAGCTGACCGGCCGGAGGACGCTCGCCGCCCGGCTCGGTGAGCGCGAACAGCGCCGCCTCAAGGGCCTCGGCCAGCGGCATGCCCTCGCGGTAGCGCTCCTTGAGCCTGCCCGCGACCGCCTCCGCCTGACCGCCCATCGCCACCAGGCCGGTCTCGTCGAAGACCGAGCCGTCGAAGGTGAGGCGGTAGATGTGGTCCTCCTCCGCGCTGTCACCGACCTCGGCGACCACGATCTCGACCTCGAAGGGCTTGGGCGACTCGGTGAAGATCTGACCGAGGTTCTGCGCGTAGAGGTTGGCCAGTCCGCGCGCGGTGACGTCGTCCCTGGCGTAGTTGTAGCCGTTGATGTCGGCGTAACGGATGCCGCCGAGGCGCAGAGCCTCGAACTCGTTGTAGCGGCCGACCGCGGCGAACCCGATCTTGTCGTAGATCTCGCTGATCTTGTGCAGGGCCCGGGAGGGGTTGGGGGCGACGAACAGGATGCCGTGCTCGTACTGCAGGACGACGACGCTGCGGCCTCGCGCGATCCCCTTACGCGCGTAGTCCGCCTTGTCCCGCATCTGCTGCTCGGGCGAGACATATCCAAAGGGTATGGACACCTGGGGTGATCCTCTCGTGTTAGCGCAGCGGGGCGACGGGGCCGTCGGGGGAGCTCATGCGCCCTTCGAGGACTGTCTGGACGTGGGCGCCGACCTCCTCGTCGGACAGACGGCGGAAGCCGTCGGCGGTGATCTGCGCTACGACGGGCCAGATCTTGCGGGTGACGTCGGGGCCGCCGGTCGCCGAGTCGTCGTCGGCCGCGTCGTACAGCGCGTTGACGAGCGCCCGCACGACCTCCTCCGGCGAGGAGTTCTCCCGGTAGAGCTTCTTCAGCGAACCACGCGCGAAGATCGATCCCGAGCCGATCGCGTGGTGCTGGTGCTGCTCGTACGGCCCGCCGCCGACGTCGTATCCGAAGATCCGCCCGCCGTCGATCTCCGGGTCGTAGGCGGCGAACAACGGCACGACGGCCAGGCCCTGCATCGCCATGCCGAGGTTGCCGCGGATCATCGTGGCCAGGCGGTTGGCCTTCCCGGCGACGGAGAGCGTCCTGCCCTCCATCTTCTCGTAGTGCTCCAGCTCGACCCGGTAGAGGCGGGCCATCTCAAGGCCGGTGCTGGCCGCCCCGGCGATGCCCATGCACGAGAAGTCGTCGGTGCGGAACACCTTCTCCATGTCCCGCTGGGAGATGATGTTCCCCGAGGTCGCCCTGCGGTCACCGGCCATCACCACACCGCCCGCGCAGGTCGCGGCGACGATCGTGGTCGCATGCGGGACGTGGTCTCCTACCGGGGCCGCCAGGGTCTCGTTTCTGCCGGGCAACAAGTCCGGCGCGTAGGAGCCGACGAACTCGGTGAACGAGGAAATGCCGCTGTTCGTGAAGATGTGATTCACCATGCCGGCGGGCAGGTCCCTGTGCGATCCCACGCGACTCCCTCCAAAGGTGCGGTCCTATAAGGCCCGACCTTACTCATCTTGTCGTGCTGCATGCACTTCCCTGGATCAGCTCAGCGCGAACCCTCTCCGGGAGCGTCTTCGAATCTTTACATCCGCGCGGGCGCCGCGTTCCGCGCCCACACGCGGGGGTCTCCTGCCCGGCTCTCCGCACGGACGGGAGGGCCCTTCGGGCGGCCGGAGAACCCAGAAAAAAGGGGACGGGTGGCTGTTTCGTCTCACCCGTCCGCCCGCGCCGGTCCGCGCCGTCAGGGCGCGGCGGGACCGGCGACGGCCGATCGGCCTGTCGTCGCGCGGCCCGGCCGTACCCTGAGCCGGTCCGCCTCTCGTCTTCCCACGTTCACCAACGCCGTCGAACCACCCGGGGGGCCGGTGCCGCCGCGCGCGGCCTCACCCCGCTCTGCCCCGGGCCTGTCTGACTTCCCCTCTCGTCTCCGGACGCTCACCCCGGAGGCGCCGATCCCGGGCTCTCACCCGCGGAGCCGCCGCCTCCGGACTTCCGCCTCCGGACCGCGGACGCGGACGACCGGCTACTGGCCGCCCTTCTGGACGTAGGACCTGACGAACTCCTCCGCGTTCTCCTCAAGCACCTCGTCGATCTCGTCGAGAATGGCGTCGACGTCGTCGGAGAGCTTCTCGTGGCGGTCCTGGACGTCGGTGGAGTCGGCCTGCGCGGTCTCCTCGACCTCCTTGTCGGTCCGCCCGGTCTGCTTCTGGCCTCCGGTGTCCTTGCTAGCCATCTGTGGCACCTCCACATGGGGGACGTCGTTGTCCCATATCTTCCCCGAACCGGCGGACATTTCGCGTGGATCGTCCTCGATCTTTACGAGGACCGCGAACTCCCCGGACTCGCCCCAAGACAACCCTCCCGAAGCCTCCGGCGGCAAATCCCACTTGACTAGATAGCTACTCTATCCAATGATGGGCCGACATCGGCCTTCCAGAAGGAGCCCAATGCCCCCCGAGACGCTGAGCACCGCCGGAGTGCTCCTGATCACCGTGCCCACCATCGCCTTCGGCGGGCTCATGCTGCTGACGCACATCATGCGCAACGTCCCCGGCTATCTCGACAACCCCGTACGGCAGAACCTGTGGCGAGCCGGGCACGCCCACGCCGGCGTCCTGGTCCTGTTCTCGCTCGTCGCGCTGTTCTACATCGACCAGACCCACTGGGGAGAGGGCCTCCAGAGGCTGACCAGGCTCCTGATCGTCTCGTCACCGATCCTGATGCCGCTCGGCTTCTTCCTGTCGGTCGTACGCCCGTCGGACACCAAGCCGAACAAGCTGATCTGGCTCACGGTCCTCGGCGGCGTGTTCCTCGCCGCGGGCACGTTGCTGCTCGGCATCGGCCTGATCTGAGGCCGCTCCGGCGAGTCAGGACCGTTCCGAGTAGGCCAACCCGGTGTAAAACTGCGATCATTGGACCGTGAGCACCATCGTCGCCAGCCGTTACAAGCTTCACTCCCCCGTAGGCCGGGGTGCGACGGGCGTGGTATGGCGCGCCTATGACCTGTTACTCGAACGGAAGGTGGCGCTCAAGGAGATCGCCCTGCCACCGGGTCCGGCCGCGGCCGAGCAGCGGCGGCGGGTGGTGCGCGAGGCCCGGATGGCCGCCAGGCTCAGCCATCGGGGCATCGTGACGGTCCACAACCTGGCCGAGGAGGCCGAACGGCTCTGGATCGTCATGGAGTTCCTCGAAGCCCTCACCCTGCACGACACGCTCGTCCAGGCGGGGCCGCTCCCGGTCGATCTGGTGGCGGGGATGGGCCGCAGGCTGCTCGACGCGCTGCGGCACGCGCACGACGGCGGCGTGATCCACCGTGACATCAAGCCCGCCAACATCATGCTGACGGGCGACCGGGTGGTGCTCGCGGACTTCGGCTTCGCCGCCCCCGAGGGCACCGCGGGCAACTCGATGCGCGGCACCCCGGCCTTCATCGCCCCGGAGACCCTGCACGGCCGGGGCGGCACCCGCGAGGCGGACATGTGGTCCTTCGGGGCGACCCTCTACATGGCCGTCGAGGGCAGGACCCCGTTCAGGACGGTCAACTCGATGCCCGCGCTGGTCGAGGCGCTGCGCGAGCCCGCGCGGGCCCCGCAGCGGGCGGGCGCGCTCGAACCCGTCCTGCGCGGGCTGCTGCGCAAGGACCCCAGGGCGCGCCTGAGCGCCGAGCAGACCTCGGCCATGCTGGCCAAGGTCCGCTGCTTCAGCGCCGCCTGAACCGTTTTCCGTCGTCCGCCATGGGACCCGCCCTGTGCGGGTCCCATGGCGTCGTGCTTTCCGGAGCCGACGCCTTTACGATGTAGATCGGATACAGGCCTCGACGAACCGGGTGGCCAGCCGGGGGGTGCCCGCCCAGTGCAGGTGGAGGTAGGAGGCCACGACCGGGCCGGAGGCGAACCCGTCCGCCCCTCCCCTCCAGCGGAACAGCGGCCTTCCCGGCGCGGGGTCGACGGCGGTGCGGTGGAACTCGTGCCCCCGGTAGCGCTCCCCCGCCCGGGTCAGCACCGAGTCCTCGACCGCGACCGCGTCGCGGTAGCCCAGGGTGAGGGTCCCCGTCATCCTGGCCTCCAGGTCGAAGACCCCGCACATGGGCCTGCCGTCCAGCCGCCTGGCGAGATACAGCAGACCGGCGCACTCGGCGGAGATCGGCCCGCCGAACGCGGCGACCTCCCTGCGCAGCGGCTCGTTCGCCGACAGCTCGGCGGCGTAGACCTCGGGGAAGCCCCCGCCGATGACGACGCCGCCCGTCCCCTCGGGCAGGGCCTCGTCCGCCAGCGGGTCGAAGGGGACGACCTCGGCCCCCGCCGCCGCCAGCAGCTCCGCCTGCTCGGTGTACCCGAAGGTGAACGCCTGCCCTGCGGCGACCGCGACTCTCTTGGTCGCCGGTACGGCGGGCCCCGGGCTCCACGGCCGCGCGGACAGGGCGGGGGCGGTACGGGCGAGCCGCAGCAGTTCCCCCAGGTCGCACGAGGCGGCGACCAGGTCGGCGACGGCGTCCATGGCACCGGCCGCCTGCGTGGCGCGTTCGGCCGCGGGGACCAGGCCGAGATGGCGGGAGGGGGTGTTCACCAGGTCGCTGTGGTGGATCGCGCCGAGCACCGGGACGCCGCTCTCGGCCAGGACCGCGCGGCACAACTCCTCGTGCCTGGCGGAGCCGACCCGGTTGAGGATCACCCCGCCGAGGCGAATCCGGGTGTCGTAGGAGGCGAAACCGTGCACGAGCGCCGCGACCGACCGGCTCTGCCTGGCCGCGTCGACCACCAGGACGACCGGGGCCTGCAGCAGCCTGGCGACGTGCGCGGTCGAGGCGTACTCGCTCGTGCCCGCCCCGTCGTACAGGCCCATCACCCCCTCGACCACCGCCAGGTCGGCCCCGGCGGCGCCGTGCAGGAACAGCGGGGCGATCAGTTCCTCACCGACGAGCCACGGGTCGAGGTTGCGTCCGGGACGGCCGGTGGCCAGGGCGTGGTAGCCCGGGTCGATGTAGTCGGGCCCCACCTTGTGCGGGGAGACCCGGGTGCCTCTCCGGGTGAGCGCGGCCATCAGCCCGGTCGCGACCGTGGTCTTCCCCGCACCGGACGCGGGGGCCGCGATCACCAGCCGGGCTACCATTCGATGCCCTTCTGCCCCTTCTGCCCGGCGTCCATGGGGTGCTTGACCTTGCCCATCTCCGTCACCAGATCGGCGGCGGCGACCAGGCGGGGGTCGGCGTCCCGCCCGGTGACGACGACGTGCTGGCCGTCGGGGCGGGAGGTGAGCGTGGCGACGACCTCGTCGACGTCGATCCAGCCCCACTTCATCGGATAGGTGAACTCGTCGAGGACGTACAGCCGGAAGGTCCGCGCGGCCAGGTCACGCTTGATCTGCTCCCAGCCCTCCCTGGCGTCCGCGGCGTGGTCCTCCTCGGCGCCCGGCCGCTGGATCCAGGACCACCCCTCCCCCATCTTGTGCCAGGACACCGTGCCGCCCTCACCGGACTCACCCAGCACCCGTAGCGCCCGCTCCTCGCCGATGCGCCACTTGGCGGACTTGACGAACTGGAACACGCCGATGGGCCAGCCCTGGTTCCAGGCCCGCAACGCCAGGCCGAAGGCCGCGGTCGACTTGCCCTTGCCCGGCCCGGTGTGGACGATCAGCAACGGCCGGGTGCGGCGCTGCCTGGTGGTCAGCCCGTCGTCGGGCACGCTGACCGGTTTCCCCTGGGGCATCGTCATCAGCCTTTCGTTCTCGTACGGCTCGCGGGAGCGGTTCTCACGCGGCGGCCCGCCTGTCACGGACCACTCCGGCGAGGTCGGTGAGGTCGTCGAGGCGCACGGCCCGCGCGCCCATCCGCCGGGCCAGGGACGCGGCCAGCCCGAGGCGGATGTGCCCCGTCTCGCAGTCGACCACGACCGTGGCGACCCCGGCCAGCAGCGCCGCCGCCCTGTGGGCCTCCTCGACGGTGCCGGAGGTCGCCCGCCCGTCGGTCACCAGGACCAGCAGCGGACGCCGGGACGGGTCACGCAGGCGCTCGACCCGCAGGACCTCGGCCGCGCGCAGCAGCCCCGCCGCCAGCGGGGTGCGTCCGCCGGTCGGCAGCTCGCGCAGCCGGGCGGCCCCTGCCTCGACCGAGGAGGTCGGCGGCAGCACCAGGTCGGCGCGGGCGCCCCGGAAGGTGACCAGGCCTACCTTGTCACGGCGCTGGTAGGCGTCGAGAAGCAGGCCGAGCACGGCGCCCTTGACCGCGCTCATGCGCCGCCTGGCCGCCATGGATCCGCTGGCGTCCACGACGAACAGCACCAGGTTGCCCTCCCTGCCCTCGCGCGCGGCCTCCCTGAGGTCCTCGCGCCGCAGCAGCAGGCCGGGCCCGTTCCTGCCCCGTCCCACCTGGTACGGCGCGGCGGCCTCGACGGTCGCCCGCAGGTGCAGGGAGGCGGGCCGTCCCCCCGGGACCCTGGCCCCGGTCACCCTGCCCAGCGGGGTCGCGGCCCTGGACCTGCGGCCCGGGGCCCCGGCGCCGAGACCGGGCACGGTGAACAGCCTGGCGCGCCTCGCGGGGTCGGCCTCGGCGACCCGGTCGTCTCCCGTCCGCCCGGTCGCGGCGTCTCCCCCGGCGGGCGCGGGGACGCCCTCCCGGCTCGCCGGTTCGGCCGGCTCCGTCCCCGGGACGTCCTCGCCGGAACCACCGGGGCCGCTCCCCGGGCTGTCCGGGCCTCCTCCGGGACCGCCCTCCGGACCGTCGCCGGGACCGCCCTCCGGACCGTCACCGGGGTCGTCCGGCTCCTCCGGGTCCTCGGGCGTCTGGTCGAGGAGTTCGTCCAGCCTGGCCTCGTCCAGGCCCGGCGCGTCGAAGGGGTCGCGGCGGCGGCGGTGCGGGAGGGCGAGCCTGGCGGCCTCGCGGACGTCCTCGGCCGTCACGGTCGTCCCGCCCCGCCACGCGGCGTGCGCGATGGCCGCCCGCGCGGTGACCAGGTCGGCCCGCAGGCCGTCGACCTCGAAGGCGGCGCAGACCGTGGCGATGCTCCGCAGCGCGGAGTCCGGCAGGGTGACCTCGGCGACCCTGGCCCTGGCTTCGGCGACACGCGTGGCCAGTTCCCGTTCCCGCGCCTGCCACGAGGCGGCGAAGGCGACCGGGTCGGCCTCGAAGGCCAGGCGCCGCCGGACCACCTCGGCCCGCTGGGACACCTCCCGCGACGCCCTGACCTCCACGGTCAGCCCGAACCTGTCGAGGAGCTGGGGACGTAGCTCCCCCTCCTCCGGGTTCATGGTCCCCACCAGCAGGAACCTGGCGGCGTGCCGTACCGAGACGCCCTCGCGTTCGACGTAGCAGGTGCCGAGCGCGGCGGCGTCGAGCAGCAGGTCCACCAGGTGGTCGTGCAGGAGGTTGACCTCGTCGACGTAGAGGACGCCCCGGTGCGCGTCGGCGAGCAGGCCGGGCTCGAAGGCCTTCACCCCCTCGGTGAGCGCCCGTTCCAGGTCGAGTGAGCCCGCGAGGCGATCCTCTGAGGCGCCGACCGGCAGCTCGACGAGCCTGGCGGGCCGTACGGTGCCGGGGGCGGCCTCGTGCGGGCCGTCCGGGCAGCCGGGGTCCGGGGCGGCGGGGTCACAGGAGAAGCGGCAGCCACGCACCACCTCGACGGGCGGGAGCAGCGCCGCGAGCGCCCGCACGATCGTGGACTTGGCCGTGCCCTTCTCCCCTCTGACCAGGACTCCGCCGACACCGGGGGAGACGGCGTTCAGGATCAGGGCGAGCTTGAGGTCCTCCGACCCCACGATCGCGGTGAAGGGATAGCGCGGGTCGCGCACCTTGACTGCCTCCTCGGCTCTCGTCATACGGGGTAACTCAGCCGCCAGCGTCCGCCCCGCCCGGTGAGCGTCACCAGGGCGAGGGGCGCGACGTCGACGCGCCAGAAGGCATGGGCCGGGGCGCCGAGGGCGTGCACGACCGCGGCCCTGACCACCGGAGCGTGGGTGACGGCGACCGTCCGCCCCGGGCCGAGGACCGCGAGCCAGGCCGCGACCCGGCCGACGAGTCCGGTGATCGGCTCCCCGCCGTGGGGGGCCGCCGCCGGGTCGGTGAGCCAGGCCGCGAGTCCTTCGGGATCGGCCGCCTCGACCTCGGCCAGCGTCATGCCGCGCCAGCGCCCGTAGTCGCAGTCGGCGAGCGACGGCTCCGGCCCGGCACGCAGGCCGAGCGCCTCGGCCGTCTGCGCGCAACGCAGCTCGGCTCCGCGGACGGCCCGGCCCGGACCGATCCGCGGGGCCAGCGCCCGGGCGCGGCGCAGGCCGTTCCCGTCGAGCGGCTCGTCTCCGGGAAAGGCCGCCCGTGCCGTCGCCCGTGTCGAGGCGTGACAGACCAGCAGCAGGCGCGCGACCCCCGAGGGGGCCGTCACGCCGGGCTGCGCCTGCGCGCGGCGAAGGCGAACAGGGCTCCTACGCCCAGCCAGAACACCGCCTGTGTCCCGAGGGAGGCCAGGCGGAAGTCCCACAGGAGACCGGCGGGGAACCCCTCGGGCACCTCGTCGATCCCGGGCAGCAGGATCCAGGCCGCCGCGACCGGCACCAGCAGCGCCGCACCGCCCGCGAGCCAGCGCGGCCACGCCTCCTCGGAGGAGACGTAGCGGTGCGCGGCCGCCGCGGCGCCGACGGAGAGGATGCCGATGGCGACGGCGACCAGGTAGAGCACCGTGCGCTGGTTGATCGTCTCCGGGTCACCGACGGCCGGTGGGTTGGCGGGATATTTCACGAAAGGGATAAGGACGATCGCGACGAACGCCGCCGCCGCGAGGGAGACCGCCAGCAGCGGTTCCGATCTCGGGCCGACCCGGCCGCGCACCCCCGCGTACACGAGGGCGAACAGGCCCCCGAGAGCCAGGCCGTACAGGGCCAAGGCGAGGAAGAGGCCGAAGCGCTGGCCGTTCCTGCTGACCGGCGCCTCCTCCCCGTGGGAGTGGGCGGGCTCGGCCGCCTCGTGACTGTGGGCACCGGTGCCGGAGGAGGCCGCCGCGGCCTCCTCCAGCGCGATGGCCCGCTCGACGCGGGGTTCGCCCACGGTGTAGGCGAACACTCCGGCGAGCAGTCCTGCGAGAAGGCCGACGAGCATGCCTCTGACGATGAGTTTGGTGATCACGTGTGGCTCGGTGCGCTCAGTGGCAGGGAACACCGAGCAGGTGACGCCCGTCGTGCATGAGTTCGTGCAGGTAGTTACCGGCCTGCGAGATCGCGCCCTGGTCGAAGGCGACCAGGTAGGCGAGGAGCAGCAGCACCGGTACGGCGAGAAGCCAGCGGGTGAGCGAACCGAGCGGGATGGGCTTGACCGGCGGAGCAGAGATCTGGCTCACGGCCACCTCCTTCAGGGGATTGACGCGCCCCTTTTCGTAGGTCGGTGGCGGCCGAGTGACCTGGCTCCCCACCCTCTCGGGCCGGTTACAGTGGCGCGACCGCACCGGAATCTCACCGGATTTCCCTCGCACCGCCACAAAACACCCGGAATGTATACCGGTTCACAGCGTCCGTCAATCCATGCGATAGCGGACACAAAGCCATAAACCGTGCGGGCGGGAGCACCCGCCCGCACGGGAGGTCACTGATCGCCGGTGAGAGCGGTGACCAGGTCGGCGGCGGTGCGACAGCGGTCGAACAGCTCTCCGACATGGGCCTTCGTACCGCGCAGCGGCTCCATGGTCGGAACGCGCTGCAGGGACTCCCTGCCCGGGATGTCGAAGATGACCGAGTCCCAGGACGCGGCGGCGACCGACTCGCTGAACTGGCTCAGGCAACGACCCCTGAAGTAGGCCCGCGTGTCGCTCGGCGGCGCCTCGATGGCCCGCCGCACCTCGTCCTCGGTCACCAGGCGCTGCATCCTGCCCCGGGCGACCAGCCGGTTGTACAGGCCGCGCTCGGGGCGGATGTCGGAGTACTGCAGGTCCACCAGCTGCAGCCGCGGGTGGGACCAGGCCAGGCCGTCACGGGTACGGTAGCCCTCCAGCAGTTCGAGCTTGGCCACCCAGTCGAGCTCCCGCGACAGCTGCATCGGGTCCTCGGCCAGACGGGTCAGGACGGACTCCCAGCGGTCGAGGACGTCCTTGGTGATCTCGTCGACGCCGTTCCCGCTGCGCTCCTCGGCGTACTTGCGGGCCAGCTCCAGATACTCCATCTGCAGCTGCACCGCGGTGAGCCTGCGGCCGTCGCGCATCGCGATCTCGTACTTCAGCGTGGGGTCGTGGGAGACCGCGCGCAGCGCCTGGACCGGGTTGTCGACCGCGAGGTCACGGGTGAAGTAGCCGTCCTCGATCATGGCGAGGACCAGCGCGGTCGAGCCCAGCTTCAGGTAGGTCGAGATCTCCGACATGTTGGCGTCGCCGATGATGACGTGCAGCCTGCGGTACTTCTCCGGGTCGGCGTGCGGCTCGTCCCTGGTGTTGATGATCGGCCGCTTGAGCGTGGTCTCCAGGCCGACCTCGACCTCGAAGAAGTCGGCACGCTGACTGATCTGGAAGCCCTCGCCCCGGGAGTCCTGGCCGATGCCGACCCTGCCGGCACCGACGACGACCTGCCGGGAGACGAAGAACGGGGTCAGATACCTGACGATGTCGGCGAACGGCGTGGCGCGCCGCATCAGGTAGTTCTCGTGGCAGCCGTAGGAGGCGCCCTTGTTGTCGGTGTTGTTCTTGTAGAGCTGGATCGGAGCGTTGGCGGGGACGGCCGAGGCGCGCGTCGCGGCGTCGTGCATGACGCGCTCCCCCGCCTTGTCCCAGATCACCGCGGCTCGTGGATTGGTGCATTCGGGAGTCGAGTATTCGGGATGGGCGTGATCCACGTACAGCCGGGCCCCGTTGGTGAGGATCACGTTGGCCAGGCCCAGATCCTCGTCCGTGAGCTGGCTCTGGTCGGCCACCTCCCTGGACAGGTCGAAGCCCCGGGCGTCGCGCAGAGGGTTCTCCTCCTCGAAGTCCCAGCGTGCCCGCCTGGCCCTGGCCGCCGAGGCCGCCAGATAGGCGTTCACCACCTGGGAGGAGGTCACCATCGCGTTGGCCCCCGGCTGTCCGGGCACGGAGATGCCGTATTCGGTCTCGATGCCCATCACCCGCCGTACCGTCATGCGCACCCTCTGTTCATCCAGGACGACTACTCCGCCGTATATATCCCCGACCCTAGACCCTTCACTATCCCCGGTGACCAGACAGTTATGGCACAGAGGCCTTTTCTGAGGCGTTTTCTCCCGGGGCCCCCGGAGCGGGAACCGCTCCCCCGCCGGGACCGCGTCCGTGCCTCCCCTGTGGTACGGCCGCCCGCCGCCGCCTGGCCTTGACGAACTCCTGGATGGGCCGCTCGACGAGCCGGTGGACCAGGTAGGACAGCACCAGCGTGACCAGCACGGTGACCGCGACGGTCAGCCAGGGCGCGAGCGTGTCGCGCAGGACGGGCACGAGCACGGCGGCGACCGTCGAGTGGAACAGGTAGAGGGGGTAGGTCAGCGCGCCGAGCACGACCAGCCCGCGCCAGCGCAGCCAGCCGAGGGCGCCCAGCGCCACCAGCGCCATGAGCACGTAGAAGATCACGACGGTCACGACGACCGTCCAGCCGGGCACCGGCATCGCGGCGTAGCCCACCGCGTCGATGCGGCCCTCGACCCTGGCCAGGGCCGCGTAGACCGCCAGTCCGCCGCTGAGCCCGGCCACGCACCACAGCACCGGCCTGGGGCCGTGCTTGGTCATGAGGAAGAAGGCCATGCCGCCGACGAAGTACGCCGCGTACTTCGGCATCACGATCAGCTGTACCCACTCGTTCTCGTTGCCGGTGAAGATCCCGGCCGCCAGCAGCCACACGCCCATGAAGACCAGGCAGCGGGTGAACGTCACCCCGACGATCACCAGGATCGAGATCAGCAGGTAGAAGCGAAGCTCGGCCCAGAGCGACCAGTAGACGCCGTTGGCGTCGGTCAGGCCGAAGGCGCGCTGGAACATGGTCAGGTTGACCAGGTAGTCGCGCAGGCCGAGCTTGGGGTCCAGGGCGGTGGCCGCGCCCAGGCCGTAGACGGCCGCGACGACGCCCACGCTGATCCAGTAGGCGGGAAAGAGCCGCACCAGGCGTGACAGGGCGAAGGCGCCCAGCCCCCGCCCCCAGACGCTCATCAGGATCACGAAGCCGCTGATCATGAAGAACAGCTCGACGCCGAGGATGCCCAGGCCCGCCGGGGTGGCCGTCTCCGGGAACAACTTCGCCGGACGCTCCCCCCAGACCGAGGCGAAGGCGATGAGGTAGTGGAAGGAGACGACCCCGGCGGCGGCGAGGAAACGCAGGAGGTCGAGTTCGGCGAGGCGGCCGGTTCCCTTTGCGGCCGTGCCGGTCATGTGCCCGCCGGGGCGAAGTGTTCACGCACGCCACTTGGACGGTGTTTCGATCAACCGGGTTCCCTCGGCCCGGATCTTGTTCCCGCTGTTTTCCGTGACCCTCCTTCCGGGCCTCGCGGCGGTTTTCCGAGGGCCCGTGGAGGGGACACGCGAAGGCGGCGCGCGCCCTCGAAAGGGCACGCGCCGCCTTGGTGGTGCTTCTACAGGTACTGACCGGTGTTGGCGACCGTGTCGATGGACCGGCCTGCCTCGGTGCCCTGCTTGCCCGTCACGAGGGTGCGGATGTAGACGATCCGCTCGCCCTTCTTGCCGGAGATGCGGGCCCAGTCGTCGGGGTTGGTGGTGTTGGGCAGGTCCTCGTTCTCGGAGAACTCGTCCACGCAGGCCGCCAGCAGGTGCTGGATCCGCAGCCCCTTCTGCCCGGTGTCCAGGAACTGCTTGATGGCCATCTTCTTGCCGCGGTCCACGATGTTCTGGATCATCGCGCCGGAGTTGAAGTCCTTGAAGTACAGGACCTCCTTGTCACCGTTGGCGTAGGTCACCTCAAGGAAGCGGTTCTCCTCGCTCTCGGCGTACATCCTCTCGACCACCCGCTGGATCATCGCCGAGATCGTGCCGCCACGGCTTTCACCGTGCTCGGCAAGGTCGTCGGTGTGCAGCGGAAGGTCCTCGATGAGGTACTTCGAGAAGATGTCCCTGGCCGCCTCGGCGTCCGGCCGCTCGATCTTGATCTTGACGTCCAGACGGCCGGGCCGCAGGATCGCCGGGTCGATCATGTCCTCACGGTTGGAGGCGCCGATGACGATGACGTTCTCCAGGCCCTCGACACCGTCGATCTCGGACAGCAGCTGGGGAACGATGGTGTTCTCGACGTCGGAGGAGACGCCGGAGCCACGGGTCCTGAAGATCGAGTCCATCTCGTCGAAGAACACGATCACCGGGGTGCCCTCGGAGGCCTTCTCCCTGGCGCGCTGGAAGACCAGGCGGATGTGCCGCTCGGTCTCGCCGACGTACTTGTTGAGAAGCTCGGGACCCTTGATGTTGAGGAAGAAGCTCTTGCCCGACTGGCCGGTCTTCTCCGCGACCTGCTTGGCCAGGGAGTTGGCCACCGCCTTGGCGATGAGCGTCTTGCCGCATCCGGGCGGGCCGTACAGCAGCACGCCCTTCGGGGGACGGAGCTTGTGCTCGCGGAAGAGGTCGGCGTGCAGGTAGGGAAGCTCGATGGCGTCCCTGATCTGCTCGATCTGCCGCATGAGCCCGCCGATCTCCTCGTAGGAGATGTCGGGCACCTCCTCCAGGACGAGCTCCTCGACCTCGGACTTGGGAATGCGCTCGTAGACGTAACCGGAGCGCGGCTCAAGCAGCAGCGAGTCGCCCGCGCGGATCGGCTGGTCGAGCAGCGACTCGGCCAGTCTCACCACCCGCTCCTCGTCGGCGTGCGAGATCACCAGCGCGCGCTGGCCGTCCTCAAGGAGCTCCTTGAGCATGACGATCTCGCCGACCTCCTCGTATCCGAGGGCCTCGACGACGTTGAGCGCCTCGTTGAGCATGACCTCCTGGCCACGCTTCAGCGAGTCGACGTCCACCGCTGGACTGACGTTCACTCGAAGTTTGCGACCGCCGGTGAAGACCTCCACCGTGCCGTCTTCCCTGGACTCAAGGAACACGCCGAAGCCGGAGGGCGGCTGCGCCAACCGGTCGACTTCCTCCTTGAGCGCGACGATCTGGTCCCTGGCCTCCTTGAGGGTGGCCACGAGCCGCTCGTTCTGGCCGGTTACGGCCGCGAGGTTCGCCTGTGCTTCATGGAGACGCTCTTCGAGAATCCTGGCCTGCCGGGGAGACTCCGTCAGCTTCCGACGTAGCGTGGTGATCTCCTCCTGCAGGAAGGAGACCTGTGCTGTGAGGTCGGCGACCTCCCGTTCGCGCTGCGCGGCACGAGCCTCGGCGTCGTCGCGAGCTGCCACGGCGTCACCTCCTTCCCAGTCGAGACCGACTACTCAAAACCCTACCCATCTGGGGGCTGTCCCTTACCTGGCCGAGCAGTGTTCGTATGCCTACATTAAGTAGGCACTTAACAATCCCTTATGGTGCGTTTAGTCCTTGGAGCATAAGAACACGGAGTTCTGTTCCCGCGTCACTCTCCGGCGCACCCTCGTGGCTGAATCGTCATCAACTGGTGGAAGAGGTGGACTCTTCGCCATATGCCCCCTTTGCTGGACGCCTGCGACGCGGTGGTGGGGTCACCCCGTCCGCCATGCGACGCGCGGTGACGAGAAACCCGGTGTGCCCGACCATCCTGTGGTCCGGCCGTACGGCGAGGCCCTCGACATGCCAGTCGCGAACCAGGGTCTCCCACGCATGAGGCTCGGTGAAACTCCCGTGTTCGCGGAGAGTTTCCACCGTGCGGGACAATTGGGTGGTTGTCGCCACATAACAGCAGATGACACCACCCGGAGTGAGGGCCTTGGCCGCGGCGTCGACGCACTCCCACGGCGCGAGCATGTCCAGGATGATCCGGTCGACGTCGCTCTCGTCGAGCGCGTCCACGAAGTCACCGACGACCAGGCGCCACTGGTCCATCGGGCCGCCGTAGAACTTCTCCACGTTCTTGGTGGCGACCTCGGCGAAGTCCTCACGCCGCTCGTAGGAGGTGACCCGGCCCTCGGAGCCGACCGCGCGCAGCAGGAAGCAGGTCAGCGCGCCCGAGCCGACCCCCGCCTCGACGACACGCGCGCCGGGGAAGATGTCGGCCATGGCGACGATCTGCGCCGAGTCCTTGGGGTAGATGACCGCGGCGCCACGCGGCATGGACAGCGTGTAGTCCTGGAGCAGGTGCCGGAACGCGAGATACTGGGTGCCGCCGGACGAACGCACCACCGACCCCTCGGGCCGGCCGATCAGGTCGCTGTGCGGGATGCCGCCCTTGTGCGTGTGGAAGACCCCGTCTTCCTTCAGCGTCACCGTGTGACGCTTGTTCTTGGGATCGGTGAGCTGAACCTGATCCCCGGCCTGAAACGGCCCATGCCTGCGAAAACCCATGCCCGCAAGGTTATCGGCGCCCGGCCGCCACCCGTCCCGCCGGCGAGGACCCGATGAAGGCCCGATGAAGGCCTCGACGCACGCCGGAGAGCGTGATCGGACCGAAATGATTGGTCCCCCTTCATGGGGAACTGATAGCACTTGGGGATGCTCCCACAAGACGTGATCCTTTCCCGGGACGTCGTCCTGCGCCCACCGGCCGAGACCGACGTCGAGTCGATCGCCCGCGCCTGCGACGACCCTCGGATCAGCCGTTTCCTGCCGACCCTGCCGGTGCCGTACACCCGTGACGACGCGTTCGCCTACCTGAGGGCGGCCGAGCGGTCCTGGCGGGACGGCGGCGCCTCCTTCACCATCGCCGACACCGAGACGGACGAGTGGATGGGCAACATCGGCCTCAGGCCGCTCGACGCGCGCGGCAACGGCGAGGTGGGCTACCTGGTCGCTCCGTGGGCGCAGGGGCGGGGGGTCGCGACGGCGGCCACCAGGGCGCTCACCGAATGGGCCTTCGCCCTCGGGGTGCGGCGGCTCGAACTGCTGACCGATGTCGAGAACCTGGCCAGCCAGCGGGTCGCGCTCGCCGCGGGCTTCCAGCGCGAGGGCGTCAGGCGCTCGGCCGAGGCCCGCAGGGACGGCGGCAGGAGCGACCTGATCGCCTTCGCCCGCCTGTACGGCGAGTCCGGCGAACGCGTCCAGCCCTTCCTGCCCGCCCTGCCGGACGGTTCGCTGTCCGACGGCGTGGTACGGCTGAGGCCCCTGGGCCCCCAGGATGCCGCCGACCACCACGCGCTGGAGAACCTGCCCGACGTCGTGCGCTACAGCGTCCCCCCGGAGGGGCCGGACATGGCCAGGGTCGAGAAACTGTGCCGGGAGGCGGGGGCGCACTGGCTGGCGGGCGAACGCGTCGAGCTGACCATCAGGGAGGCCGCGACGGACGCCTTCGCCGGGCACATCCAGCTGACCTCGATCGTCCCGGTGCTCGGCCAGGCGATGACCGGCTACAGCCTGCTGCCCGCCTTCCGCGGCAGGGGGTTCACCGCGCGGGCGGTGAACCTGCTCGTCGAGTGGGCCTTCGAGCACACCCCGCTGACCAGGGTCGTCGCGGGCACCGCCCCGGACAACCACGCCTCGCACCGGGTGCTTGAGCGCGCGGGCTTCACCAGGGAGGGCCTGGTGCACGGCCTGCTGCCCGGCCCTGACGGCACCCGCCTGGACGACCTGCAGTGGTACAGGCTGCGAGGGTAGGACCGGCCCCTTCAGTCGAGCAGCGCGTGCAGGCGGTCCGCGACCCCCCTGGCGGTCGGCCGCGCGGCCATGTCCCCGATGCAGGCCCGGACGAGGTCGGCCAGCTCCGGCTCCAGATCGCCGCTGACCGACGGCGGCGTCGTGCTGACCCTGCGCAGGGTCAGCAGCGGGTCGTGGACGGGCAGCTCGCCGTACAGGCCGGTGCGGGTCATCGACCAGTGCAGTGTGGCCCCGAGCGACCACACGTCTCCCTCGGGAGAGGGGTCACCGCCCCGCAGCAGCGCGGGGTCGGTGAACTCGGCCGACCCGATGCCGCCCATCCCGGTCACCGTCGCGCCGGGCGCGAACACCTGCGACAGGCCCAGGTCCGACAGCTTGCCCCCGGTCTCTGTGAGCAGCACGTTGCCCGGATGGACGTCCCGGTGCAGGATGCCCCCCTCGTGCAGCGCCTGGACGGCCTGGGCCGCGCACGCGACCGAACGCAGGACCCGCTCCCGCGAGGGCGTCCCGGCGGGCAGTCTCAGCGAGCCCTCGGGTAAGTACTCCATCGAGTAGTAGAAGACCCCACCCTGCTGCCCCGCGTCGTAGAGCGTCACGAGGTACGGCGAGCGCACCGTGGCGAAGGCCTTCAGCTCCCTGGTCGCCCGCCGGAAGGCGTCCTTGCCGGTGCCGCCGACCACCTTCACCGCCACCAGGTCGGCCTCGACCGGCAGCCGCCGCGGTCTCCTCGCCAGGTAGAACTCGCCATGGTTGCCCGTTCCCAGCGGGCGGACGAACTCGTAGTCGGCGATACCCTCCACCGGCGTTCCCTTCGACGTGCCCCGCGACGCTCGCGATGATCTATTAAGACGGTAACGTCGCCTTGGTCACTCTCGGGGCTTTTCATTACTTTCATTACTTACGGGGAAGCGTGTCCCAGTGTTCCACGTTGATTTGCTGCTGCTCGACCTCGTGATCGTCCTCATCTCCGCGCGATTATTGGGGGCCGTGGCCCGGCGGCTCGGCCAGCCACCGGTCGTCGGGGAGATCGTGGCCGGCATTCTTCTCGGCCCGACCCTGCTCGGGCCGCTTCTCGGCGACCGGCTGTTCGGCGACGGGATGATGCCCCCGCTGCGCGCCCTGGCCGATGTCGGGCTCGTGCTGTTCATGTTCGTCGTCGGCATGGAACTCGACCAGAAGCTGGTCAGGGGCCGGGGCAGGACCGCGGTGACCGTGGCGCTCGGCTCGACGCTCGTGCCGTTCGTGCTCGGCTGCGCGCTGGCGCTCGGCATCGCGGGCGACCACGTCGACGGGGCCAGGACGCTGCCGTTCGTGCTGTTCATGGGCGCGGCGATGGCGGCGACGGCCTTCCCCGTGCTGGCCAGGATCATCACCGACCGGGGGATGCAGCGCTCCACGGTCGGCGGCCTCTCGCTGGCCTCCGCCGCGGTGATCGACGTGCTCGCCTGGACCGCGCTCGCCGTCGTGGCGGGCCTCGCGGGCGCCGGCGGGAGCGCCGGTGGAGGCGTCGGCGAGGGCGCGGACCAGTGGCGGGTCGCGCTGGCCCTGCCGTACGGGCTGCTGATGTTCCTGGTCGTCCGGCCGCTGCTGGCCCGCCTGGTGCCCGCCAGGCAGCGGGCGGGCAGGCTGACCCCGGGGCTGCTCTCCCTGGTGCTCATCGGCCTGCTGGCCTCCTCCTGGGCCACCGAGTGGATGCATGTGCACTTCATCTTCGGAGCGTTCGTCTTCGGCGCCGTGATGCCCCGTGAGGGCGCGGAACGGCTCAACCACGAGATCCTGGAGCGCCTCGAACAGCTCGCCGTGCTCCTGCTGCTGCCGATGTTCTTCGTCGTCGCGGGGCTCGACGTCAACCTCCGCACGCTCGACCTGTCCAGCCTGGGAACTCTGGCCGCGATCCTGGTGGTCGCGATCGGCGGCAAGCTGCTCGGCTCCTACGCCGCGGCCCGCACACGGCTTCCCGGACGGCAGGCGCTGGCGATCGCCACGCTTCTCAACACCCGTGGGCTCACCGAACTCGTCATCCTGTCCGTCGGGCTGCAGAAGGGCGTCCTCGACGAGGAGCTGTACTCGCTGATGGTGGTGATGGCGTTGCTGACCACGGCGATGACGGAGCCGCTGCTGCGCAGGGTCTACCCCGGGCGGCGGGTCGCGCGCGACATCGAGCAGGCCGGACGCGAGGCCCTCGGCACGCGCGCCGCCACCCGCGTGCTGGTCGTCGTACCCGGCTCCCCCGCCGAGCAGGTCCCGCTGGCGGAGCTGGCGGCCCTCCTGGCCCGCTCCGCCGCGCCCGCCGAGGTGATCCTCGCCCATCTGCGGCCCTATCCCGGCGGCCGGCTCGAACTCGGCGGGGGCCTGTCGTCGGAGCTGGCCGAGCTGACCGAGACGCTCCACGAGCTTGAGGTCCTCGCGGACGCCGTGCGCGCGCACGGCCCCGAGGTGAGGGTGGTGAGCCGCTTCAGCGCCTCCGTCGGCGCCGAGCTCGCCGAGCTGGCCGTGGAGGCCGCTCCGGGCCTCGTCGTGCTGCCCCGGGGAACCCCCGGGCACGCCGCGATCCGCGACGGGGTCGCCTGCCCCGTGGTGACGGTGGCCTCACCCGGTCCGCCGGGCCCGCCGCCCGCCGGGCCGGTCGCGGTGCCTCATGGGCAGGCCCGCGAGGACACCGTCCGCGTGGCGCTCACCCTGGCCTTGACCTGCGGGCGCCCGCTGGTCGTCGAGGGCGGCGGCAGGGCCCCGGCCCTCGTCAGGCGGCTGACCCGGCTCGGGGTCGAGGTGACCGGCGGCCCGGTGCCCGAGGACGCCCTGACCGTGGCCGGGGACGGCGCCGGGCAGGCCACGGGGCCGGCGGCGCATCTGCTGGTCCGGGCCGAGCGCGACGCCGACCCGGTGGACTGGCCCGCGCTCGTCTCCGCGCTGCGCCAGACCCCTGCGGAAAGCCCTGTCGAGGTCTCCGTACGGAGCTGAGCGCGGCCCGCGCCGGTCGTCAGCGGTTACGGTGCGACTCGTAACGCATCGTGCGTGAGACGCCGATCCGCACGGTCGTGCCCGGCAGGATGGCGACCGGCTCGTTCGGCGGGATGTCGTAGAAGTTGGGGTCGCCCGGAGGCTGGATCTGGGTGCCGTTGACCGAACCCAGATCGACCAGGTTGACGTCCCAGCCGTCCAGCGCGACCCGCAGGTGACGGCGCGAGACCGACCCGTCGGGACTGGTGACCTTCGCGGGACGCACCGACCCGTCGGCGACCTCGGGGGCCCGCTCGGGGTCACGGCCGACCAGGTAGTCACTGTCGAGGCGGAGCGTCATGCCGTCGTCGAGCAGGAGCACGCCGAGCGGCGGGCGCGGTCCCTTGTAGGGGACGAGCGTGCGCTGGACCAGCGCGATGCCGCAGACCGCGCAGTACGGCACGCGCGGGTCGTTGAAGTGGTCGTTCTTGCAGTCGACCCCGTAGACCAGCGGGCGGGACTCGGCCTGCTGGTCCGCGGGCGCCGGGGAGAGCGGGGACTCCGCCGTGCCCTGGAGACCTCCCGGCGTCAGCAGCTCGTACTCGAAGGGCTGGTCACGGATGTCGGGGACGGGCTCCGGCTCCTCGTGCTGGGCCATGGCGGGAATCTGCGGCCCCGGATCGGAGTGCCAACCCTGGGGAGCGGACTGGTGCGCGGGCGGGCCGGAGGCGTAGTGGTCCGGGGAGCCCATCGGATAGGGAGCGGGCGGCCCCGGGGGCATCGGGGACACCGCGGGCTCAGGGGAGGCGGAGGGCGGTGACGCCGCCTCGGGCACGGACCAGTCCACCGACGGCTGGGACCGCGCGGGCTCGGCCCACTCGGCGGGTGCCGGGACCGGCGGGGGCGCCGCCTGAGCTCCCGTTGAGGGCATCGGCTCCACGGCGGGCGCGGCCTGCGGGAGGGCCTCGGCCACCGGCTCACGGCGCGGGACCCCTACGGGCTCCTGCCCGGGCTCGGCGGGGTCGCACAGGACGCCGCCCGCGGTGACCACACCGCTGTCCAGCCGGGTCAGCGGATGCGCCTGCCCCGCCTCGGGAAGGCGCAGCTCGACCCGGGTGACCGGGCCGGGCACCAGCCGGTCGGACCAGGTGAGGGCGTCGCGCCCGGCGAGCTGCACCTCACCGCCCTGACCGGTGACCGAGGCGAACGCCGGGCCGCTGACCAGCACGGCCACCCCGGAGGCCACCGGACCGGCGACGGCGCACGCCACGGGTTCGCCCATCACGACCGCGAGCACCTGGGCGACGCGGCGGGCCAGGGCCCGGCCGTCGCCGCCGGAGGCCGCCGTCTCCCTGAGCGCGCCCAGAAGGTCCTCGACGACGGGCTCAGCCGCGTCACACACCAGCAGCAGGCCCCCCACATGGGCGACCAGCCCGTTGCCTGGAAGTGGACGCACCACTCCGAAGCCCTCGTCGGTCACAGAACTCTCCCTCCCGGAAACGCCACCCGATGAACGGAACCCGCATCGGCCCGTCCGTCACCAGCCGCACCCAGCCCGGACGGTTGTGCGCGTCCGGAACACGGCAGGTGGGACCGGGTCAATCAAATCAACCGCATCGGACCGTAGCAAAAAGTACAGCAGAAGACCTTCAGGAACGAGGGCCGGCGAACCCGAACGGCGCCTCTCCCCCGGGAACCGCGGGACGGGCCCGTACCGTACCGTCTAGACCCCGCTGAACACACGGTTCACGTCGGAGGTCGCCAGCACCCCGAAGATCTCACCGCCGCGCTCGACCAGGAGGTACTCCCCGGCGGGGCTCTCACGCATGGCGTCGATCAGGGCCTCTCCCGTCAGGTCCGCGGCCAGCACCAGCGACGGTTCGAGGTTGCGCGCCAGTGAGCCCGCGCTCACCCAGGGGCGGCGGTTCTCCGGGGTCGCCTCGACCGCGACCTCGTTGACGATCCCGGTCGGGCGGCCGTCGTGGTCGACGACGACCATCGCCCCCGCCTGCGCCTCGGTGGCCCGGCGCAGCGCCTCGGCCAGCGGCACGTCCGCGGTCACCGGGATGGCGCGCCTGGCCAGGGCCCGGGCGTTGACCTGCGGGATGCGGGCGCGCACCCGGGCGCTGCGCAGCGACTGGGTGGCGCCGAGCCAGATGAAGGAGGCCAGCAGGATCGACCAGATGAGCATGCTGGTGTTCGGCGCCTGCCCGCTGATCAGCGCGAGGCCGACCGGCACCGCGACCAGGAGGACGGCCAGCGCCCGGCCGACCCAGGCGGCGGTCGCGGTGCCCGAGCCTGAGCTCTTGGTGAGCTTCCACACCCCGGCGCGGAGCATGCGGCCGCCGTCCAGGGGCAGGCCGGGCAGGAGGTTGAACACCCCGACGATCAGGTTCGCCAGCCACAGCTGGAAGACGAGGACGCCCGCGACCGTGCCGGGGTCGATGACCCGGTAGGCCAGGAACCCGATGACCGCCAGGCCCAGGGACAGCAGCGGCCCGGCGAAGGCCACCATGAACTCCCTGCCGGGGGTCTCCGGCTCACGCTCGATCTCCGAGACGCCGCCGAGCAGGTAGAGGGTGATGCGGCGGACCGGCAGGCCGTACATCCTGGCGACCACGCAGTGGGCCAGCTCGTGCAGGAGCACCGAGACGTACAGCAGCACCGCGAAGACGAAGGAGACGACGTAGGTCATCGGGACGTCCAGCTCGGGCAGCTGGGCGCTCACCGACCCCTGGAAGGTGAAGGTGATGAACGCCGCGACGATGAACCAGGTCGGCGAGACGTAGACGGGAATGCCGAAGGGCCGTCCCATCCGCAGTCCTGGCTTGTCCTGGCGCGGGCTGTCGCTGCTCACCGCTGGCTCACCGTTCCTCGCTCACATCGTCTTCAGGCCTCGATGCTACGCGCCATCGGGCCACCCGCAGCCGCCCGCGGCCAACCTGGTCCTCCCGAGACCCCTCCGAGATCTCCCCGAGACCTCCCACCCGTGAGGCCCCCGGAAGGACCTGTGAGGTCCGCGTGGGGTTCCGCGAGCCGTCCCGAACTGTCGCCACCGTGACCTACAGTGCGGACATGCCACCGACCGAGCCCACGATCATCGGAGCGCTGTCGCCGTCCCGGGCGGGCGACTTCATGACATGTCCGTTGCTCTACCGTTTCCGGGTGATCGACCGGCTGCCCGAGCCGCCGTCACCCGCCGCGGTGCGCGGCACGATGGTCCACTCGGTGCTCGAACGCCTCTACGACCTGCCGGCCGCAGAACGCACCCGGGCCGCGGCGCTCGACCTGCTCGAACCGCAGTGGCGCAGGCTGCTGGCCGCCGAGCCGTCCTACGAGGACATGTTCACCGACGAGGCGGAGCTGGCCGCGTGGCTCTCCCAGGCGGCCGTCATGGTCGAGCGTTACTTCACCCTTGAGGACCCGACCCTCCTCGAACCCGCCGAGAGGGAGCTCTACATCGAGGCGACGCTGGACAACGGCCTGGTGCTACGGGGCTACATCGACAGGCTCGACGTCGCGCCGACCGGGGAGGTCCGGGTCGTCGACTACAAGACCGGCAGCGCGCCCGGCCCCGCCTTCGAGGCCAAGGCGCTGTTCCAGATGAGGTTCTACGCGCTGGCGCTGTGGCGGCTGCACGGCTCGGTGCCGCGCGTGCTGCAGCTGATGTACCTCGGCGGCCAGGGAGAGGTCCTGCGCTACGCCCCCGACGAGGCCGACCTGCTGGCGACGGAGCGCAAGGTGCGGGCGTTGTGGACGGCCATCGAGCGGGCCATGGAGACCGGCGAGTGGCCGCCGCGACCGAGCCGCCTGTGCGACTGGTGCAACTACCAGGAGCTGTGCCCGCAGTTCGGCGGCACTCCCCCGCCGCTGCCCGAGCGGCAGCCCGGCGACACCGTGCGCAGCACGAGAAGACGTCCTGCCAGGGCCGCGACCGACGAGCTCTGAGCACCTCCGCAGCCCTCCGAGGCGTTCCGCGTCATCCGTGGGTATGAGTGCGATATCCACCCGCAGCAGGGCGGCGGCGGAGACTGGGCGCCTAAATTGATTGTGTGCGCAACCCCTCCGGCGTCCTGCGGGCCTGGCTCAACGACCGTCCACTGGTCCCCGACACGGCTCTCGCGGTGGCGCTCGCGGGGGTCGCCGTGCTCCTCCTGCGCGCCGTCCCGCCCCGCGAGGGGACGCAGGAGGGCCTCGTCGCCGCGCTGACCGTGGCCTGGTGCCTGTCCCTGGTGCTGCGCCGCCGCGCGCCCTTCTCCATGCTGCTGACGACCTGCCTGGCGGGGATCGCCCTGGCGACGCTGGGCGTCGACGGGCTGCCGCTGTGGCCCGCGGTGCTGCTGCTGGTCTACACGGTCGCCGCCCACCGCGGCCTGGCGCTGAGCCTGTGCGCGCTGGTGTGGAGCCTGGTGTGCCACTTCGTCACGACGGTTCCCGGCGGCACGCTCGGCGACTGGGGCGTCCACCTGCCGGTCACGGTCCTCACCGTCACCATGTGGCTCACCGGCCGGAGCGTACGGCTGCGCAGGGCGTACCTGGAGGAGCTGCGCGACCGGGCCCGGCGCACCGAACGGGCCAGGGAGGCCGACACCAGGGCGGCCAGGGCGGAGGAACGCTCCCGCATCGCCAGGGAGCTGCACGACGTGGTCGCCCACCACGTCAGCGTGATGACCGTCCAGGCCTCCGCGGCGCGCCGGGTGCTGGCGACCAACCCGGAGGGGGCGCGGGAGGCCCTGTCCGCGATCGAGGAGATGGGCCGTACCGCGATGGCGGAGATGCGCAACATCGTGGGTGTGCTCAGGACCGACGCCTCCCCCGCCGAACGCAACCCGCAGCCCGGGGTCGCCGAGATCCCCGCGCTGGTCGACCAGATGCGGGAGGCGGGCCTGCGCGCGCAGCTGTGGGTCGAGGGCACCCCGGGGACGCTGCCGCCCGGGGTCGACCTGGCCGCCTACCGGCTGGTCCAGGAGGCGCTGACCAACAGCCTGCGGCACGCGGGTCCCACGGCCCGCGCCTGGGTGACGGTACGGCACGAGCACGGCCAGCTGGCCGTCGAGGTCGAGGACGACGGCCGGGGCCTCGACGGCGACGCCGCCCCCGGGGAGGGCAGCGGCCACGGCCTCGTCGGCATCCGTGAGCGTGTGGCCCTCTATGGTGGAGTCCTGAGGATCGGCCCGCGCCCAGAGGGCGGGTTCGAGGTCAATGCCCGGTTCCCCCTCAAGGACGTGTGATGACGATCAGAGTGCTGCTGGTGGACGACCAGCCACTGCTGCGCACCGGCTTCCGTCTCATCCTGGAGGCCGAGCCCGACGTCACCGTGGTCGGCGAGGCCGGGGACGGCAAGGCCGCCCAGGACCAGTCGCGGGCTCTGCTGCCCGACGTGGTGCTGATGGACATCAGGATGCCCGGGGTCGACGGCATCGAGGCGACCAGGAGGATCGTCCGGGAGGCGACCGGTGGGGCGCACGTTCCCAGGGTGCTGGTGCTGACGACCTTCGACCTCGACGAGTACATCGTGGAGGCGCTGCGCGCCGGGGCCAGCGGTTTCCTGCTCAAGGACGTCCCGCCCGACGAGCTGGTGCAGGCCATCCGGGTGGTCGCCGCGGGAGACGCCATCGTCGCGCCGAGCGTCACGCGCAGGCTGCTCGACCGTTTCGGAGCGCGGCTGCCCTCGGCCTACCAGCAGTCGACTCCGGCCCGTCTGGACCGGCTGACCGAGCGGGAGCTCGAAGTGCTGAAGCTGATCGCCAGAGGCATGTCGAACGCGGAGATCGCCGCCGAGCTGGTGGTCAGCGAGACCACGGTCAAGACCCATGTCGGCAACGTGCTCACCAAACTCGGCCTGCGCGACCGCGTCCAGGCCGTCGTCCTGGCCTACGAGACCGGCCTGATCACTCCGGGCGCCATTCCCTAGCCCCGAGCGCCCGCAGGACGCCGGCCAGCACAGGGCGGGTGTCCGCGCGCCGCCAGGCCAGAGCGGTGGCGCACCTGGGACCGCCGGTGAGGGGGACGAAGACCACTCCGGCACGGGCGTAGTGCTCGTCGGTCCCCTCAGAGAGCAGAGCGACGCCCCGTCCCTCCGCGACCAGCTCCAGGGTCTCCTCGATCGCGTCCGAGCCGACCTCCCCCGCCACGTCCGTCACCCCGACCGCCTCAGGACGGCGAAAGGCCCGCCAGACCTCGTCCCGGCTGCGCGGCACCACCCAGACGCGGCCCGCCAGCTCGGCAGGCCCCGCGGTGGCGAGCCCGGCGAGAGGGTCTCCGACGGGTACGGCCACGGCACGCCGGTCGGTGCCCAAGAGCAGGGTCTCCAGGGCGTCACCCGCCTCCAGCGGCGGCCACACCACGGCCAGGTCGCTGGCCCCGGTCAGCAGACCACAGGACGGGTCGTCGAAGTCGAACCGGCGCAGTCGTACCTCTCCGCCGCGGGCGCGGCGCACGACGGCGAGCAGCCGGGAGGTCAGCGGGCCCGCCGCCTCGCCCATGAAGCCGACCGTCACCTCCGGGGTCTCCCCCGCCAGCAGCGCCTCGAAGTCGTCGGCGGCGCTCACCACGGCCACCGCGTGGGCCAGCAGCCGGTGGCCCAGCTCGGTCGGCCGTACACCGTCGCGGTCGCGGACCAGCAGCGGCCGTCCCACGGCGGTCTCCAGGCGTCTGACGGCGGCGCTCACCGTGGGCTGGCTGACGCCGAGCCGGGCGGCCGCCCCGCCGAACGAGCCCTCCCTGACAACGGCCACGAAGGCCCGTACCGCGGGCAGCGTAACCTCCATCCCGCAACGATAGCCTCCGGCTATGGGCATAGCCGGAGGCTGTTGAACAGGACGGGGGTCCTTCGCCGAGGATCGGCGCATGGGACGACGAACGGGCACACCCCCTCCCGGACGACGGGGCGGCCTCCGGGAGGACCTCGGGCTCGCGCTGGGCGCGGCGGGCGGGGCCGCCGTCTACTCGGCGGTGTTCGGCGCGGCGGCGGTCGAGCGAGGCTGGTCCGTCTGGGAGGCGGTGCTGGCCAGCGTGGCGGTGCACGCGGGCGGGAGCCAGATCGTCGGGCTGGCCGCGCTGGACGACGTGGGAACGCGGGCTCCGGCGGTCCCGGGGGCCACGGCGGCCGCCTCGGTGGCCCTCTCAGCGTCCGTTTCAGTGACCGTTTCAGTGGCCGTTTCAGTGGCCGCCGCGGTGGCCACGGCGTCGCTGGTCAACCTGCGGCTGACCGCCTTCGGCCTGGCGCTCGGCGACGTCTTCCCGACCCGGTGGGGGCGTGCGCTCGCCGCGCACCTGGTCTCCGACGAGTCGGTGGCCGCGGCGGTGACGCGTGAGTCCCCCCGCGCGCGCAGGCGGACCTTCCTCGTCGTCGGGTCGGTGCTCTTCACGGGCTGGGTGGCCGGGACCGTCGTGGGCGCGACGCTGGGAGCCGCGCTGCCCGACGAGGCCCGGCGGGCCGTCGACGGCGCCGCGGTCGCGGCCTTCGCGGCGCTGCTGGCCCCGTTGCTGCGCACCCGTGCCGACCTGGCCGTCGCGGCGGGCGCCGCGGCGACGGCGCTGGTGTCCTCGTGGTGGCTGCCCGCGGGCCTGCCGGTCGCGCTCGCGGCGCTGGCCGTACTGCCGGGGGCGGTGAGACGGGCGTGAGCGTCGTGCTGTTCGTGACGGGGCTGGCGGTGACGACCTACCTGCTGCGGCTGGCCGGTGTGAGCGCGGCGGCCTCGGGACGCGTGGGCGGCCCGGGATTCGGCGCGGCGGCCGCGGCGCTGCCGGTGGCCCTGCTGGCCGCCGTGGTGACCGTCCAGGCGGCGCCCGGCGGCGCTCCCTCGGTCCGGTTGGCCGTCGCCGCCACGGTGGCCGGGCTGTGCGCCCGCCGTACCGGGTTCCTGCCCGCCGTGCTGCTGGGCACCCTCGCCGGGGCCCTGCTCCCCTGAACGCCGACCGCCCCGTACGGCGGGGCCGTACGGGGCGGGAGGTCCGGATGCCTCGGCACCCCGGCGCGTCGGCGCCTCAGGCGGAGACCGTCTCGGCCGGGGTCGCCCGGCCTGTCTCCGGGGCGTTCTCCGGGAAGTGGCAGGCCACCTGGTGCCGGGGGGCCAGCTCGACCAGCGGCGGCTCGACCGTCTTGCACACCTCCTGCGCCTTCCAGCAGCGGGTGTGGAAGCGGCAGGCGGGCGGCGGGTTGAGCGGGCTGGGCACGTCGCCCTGGAGCCGGATGCGCTCGCGGTCGTTACGCCTGGCCGGGTCGGGGATCGGCACCGCCGACATCAGGGCGTTGGTGTACGGGTGCATCGGCGTGTCGTACAGGGACTTGCGGTCGGCCAGCTCGACGATCTTGCCGAGGTACATGACCGCGACCCGGTCGCTGATGTGCCGGATGACCGACAGGTCGTGCGCGACGATGACGTAGGTCAGGTCCAGCTCGTCCTGCAGGTCCTCCAGGAGGTTGACCACCTGGGCCTGGATCGACACGTCCAGCGCGGAGACCGGCTCGTCGGCGATGATGAGCTTGGGCTTGAGCGCGAGTGTGCGGGCGATGCCGATGCGCTGGCGCTGGCCGCCGGAGAACTCGTGCGGATAGCGGTTGTAGTGCTCCGGGTTGAGGCCGACCAGTTCGAGGATGTCCTGGACCGCCTTCTTCGTACCCTGCTCGGTCTCGATCCCCTGGATGCGGAAGGGGGCGCCCACGATGGCGCCGACCGTGTGCCTGGGGTTGAGCGAGGAGTAGGGGTCCTGGAAGATCATCTGCATGTCCCGGCGAAGCGGGCGGATCCGCGACGCCGACATGTGGGTGATGTCGTGACCCTCGAAGTGGATCTTCCCACCGGTCGGTTCGAGCAGCCGGGTGATCAGCCTGCCGGTGGTGCTCTTGCCACAGCCGGACTCACCGACCAGGCCGAGCGTCTCCCCCTTGCGGACGTCGAAGGAGACCCCGTCGACGGCCTTGACCGCGCCGACCTGGCGGCGCAGCAGCCCCTTGGTCACCGGGAAGTGCTTCTGGAGCCCCTGGACGGACAGCAGGACCTCGGCCTCGTTCTTGTGGTCCTCGTGCGAGGTCACGCGCCCTCTCCCGTCACTCGCGGGCATACGGTGTGCCCACCGGCTCGCTGGCTACGCTCGCTCACGTGCTCTCCATCATCGGCTTGATCTCGTTGTCCCAGATGGACCGCCGCTCCGCGCGGGGCATGTGGCAGCGGACCAGGTGACCGCCCTCGGTCTCCAGCAGTTCGGGCACCTGTGTGGTGGACTTGCCCTCGGTACGGCCCGCGTAGGCGCACCGGGGGTTGAAGGCGCAACCGCTCGGGACGTTGATCAGGGAGGGCGGCGTGCCCTTGATCGGGAGCAGGCGCTCGGTCCGATCACGGTCCAGACGGGGCATCGACCCCAGCAGGCCCCAGGTGTAGGGGTGCTCCGGCCGGTAGAAGATGTCCTCCGCGGAGCCGTACTCGACACACTTGCCGCCGTACATCACCAGGATGTCGTCCGACAGCTCGGCCACCACGCCGAGGTCGTGGGTGATGATGATCAGCGCGGAGTTGAACTCGCGCTGCAGGTCGGTCATGAGGTCCAGGATCTGCGCCTGGACGGTCACGTCGAGGGCCGTGGTCGGCTCGTCGGCGATCAGCAGCTCGGGGTCGCAGGAGAGCGCCATGGCGATCATCGCGCGCTGGCGCATGCCACCGGAGAACTGGTGGGGGAAGTCGTCGACCCTCCTGTCGGGCTGCGGGATGCCCACCCGGCCGAGCATGTCGATCGCGTGCTTGCGCGCGACGGCCTTGCTGACCTTGTTGTGGATCCGGTAGGCCTCGACGATCTGGGCGCCGACGGAGTAGAAGGGATGCATCGACGACAGCGGATCCTGGAAGATCATCGCCATCTTCTTGCCGCGCAGCGTCCGCACGTGGTCGGCGCTGGCGCTGACGAGTTCCTCGCCGTCGAGCCAGATCTCACCGGAGATCTTCGCGCTGCCGCCCTTGTGCAGGCCGAGGATGCCCAGGCTCGTCACGCTCTTGCCGGAGCCGGACTCGCCCACGATGCCCAGGGTCTTGCCCCGGTCGAGCTTGTACGACAGGCCGTCGACGGACTTGACCAGGCCGTCCTCGGTCGGGAAGTGAATGCGCAGGTCGCGCAGTTCGAGGAAGGACTCGGGTGGCTGAGTCGTCATGAGAGCCTCACCCTCGGGTCGACCACCGCGTACAGGATGTCCACGATGAGGTTGGCCAGGACGATGAAGAACGCCGCGAACAGGGTCACCCCCAGCACGACCGGCAGGTCGTTGCCGCGGATCGCGTCGATCACCAGCTTGCCGACTCCCTGGATGGAGAAGGTGCTCTCGGTGAGCACCGCACCGCCCAGCAGCAGCCCGAGGTCGAGACCGAAGATGGTGAGGATGGGGGTCAGCGTGGCGCGCAGGGCGTGCTTGGTGACGACCGTGCGCTCCCTGAGCCCCTTGGCGCGGGCGGTGCGGATGTAGTCCTCACCCATCGTCTCCAGCATGCCCGCCCTGGTGAGCCGTGCGTACAGGGCGGCGTAGAGGAAGGCCAGGGTGATCCAGGGCAGCACGAGCGCCTGGAACCACATGACCGGGTCCTGGGTGATCGGGGTGTAGCTGCCGCCGCCGGGGAAGATCCCGAGCGTGTAGGCGAACACCGACAGGGAGACCAGGCCGGTGAAGTAGATCGGCAACGACACTCCGGCCAGGGCGATCGTCATGGCCGCTCTGTCCAGTGCGGTGCCGCGTTTCAGCGCGGAGATGACACCGATGCTGACACCGGTGACGAGCCACAGGACGGCGGCGCCGAGGGCCAGCGAGAGCGTCGCGGGCAACCGGTCGAGCAGCGTCGGCCAGACCGGCTGGTTGTTGTTGAACGAGAAGCCGAAGCAGGGCGCGGGGCACTCGGCCTTCTTGGGGCCGAGGGAGTAATCCTCACCGGCGACGATGCCCTTGACGAAACGCCCGTACTGCACGAGCAGCGGGTCGTCCAGGTGCAGCCGCTTGACGGCTCCCTGGATCGCCTCGGGTGTGGCGTCCCTTCCCACGTAACGCGACGCCATGCCCTCAGGGGTCTGTCCCAGGGCGCGCGGGATGAGGAAGAAGATCGCGAAAGTGGCCATGCTGACGACGGCGAGCATCAGCACGGCGGCGATCACGCGGCGGACGATGAAAGCGACCACGATCGTTCGGCCGGGATGCCCGGGAGGGTCACTCCCGGGCATCGTCAGGCCTTCACCTGCCTTTGGCTAGCTAGAGAAGGACTACTGCTTGACACCCAGCCACGTGTAGTCGTACATGCCCCAGGCGGGGTGCACGTACGCGTTGGTGAGGCTGGCGGGACGGAAGATCAGCGTCTTCTCGTAGACGAAGGACATGAACGCGGCCGACTCCATGACCTTCTGGTCGACCTGGGCCCAGATCTCGTTGCGGGCGGCGGCGTCGGAGGTCTGGACGCCCTTGTCGAGCAGCTCGTTGATCGACTTGTCGTCGAGCTCCATCATGTTGTAGTTGCCGGAGGGCTTGATGGCCCGGCCGTCGACGATCTGCGACAGGAAGCCGAAGCCGGACGGCCAGTCGGAGCCCCAGCCGGCGATCATGATGCCCAGGTTGTTCTTGTGCACGAAGTCCGGCTTGCCGGCGTACTGCGCGCTCCAGTCACCCGAGGGGTACTTCTTGATCGTGAGCTTGATGCCGACCCGGTCGAGGGAGGCCTGCATCGCCTCGGCGACCTGGACCTCCTTGGTCCGGTCACCGCGGACCGCGATGTTGGTCGAGAAGCCGTCCGGGTGACCGCAGGCCGCCAGGGCCTCCTTGGCCTTGGCCAGGTCGCCCTTGTGGTCGGCGCCGTTCGGGTAGAGGTCGAACGGCTTGTAGCCGACCGTGGTCGGGGTCATCGCGGTGGTGCCGATGTCACCGCCGAGCGGGCCGCCCCACGGCGCCTGGGTGGCGACCTTGTCGGTGGCGTACTGCACGGCCTTGCGGCACTCGACGTTGTCGAACGGCGCGACCTTGGTGGACATCATCGCGTAGCGGTTGAAGGGCGTGAACGGGTTGTCCGTCGAGTCCTTCAGCTGCGGGTTGCTGACGACCTTCGCGCGGCCGGCGGGCTGCAGACCGGTGCCGCCCAGGTCGACCTGGATCTGCCCGGCGATCAGGCGGTTGTCGATGTCCTCGGCGTTCTGCTTGTACTGCACCTCGATGCGGTCAGGCAGCTGCTTGCGGGTGGTGTCGGTCGCCTGGTCCCAGTTCTCGTTCCTGACGAGGTTGAGCTGCTTGCCGACCTCGTAGCTCTCGAACTTGTAGGGACCGGTGGAGGCGACGGCCTTCTCGTAGTCGACACCGGTGTCCTTGGCCTGCGGCACCGGGGCGGACTGCGGGTTGGCGACCAGGAAGTCGAACTCGGAGAAGGGCGCCTTGAGCTTGAAGACGACCGTGTAGTCGTCGGGGGTCTCGATGCCCTTGAAGTCGTCGAGGTTCTTGTCCTTGTAGGGACCCTTGTAGTCGCCGGCGTCGAGGTACTGCGCGAAGTACTTCGGACCGTCGGTGAGCTCCGCGGTGAAGTTGCTGCGGGCGATGGCGTACTTGACGTCCGCGGCCTTGACCTCGGTGCCGTCGTCGTACTTGATGCCCTTCTTCAGCTTGTAGGTCCACGTCTTGCCGTCGGCGCTGACCTCACCGGGGGCCTCGGCCAGGTCGGGGACCAGCTTCAGGCCCTCGGGACCGGGCTTGGCCGCGTAGGTCATCAGGGGGCGGGCGTAGAGCCGGGTGAAGTTCCAGTTCCAGGCGTAGTAGGTGTTGCCCGGGTCGGCGGAGTCCGGCTCGTCGGTCAGCGCGAACTTGAGCGTGCCGCCCTTGGCGTCCGACGGGTTGACGACCTTGGTGTAGCCGTCGTTGTGCTTGGCGGCCGAGGCGTTACCGGTGCCCGTCGAGCCGTTGTTCGCGGGGGACGTGCTGCCACCGCCACCGGCTGTGCCGCCACAGGCGGCGAGCCCCATCGTCAGCACGGTGCCCAGCGCCGCGAGCGCCAGGACGTTGGTCTTCCTCATCGTGGTGGTACACCCCTTGTCATGAGTGACAGTGATATGGAGAAACGGTCGTGTTCCGCTATCGGGCGCGCGGGTCGAGGGCGTCCCTGAGCCCGTCGCCCAGCAGGTTGAAGGCCATGACGGTGATGAAGATCGCGAGGCCCGGAACGATCATGAAGTGCGGGGCGATCTGGTAGTAGTCCACCGCCCGGGTGAGCATGCCGCCCCACGAGGCCTGCGGCTCGTTCACGCCCACTCCGAGGAAGGACAGCGCGGCCTCGAAGAGGATGTTCGTGGGGATGAGCAGCGTCGCGTACACCAGGATCGGCGCCACGAGGTTCGGCAGCATCTCGCGGAAGATGATGTAGCCGTTGCCCGCGCCGAGCGAACGCGCGGCGTCCACGAACTCCCGCTCACGCAACGACAGCGTCTGACCACGCACGATACGCGCGATGTACGGCCAGCTGAAGAAACCGATGATGAACACGATCACGGCGATCCGCAGGCCGTTGCCGGTCAGGCCGAGCGCCGAGTCGGGCAGCGCGCCCACGATGGCGATGGCGAACAGCAGCAGCGGGAAGGCCAGGAAGATGTCCATCAGGCGGCTGATCAGCGTGTCGACCCAGCCCCCGAAGAAGCCGGCCAGCACACCCATCAGCGAGCCGATCACCACCGACATCAGGGTGGCGAGGAAGGCGACCAGCAGCGAGATCTGGGCACCCGACAGGACCCTGGCGAACAGGTCGCGCCCGTTGACCGGTTCGAGGCCGAACGGATGCTCCAGGCTGATGCCGCCCCAGGCGCCGCTGGGGGCGCTGGTGAGCGGGTCGATCAGGTCGTTGTTCGGAATGTTCGGGTTGTCACCGAACAGCGCGATCAGGCCCCCGAAGGGACGTTCGGCGAAGATGGCGACCAAGGTCAGGAAGGCCACGATGAAGGCGCCGATGATCGCCGCCTTGTCGCGCTTGAGGCGAATCCACGCGATCCGCCCGAGCGAACGGCCTTCGATGGCCTTTCCGCCCGCCCCTTCGAGAACGGCCTCGGGCTGGGCCTCCATGGCCTGCCCGGAGACATCGAGCGGTGCGGTCATACCAGTGGCCCCCTGGGTCCCAGACGACATTGTCCTATTACGCGTGCCCGGGTCGGGTAGCGCGCCTGAAGTCTATGGGCCGTTTGACGGTCCCGTGACGCAGAATCTATGGGCTGATCTGCGCTGACTAGTCCCCTGGCACACCATGTGGCTCAACTGTGATTCATGCGAAATTCATTTGTTTTGATCTTGAAGCGAATGTCCAGAAGCCGTTCGGCTTGTGTCTCAGATTTGTGACATTGCACCCAAGGGGTGACGCTGGGTCATCCGATCCCGCGGCGCTTGAGAATGGCCTCGATATCCGAGAAGTCGTCGTCGGCGGCGGGCGAGGCCCCCCGGGCGCCGGGCTTGGCACCGGTCTGGGCGCCCGGCTTCGCTCCGGCCTGGGGCTGGCGCCGCGGCAGGGGCTGGGTGGCCGGGGACCCGGCGGTGACCCCCGGCGCGGCGGGGGCGGCGGAGGCCGCGGGAGCCGCGGCCGCCTTGGGGGCGGCACGGCGGCGCAGCACGCCGGACACCAGGAACAGCAGCGCGGAAAGCCCCGTGACGGCGACCCCCGACCACACGATGGGGTTGAAGACCAGGCCGGTGAGGAATCCGGCGATGGCCGTACCCGCCTGCCAGAGCGCGGGCAGCGCACCGGTGAGGTAGGCCGCCATGGGCAGCAGCGACCAGGCCGCCCCTCTCAGTCCCGCGGCCGCGCCTCTGCGGCGCAGCGCCAGGAAGCTCAGCACCAGCCCCACCCCGGTGACCCCGGCGCACAGCGGCAACCACGCGATCTGACCGTACGACAACATGCGGACCGCCCCTCAAAGTCGGCTTACCCGATCCATCCTGGCATGTCGCGCGAGGACCGTTCCTCCTCCCAGCGGAGGGAACGTCCCCTAGGGGGCCGCCGGGGACCCTCTCAGGGAAGAGTCCGGGTGGGTCACAGGCTCGCGGCGGACAGCTCCCGCAGCGTCTCGACGCCGACCTCGCGCAGCGAGCCGACGACCAGGCGCCCGGGGGCCTGCGGGACGGGCAGCACGCTGGGCACGGCCACGACCCGGCAACCCGCCGCGGTGGCGGAGGTCACACCGTTCGGGGAGTCCTCAAGCACGACGCAGCGGGCCGGGCCGACCCCGAGCAGGCTCGCGGCCAGCAGGTAGGGCTCGGGGTCCGGCTTGGTCCTCGTCACGTCGTCCCCGGTGACGACCCGGTCGAAGTTGTGCCTGCCGATGCCGTCGAGACAGGCCTCGGCGATGGGCCTGAGCGAGGAGGTGACCAGCGCGGTCGGCAGCCCCGCCCGCCGTACGGCCGCCAGCAGCTCGGCGGCGCCCGGCATCATCTCGACCCCATCGGCGAGCCTGGAGGTCATGCCCTCCAGCATCCAGGCCGCCACGTCCGCGGGGTCCGCGTCGGAGCCGGAGGCCTTCAGCATGTAGGCGACGGTCGAGGGCATCGAACCGCCGACCAGGTTCTCCTGGTCGGTCGGCCTCCAGTCGCCGCCGAGCCGTTCCATCACCTCGCTCTCGACCTGGAACCAGATCTTCTCGCTGTCGACGAGCAGACCGTCCATGTCGAAGAGAACCGCGTCCATACCCTGAAAACCCCTTACACGTCAGACGTTGAAATACTTGGCCTCAGGGTGGTGGACGACCAGCGCGGACGTCGACTGCTCCGGATGGAGCTGGAACTCCTCCGACAGGCTCACCCCGATCCTGGCCGGGTCGATCAGCTGGGTCAGCTGGACCTGGTCCTCCAGGTTGGGACAGGCTGGGTAGCCGAAGGAGTAACGGCACCCGGTGATGTTGACCTTCAGCATGTCCTCAAGCGACTCGTCGCCACCGATGCCGAGTTCCGCACGGACCCGGGCGTGCCAGTACTCGGCCAGCGCCTCGGTGAGCTGCACCGACAGGCCGTGCAGCTCCAGGTAGTCACGGTAGGCGTCCTTGGCGAACAGCTCGGCCGTCGCCTCGGAGATCCGGCCGCCCATGGTGACGATCTGGAAGGCGACCACATCCGTCTCACCGGACTCCCTGGGCCTGAAGAAGTCCGACAGGCACAGGTGCCGGTCACGGCGCTGACGCGGGAAGGTGAACCTGGTGCGCTCCCCGCCCGCCTCGTCCAGGACGATCAGCGCGTCCCCCTCGCTGACACAGGGGAAGTAGCCGTAGGCGACGGCCGCCTCAAGCAGGCCCTCTGTCTGCATCCGCTCCAGCCACATGCGCAGGCGGGGCCTGCCCTCCGTCTCGACCAGTTCCTCGTAGGAGGGGCCCTCCCCGCCCCGCGCGGCCTTCAGGCCCCACTGGCCCATGAAGGTCGCGCGCTCGTCGAGGAAGGCGGCGTAGTCGGCGAGCGGGATGCCCTTGACGACGCGCTCACCGTGGAAGGGCGCCCTCGGCACGGGGTTGTCCGCGGCCACGTCCGAGCGGGCGGGCAGTTCCTCCTCCGGCGTCCTGACCAGTCTCGCCCCGGTCCTGACCCGCCGTTCGCGCAGCTCGGGCAGCCTGGCGCCCTCCTCACCGCGCTTGACCGCCATGAAGGCGTCCATCAGACGCAGCCCCTCGAAGGCGTCACGGGCGTAGCGGACCTCACCCTGGAAGAGCTCGGCGAGATCCTGCTCGACGTAGGCGCGGGTGAGCGCGGCGCCGCCGAGCAGCACGGGATAGCGCTCGGCGATGCCCCTGGAGTTCATCTCCTCCAGGTTCTCCTTCATGACGACCGTGGACTTGACCAGCAGGCCGGACATGCCGATCACGTCGGCGCCCTTGTCCTCGGCCGCCTCGAGGATCACCGAGACCGGCTGTTTGATGCCGAGGTTGACGACCTCGTAGCCGTTGTTGGACAGGATGATGTCGACCAGGTTCTTGCCGATGTCGTGCACGTCGCCCTTGACGGTGGCCAGCACGATGCGGCCCTTGCTCTCGCCCTCGACCCGCTCCATGTGGGGTTCGAGGTAGGCGACGGAGCTCTTCATCACCTCGGCCGACTGGAGCACGAACGGCAGTTGCATCTGGCCGGAGCCGAACAGCTCGCCGACGGTCTTCATGCCGTCGAGCAGCACGTCGTTGACGATCTCCAGGGCCGGGCGCAGGGCCAGGGCCTCGTCGAGGTCGGTTTCGAGCCCCTTGCGCTCACCGTCGACGATGCGGCGCCTGAGCCGCTCCCACAGCGGCAGGGCGAGCAGCTCGGCGGCCCTGTCGGCCTTGACCGAGGCGGCGTCCACCCCCTCGAACAGCTCCATGAACCGCTGCAGCGGGTCGTAGCCCTCCCTGCGCCTGTCGTAGACCATGTCCAGGGCGACCTGGCGCTGCTCGTCGGGGATGCGTGACATCGGCAGGATCTTGGAGGCATGCGCGATGGCCGCGTCGAGGCCCGCGTTGACGCACTCGTTGAGGAAGACGCTGTTGAGGACCACCCGCGCGGCCGGGTTGAGGCCGAAGGAGATGTTGGACAGGCCGAGCACGGTCTGCACGCCGGGGTACAGCCGCTTGAGCTCCCTGATCGCCTCGATGGTCTCGACGCCGTCGCGCCTGGTCTCCTCCTGGCCGGTCGCGATGGGGAAGGTGAGGGTGTCGACGACGATGTCCTCGATCCGCATCCCCCAGTCCCGGCGCAGGTCGTCGATGATCCTGGAGGCGATCCTGACCTTGTCGGCCGCGGTGCGGGCCTGGCCCTGCTCGTCGATGGTCATGACGGTCACCGCGGCGCCGTGCTCGCGGACCAGCCGCATGATCCTGTGGAAGCGCGAGTCCGGGCCGTCGCCGTCCTCGTAGTTGACCGAGTTGACGATCACGCGCCCGCCGAGCATCTCCAGTCCCGCCTCGATCACGGCGGGCTCCGTCGAGTCGAGCACGATCGGCAGCGTCGAGGCCGTGGCCAGCCGGAAGGCCAGCTCCCGCATGTCGCCGGCGCCGTCACGGCCGACGTAGTCGACGCACAGGTCCAGCATGTGGGCGCCGTCTCGGGCCTGCGCCCTGGCGATCTCGACGCACTCCTCCCAGTCGCCCGCGAGCATCGCCTCGCGGAAGGCCTTGGAGCCGTTGGCGTTGGTGCGCTCACCGATGGCCAGGTAGGAGGTCTCCTGGCGGAAGGGGACGCTCTGGTAGAGCGAGGAGGCACCCGGCTCGGGACGGGGACGGCGGACGGGCACCTCGTGGCCGCGCACCCGCTCGACCACCTGGCGCAGATGCTCGGGCGTGGTGCCGCAGCAGCCGCCGACCAGGGACAGGCCGTGGTCGCGGACGAAGGTCTCGTGGGCGGAGGCCAGCTCCTCCGGCGAGAGCGGATAGTAGGCGCCGTCCGAGGTCAGCACGGGCAGGCCCGCGTTCGGCATGCAGGACAGGCGCACCCGCGCGTGGTTGGCCAGATGGCGCAGGTGCTCGCTCATCTCGGCCGGGCCGGTGGCGCAGTTGAGCCCGATGACGTCGACGCCGAGGGGCTCGACGGCGGTGAGCGCGGCGCCGATCTCGGAGCCGAGCAGCATCGCGCCGTTGGTCTCGATCGTCACCTGGGCGATGATCGGCACGTCCCTGCCCCCGTCGGCCACGGCCCGCTTCGCCCCGACGACGGCAGCCTTGACCTGGAGCAGGTCCTGGCAGGTCTCGACGATGAGGGCGTCGGCCCCTCCGGAGATCAGACCGGCCGCGTTGTCGTAGTAGGCGTCGCGCAGCACACCGTACGGCCGATGCCCCAGAGTGGGCAGCTTGGTGCCGGGCCCGATGGATCCGAGCACGTATCGGGGACGGCCGGGCGCCGACCAGTGGTCCGCGGCCTGCCTGGCGACCCTGGCCCCGGCCTCCGAGTACTCGAAGACGCGTTCCTGGATGTCGTACTCGCCCAGCGCGGCCAGGTTGGCGCCGAAGGTGTTGGTCTCGACGCAGTCGACGCCGACCTCGAAGTAGGCGTCGTGCACGGCGCGGACGATGTCGGGGCGGGTGACGTTGAGGACCTCGTTGCAGCCCTCGTGCCCCTCGAAGTCGTCGAGGGTGATCTCGTGGGCCTGGAGCATCGTCCCCATGGCCCCGTCGGCGACCATCACCCGCTCGGCCAGAGCCTCACGGAAAGACGGGGTGCTCGTCATGGGACAAGACTACTGGGGCCCCTGCGACCGTCACCGCCCCGCCGTACGGCACCGCGGCGGGCAGGACGGGGCGAACGTGCCGTGGCCGTCCTGATCATGCGCACCCCTGGGAAGGTGACGTAAAGGCCCCCTCACAGCATAGGCTTAGCGGGATAGACAGTACGGCGAGGAAACCAGGAGGAGGCCGCGCGTGATCGAACTCGAAGGTCTACCCGAGCTCGTCGACCCGGTGCTGATCGCCGCGTTCGAGGGGTGGAACGACGCGGGCGAGGCTTCGAGCGGAGTGATCGCACACCTTGAGGAGGAGTGGAAGGCCACCCCGTTGGTCTCCTTCGATCCGGAGGAGTACTACGACTTCCAGGTGACGCGCCCCATCGTGGAGATGGGTGAGGGCCTGACCAGGTCCATCACGTGGCCGACGACCAAGCTGTCCTTCGCCCGTCCTCCCGGCGCCGACCGCGACGTGGTGCTGGTGCGCGGCATCGAGCCCAACATGCGCTGGCGCTCGTTCTGCGAGGAGATCGTCGTGATCTGCCGCGAACTGGGCGTCGAGCTGGCCGTACTGCTCGGCGCGCTTCTCAACGACTCCCCGCACACCCGGCCCGTGCCGATCGTCGGCTCGGCGACCGACGAGGGGCTGGCCAGGGCGATCAACCTGGAACTGAACCGCTACGAGGGGCCGACCGGCATCGTCGGCGTGCTCCAGCACGCGCTCGGCACCGCCGGGGTGCACGCGGTCTCACTGTGGGCCTCGGTGCCGCACTACGTGGCGCAGCCGCCCAACCCCAAGGCAACCATGGCGCTGCTCAGCCGGATGGAGGACCTCCTCGACATCCCGATGCCGATGGGCGCCCTGGCGGAGGAGTCGCGGGCCTGGGAGCACGGGGTGGACGAGCTGGCCTCACAGGACAGCGAGGTGGCCGACTACGTCAAGGAGCTCGAGGAGCGCAAGGACGCCGCCGAGCTGCCCGAGGCGAGCGGCGACGCCATCGCCGCGGAGTTCGAACGCTATCTCCGGCGCAGAGATCGCGACGGCGATGGCTGAGACGCCCGCGACATAGTTATAATCGTTTACTCCTTTCTCCACTGATTTAGAGTGATAATCGGTGACCATCCGGGTCTTCCTTCGGGTCGCACCGGGTTGGGAAACCGGTTCACGACGTTTGGACGACCAGGAGAAACACCGTTCTGTAAACACCGGTGAACGGGCCCGTCACCGCGCCGAACATTGTCCACGTGACAGCGCACGTTAGGGCGATCATGGCCACTCCACAGCTCGATCCGCACCAGAAGGCACAGGAGGCGCGACGCCGTGTCCTCGAGATGGCCGTGATCATGAAACGCGAGGACGGTGAGAACGTCCCCTCCTACCCTCAGGTGCGGGGCACGACCCCCGGGCAGGCGGTCGACATGTTCCTCGCCCTGTTGCAGGACCGGCTTCCGGTCTGGGTGCGCATTCTCGACGACCTCATGTATCTCGTCGGAAAAGGGCGGGTGAACGACAACCTGCTGCCCATCGCGCGGGCGGGCATCGACTACTACCTGGAGGTCCAGGCCGCGGCGCTGCCCGCCTTCACCTCCCCCTCGGTCACCGTCCGCTTCCGTGAGGCGATGCGTGACAGCGAGATGGGCCCCATGTCCGAGGTCGTCCCCCTGGCCGAGTACCTCGCGGCCGAGCAGCGGATAGGCCGGATCTCGGCGGACGCGGACCCGCTGGCCAGCGCCCGGCTGCTGCTGGCCGGGTGTTTCCGCCACGCCTACTACGAGATGTTCGTCGGCACCGGTTTCCTGCCGTCGCGGGACGACAGCGCCGAGGAGATCATCCGCGAGCTGCGCCTGGAGCGCGCCCCCGGTGATGACCCCGCCGGCGGCACCCCGCCGGAGTGAGCCCGCGCACCGGCCGGAGGGCCGGTGCTCCCCCTTCGCCCATACGGCCAAGCGGCCCCCACGGGGGTTGGCCGGAGGCGACAATGGGAATCGTGTGCCTGTCCGCCCGCCGACCCGGGGAGTGCGCGTGACCGTCCAGCCGATCCGACTGTTCGCAGACCCGGTGCTCAGGACCGCGTCCGAGCCGGTGACCGACTTCGACCGCGAGCTGCGCGGCCTGGTCAAGTCGCTCCAGGCGACGTTGCGCGCGGGCTCGGGCCGAGCCGGTCTGGCCGCCCCGCAGATCGGCGTCTCGCTGCGGGTCCTCGTCTACGAGCTCGACGGCAGGTCCGGGCATCTGGTCAATCCGCGCATCGAGGCGTCAGAGCGCAGAATCGTGGCCGATGAGGCGTGCCTGTCGGCGCCCGGCCTCTGGTGGCCGCTGGAACGCTCCTACATGGTCACGGCCCGTGGCCGCGACATGTTCGGCAAGCCTGTGACCGTCCGCGCCCTGGGGACCCTCGCCCGGGTCCTGCAGCACGAGGCCGACCACCTCGACGGCGTCCTGTTCGTCGACCGGCTCCCCGAGGAGGAGCAGGAACGGTTCTTCGCCGCCAACTCGTGACTTGTCAGACGGTAACCCTTCTGATAAGGTCGCCCGGTTGCAGTCGTAGTTCTCAGCAAGCCTTATCATCTCAAGTGCTCAATGAGGTCCGCCGACGGCGGGCTTTCCGGTTTCTCCCGATGGTTTCGTGGGTGCAGGCGAGGCCCGCAACGCAGCCCCGAACCGCCGGCTTGGCGGTCCGGTGAGGCTCCCGACGAGGAGAAGTGGGTTTTGTCCGAAGGTACCGTCAAGTGGTTCAACGCCGAAAAGGGTTTCGGATTCATCGCGCCGGATGACGGCAGCGCCGACGTTTTCGTGCACTACTCGGCCATCGACTCCAGGGGCTACCGCTCCCTGGAGGAGAACCAGCGGGTCAGCTTCGTCATCACGCAGGGCCAGAAGGGTCTGCAGGCCGAGCAGGTCCGGATCGTCTGACCCTGACCTCAGGTCTCCCGCCGGAGCACCGGATGCCTTCCGGTCGCACGTCCCGGCCTCGGGCCCGTGCCGCTCTCCGCGGCACGGGCCTGCGCGTTCTCAGAGTTCGACGCCGAGCAACGCGTCGGTGATGTCCTTGACGAGCCCGGGCGCCTGCGGGTCGGTGCCGCCGTCCGCCAGCGCCCGCTCCGCCCAGCCGTCGATCAGCGCCAGCGCCCCCGGGGCGTCCAGGTCGTCGGCGACCCTGGCCCTGACCTCCTCAAGCAGGTCACGCGCCTGGGGACCGGTCTGCAGCCCGGTCGCCGAGCGCCAGCGGGCCAGCCGTACCTCCGCGGAGGCCAGCTGGTCGGGGGTCCACTCCCAGTCGGCGCGGTAGTGGTGGGCCAGCAGCGCCAGCCGGATGGCCATCGGGTCGGCCTGCCTGCGGAGCTTGGAGACGAAGACCAGGTTGCCCTTGGACTTCGACATCTTCTCGCCGTCGAGGGCGACCATTCCCGCGTGGACGTACGCCTTGGCGAAGGGCCACTCCCCGCAGGCCACATGGCCTTCGTGGGCGCCGCACTCGTGGTGCGGGAAGATCAGGTCGGAGCCGCCGCCCGCGACGTCGAACCCGCTGCCCAGGTTGGCCAGCGCGATGGCGGTGCACTCGATGTGCCAGCCCGGCCTGCCCCTGCCGAGGCGTGAGGACCAGGACGGCTCACCGGGACGCTCGGCGCGCCACAGCAGCCAGTCGAGCGGGTGCTTCTTGCCCGCCCTGTCCGGGTCGCCGCCGCGCTCGCGGGACAGGGTGAGCATCAGCTCCTCCGGATATCCGGAGACGGCGCCGAACTTGGGCGCCGCCGCGACGTCGAAGTAGACGTCACCGTCGAGCTCGTAGGTCGCGCCCTTGTCGCGCAGGCGCTCGATCAGCTCGGCGACCTGGTCGACGACCTCGGTCACCCCGACGTACTCGCGCGGCGGGAGGATCCGCAGCGCCTCCATGTCGGTCCTGAAGAGCTCGATCTCACGCTCGGCCAGCTCACGCCAGTCGACGCCGGTCAGCTCCGCCCGCTCAAGCAGCGGGTCGTCGACGTCGGTGGCGTTCTGGGTGTAGTGGACCTCGTGACCGGCGTCCCGCCAGGCGCGGTTGACCAGGTCGAAGGCGAGGTAGGTGTTGGCGTGCCCGAGGTGGGTCGCGTCGTACGGCGTGATGCCGCAGACGTACATCCGCGCCGTCGGGCCCGGCCTGGTGGGGCCGGTCTCCCCGGAGGCGGTGTCGAACAACCGCAACGGGACACCGGCACCGGGAAGCCGAGGGACCTTCGGCGCAGACCACGATCTCATGTGATGAGCCTATCCAGCAGACAGACCGTCCCGGTCAGGCAGGGACGGTGGGTGGTACAGGGGCACTTTCTCAACCTCGGCGACCCCGTGGATCATTCCGGCAGGACGCGGCGGAAGGCCGCCGGGTCCCGCGGATCGCCGGTGAAGTCGTAGCGGACGCCCTCGGCGGACAGCCCGAGCAGGGAGACCGACAGCGAGCCGAAGACGCGTCCGTCGGGCAGCTCATGCCGGACGATCATGGCCCGGGGATCGTCCCTGGCCAGGCCCGCACCGGTGGCGGCCTCCCGCCACTCCCGCCAGGGGCCGCCGAGGGTGTCCGGCCTGGTGGCCTTGGCGAACAGCGGGCGGAAGAAGGCGACCCGCTCGTTCTCCTCACCGCGCTCCCAGCCGCTGTTGACGATCATGTGCGTTCCTCCGGGGAGCTCCTCGTCCCACAGCCCGGTCCCGTCCCAGTGCCACAGCCGGACTCCGCTCCGGTCGGCCAGGACCAGGTGGAAGGGGTCGTAGCCCGCGGGGTCGAGGCCCGTGAGACCGCCCTCGGCCGCGGCCGTCAGCGGCAGCCCCCCACGCGAGATCCTGCCCTCCTGCGGGGCGGGCACGCCCTGCCCGTTGACCAGCGCGGCGATCCTGCCCTCCGCCGGATGCACGGCGAGCCAGGTCCCGCCCGCGAGCAGGTCGCGTCCGCCGAACAGGCCCGGCCAGTGCGGCCCCGGGGGCGACCACGGCCGGTCGACGAACTCGTCTCGCACTCCGACCATGATCAGGGGAACGTCGGCGCCGGGATCGACGCTGACCACAACCGTGCACATGCCCGGCAGGCTACGCCCCCGCCGCCGGACGGGCCGGACCGGGGTCCCTCGGATCAGGGCCTCGGATCAAGAACCTCAGATCGGGGGCCAGGGAATGGCGGGCCAGTCCTGGGAGGGCAGGGGGTGCAGGCCGGTGTCGAGGAGCCTGCGAACCCGTTCGCCCGTCGCCTGGACCTCGGCGGGGGTCAGCAGCTCGCGCAGCCGGCGGCCGAGACCTCCCTGTTCCAGGTCACGTTCGAGACGGGCCAGGACGTTCACGGCCTCGCGCGACAGCGGCTTGCCACGCCACTGCCACAGCACGGTGCGCAGCTTGTTCTCCGTGGCGAAGCAGACCCCGTGGTCGACGCCGTGGACGTGCCCCCCGGGCAGCGGCAGCAGGTGGCCGCCCTTGCGGTCGGCGTTGTTGACGACGGCGTCGAAGACCGCCATCCGCCGCAGGGAGGGCTGGCGGCTGCGGATGAGGACCATCAGGTCGGCGTCGGGGTCGGCGTCGATCCACATCTGGCACATTCCCGGGCCGAACGGGCCGTCACGGTAGACCGTCGGCGGGACGATCCGCCAGCCGGTGGCCGCGGAGACCTCGAAGGCGGCCACCTCGCGGGCGGCGAGAGTGCCGTCGGGAAAGTCCCACAGCGGGCGTTCTCCACGCACCGGCTTGTACACGCAGGCGGCGGACAGGCCGCCGAGCCGGACCGAACAGTAGAGCGTCATGTTGCTCGCCTCGACCAGACGGCCCTCGACCTCCAGGTGCCCGTCGCGGAGCAGACGCAGAGCGGTCTCGTCGTCCAGTCCCGCCATGGGAGCCGCGCTCAGCGTGAACTCGCCCTCGGCACTCATTCGCCTCCTTCTGCCTGTGAAGCGCTCCTACCCCGGTAACCGTTGAGACGCACGCAAATATGCCCATCCGCGTCGAGAGGCTGGCCGCACAACGGACACGGTGGGCGTCCTGCGGCGACCAGGGCCATGGCGCGCCTGGTGAAGGCCCTGGCGGCGGCGGGACTGATGTGCACGCGCAGCACCGCGGGCTCCGACAGCGGGGAGGGCTCGAAGTCCTCCTCGTCCTCCGCGACGGCCTCCTGCGCCTCGATGACCACCTGGGCGGTCTCCGCGTCCCAGGCCAGGGCCATGGCGCCCACCCTGAAGTCCTCGCTGATGGGCACGTCGAGCGGGTCGTTGTCCGTCAGCGCGGCGGGGGCGGCGGCGGGCACCTGGGCCCCTCCGCGCCGCAGCACCTCGTCGAGCAGCTCGTCCAGCCGGTCGGCCAGCGCGGCGACCTGGAACTTCTCCAGCCCGACCGTGGTCAGCCGGCCCTGCCCGCGGGCCTGCAGGAAGAACGCTCGCGATCCCGGTTGCCCCACGGCACCGGCCACGAATCTCTCAGGTGGGTCGTAGTCGAAGACCGGCATAGCCCTGACCTTACGTGGTCCCGGCACCGCCGCCGACCGCGGCGTCGCTCTCGGTGAGGTTTTGTCCCCCGTCCTTCTCCCCCGCTCCGTCCTGGGTTTCCTCTGGCGGGCGCAGCCCGGCGACCTCTCCGCCCAGGTCGTTGAGCCTGAGCACGAAGGGGCGCAGGGGGGTGTAGCGGATCGCGGTGAGTGAGGCGGGGTCGGCGGTTATCCGCTGGAACTGGTCAAGGTGCAGGCCCATCGCGTCCGCCACGATGGCCTTGATCACGTCTCCGTGGCTGCAGACGAGATAGACCCCCTTCGGGCCGAGCCGCTCGTTCCACTCCCTGACGGCGCTCACCGCCCGGTGCTGTACGGCGGCCAGCGACTCCCCGCCGGGGAAGGTCACGGCGCTCGGATGGGTCTGCACGACCCGCCACAGGGGCTCCTTGGCCAGCTCGGCGATCGGGCGGCCGGTCCAGTCTCCGTAGCGGCACTCCCCGAACCGCTCGTCGGTCACCACCTCGGTCTCCCGCCCGGCCGCCACGGCTCCGGCCGTCTCCTGGCAGCGTTCCAGCGGGCTGGAGACGATCGCGTCCAGCTCCAGCGGGCCCAGCCGTACGGCCAGAGCCTCGGCCTGGGCCCGGCCCGCGTCACTGAGGTGGAGTCCTGGTGTCCAGCCCGCCAGCACGGGACCGGTGAGAGGGGTCAGGCCGTGTCTGGCCAGCAACAGGGTCGTCACGCGGGCAAGTCTTGCAGGCCTCGCTCCACTACTTTTAACCGGCCGGGCGGTACCCTGGCCGGATCATGGAGCAGCGCTATGTGGGCCGGAGCGGCCTGTCGGTGTCCCGCCTCGGACTCGGGACGATGACATGGGGACGCGACACCGGCGCGGAGGAGGCCACGGCGCAGCTCCGGACGTTCGCCGATGCCGGGGGCACCCTCATCGACACCGCGGACGTCTACTCGGGCGGCGAGGCGGAGCGGCTGCTCGGACGGATGATGCGGGACTCGGTGCCCCGTTCCGAGCTGGTGATCTCGACCAAGGCCGTGCTCACCCCGGCCGGGCACAGGCCGCGCGACGCCTCAAGAAGGCACCTGATCGCGGCCATCGACGCCTCCCTCGGTCGCCTCGGGATCAACGAGGTCGATCTGTGGCAGCTGCACGCCTTCGACCAGGAGGTGCCGCTTGAGGAGACCCTGGCCGCGGTGGACGCCATCGTGTCCTCGGGCAGGGCGGCCTACGCGGGTGTCTGCGACTACACGGGCTGGCAGCTCGCGGCGGCGGCCGTCAGCCAGCGGGCGGTCCCCGGGCGGACGCCGATCGTCGCGGCCCAGGTCGAGTACTCGCTGCTGGCGCGGGAGGCCGAGCGTGAGCTGGTCCCGGCGGCCGAGCACGTCGGCGCGGGGGTGCTGGCCTGGTCGCCCCTGGGCAGGGGGGTCCTCACCGGCAAGTACCGCACCGGCATCCCCGCCGACTCCCGGGCCGCGACCCCGCACTTCGCCGACTTCGTCACGCCGTACCTGGACGAGAGGTGCCGGCGGGTCGTGGAGTCGGTGACGACCGCGGCCGAGGGGCTGGGGGTCTCGCCACTGTCGGTCGCCCTGTCCTGGGTGCGGGACCAGCCGGGGGTCGCGGCGGCGATCGTCGGCGCCAGGACCTGTGCCCAGCTGACCGGGGTGCTCCAGTCGGAGGACCTCGTCCTGCCGGTGGAGATCAGAGAGGCTCTTGACGACGTCTCGGCGGACTGAGGAACTCGGAACGAGGAAAGCGAGCCCGAACAGAACGAGAATCCATCTCGCGTATCACTACTCGATACCGAATGGCAACTTTACGTGGAAAACCCTGGCCTCCCCACAAAACTGTCAATGGTGACAGGAGGGGCACTCAGGTGTCAGCGACGTTCCGTCACCGATGCACAAGGGGGACAATTGCGAACCGCGATCTCCGTCGGCGCCCTGGCGCTGACACTCGGCGGCGTACTGCTCGCCGTCGCACCCGCCCCCGTGAGCGCCGTCACCCAGGCGGGTGACTGTGAGGGCGGCGGGCTTCTCGGCGGGGTGACCGGCGGTCTGTGCGAGGCGGTCGGCGTTCTGGGCAACACCGTGAGTGCCACCGCGAACGACACCGTTAGCGACACTGTGAGTGACGCTGTGGGCGGCGCCCTGCTCGGCGGCGTCGTCGTGGACGACACCGTGAACGTCACCATGAGCACCACCGCGGGCACCACTGTGAGCGACACGGCGGGGGGCCCGCCGGACGACACCGTGAGCGCCACTCCGGGCGGCGCCATGAGCAGTGCCACGAGCGGCCCCGCGAACGGACCGGCCGGCGGCCCCTCCCCCGGCGGGGAGGGCTACGGCTACGGACAGAACGCGGAAACCCCACCGCATACCGAAAAAGCCGGAAAAAGCAAGAAAGACGATAACGCCAAAAAAAGCGATAAAATCGGAAAGGCGCAGAGCGGGGCCGACGTGCTGGACGCGGAGAGCGTTCTGGACCAGCCCCAGCCGTCCGTCCTTCCCGAGACCGTCCCCGAGATCCTCGTGACCCCCTGGGGTGAGGACACCGCGGACGTCCAGGACGTCCCCGACATCCAGGATCCGGCGGACAACGACGTCCTGCCGTCCCAGAACCCGGGCGGCGCCTGTTCCCCGCTGTCCGACTCCCCCGGATGTGCGGGCACCTCGGCGAACCCGGCCCACAAGACGACACCGTCCCCGCACGCCTCCCCGAGCCCCCGGCCCTCCCACTCCGGCGGCACCGTGCCCGCGGAGGAGGCCACGCGGCGGCCGGCGGGCGAGCAGGCGCGTCCTCCGCAGACCCGCAGGCGCGTGGCGGAGACCGACGGGGGCGGCGAACGCGGCGGCAGGCGTGGGGAGGCCACCGGCTCCGAGACCCCGCCGCCCACGGTCGACGCCGAGGCGCCCCGGCTCGAACTGCTGTGGCCCGCGGGCCCGGTCATGCGCAGGTTCCAGCGGGCCGTCACACCGACCAAGACACCGGACCCGCTGGGCACGGCGTTCACCGCCGTGCTGCTGCTCGCGGCGATCCTCGCCGTCCGCCTGCTGTATGTCAGGCGGATCGGCGAGAAGTCCATCCCGCTTGAGCCGCTGCGGATGAAGCGGCACAGGACGGCCTGAGCCGCCGGTCAGCCGATCGCGTGCACGCCGCCGTCGACGTGGACGATCTCCCCGGTCGTCGCGGGGAACCAGTCGGAGATCAGTGCCAGGCAGGCCTTGGCCGCGGGCACGGTGTCGCGCAGGTCCCAGCCGAGCGGTGCCTTCTCCGGCCAGCTGTCCTCGAACTCGGCGAAGCCCGGGATGCTCTTGGCGGCCATCGTGCGCAGCGGCCCCGCGGCCACCAGGTTGACCCGGATGTTGTGCTTGCCCAGGTCACGGGCCAGATAGCGGGAGCAGGACTCAAGCCCGGCCTTGGCCACGCCCATCCAGTCGTAGACCGGCCAGGCCTTGCTGGCGTCGAAGTCGAGCCCGACGACCGCGCCCCCCTCCTTCATCAGCGGCAGGCAGGCCACGGCGAGGGACTTGAACGAGTAGGTCGAGACGTGCACCGCGGTGGCCACGTCCTCCCACGAGGTGTTCAGGAAGTTTCCGCCGAGGCAGCTCTGCGGGGCGAAGCCGATGGAGTGCACCACGCCGTCGAGGCCGTCGAGGTGCTCGCCGACCCGGTCGGCCAGCGAGTCGAGGTGCTCGGTGTTCTGCACGTCCAGCTCGATCACCGGCGGCGTCTCGGGCAGCCGCTTGGCGATGCGCTCGACCAGGCTGAGCCTGCCGAAGCCGGTCAGCACGACCTGCGCGCCCTCCAGCTGGGCCAGCTTGGCGACGGAGAACGCGATGGAGGCCTCGGTCAGGACACCGGTGACCAGAATGCGCTTGCCTTCGAGAATTCCCATTGTCAGTGCCCCATTCCCAGGCCGCCGTCCACGGGGATCACGGCCCCGGTGATGTAGGCGGCGTCCTCGCTCGCCAGGAACCCGACCACGCGCGCGATCTCCTCGGTGCTCGCGTAGCGTCCCAGCGGGATGTTCTTACGGATCTGCTCCTGGTAGGCCTCTTCGAGCTCGGCCGTCATGTCGGTCTCGACGAACCCGGGCGAGACCACGTTGACCGTGATGCCGCGCGAGCCCAGCTCTCTGGCCACCGACCTGGCGAAGCCGATCAGCCCGGCCTTCGAGGCGGCGTAGTTGCTCTGGCCGGCCGAGCCGAGCATGGCGACCACCGAGGAGATGAGCACGATCCTGCCGCGCTTGAGCCTGAGCATGCCGCGCGTGGCTCGCTTGGCGACCCGGTAGGCGCCGGTCAGGTTGGCGTCGATGACGTCGGTGAAGGTCTCCTCCTTCATCGTCGGCAGCAACGTGTCCTTGGTGATGCCCGCGTTCGCGACGAGCACCTCGACCGGGCCGTGCTCGGCCTCGATCTTCCCGAACGCCGCGTCGACGTCGGCCATGCTGGTCACATCGCAGCGCACGCCGAACAGACCCTCCGGGGGCTGCCCTGAGCGGTAGGTCACGGCGACGGAGTCACCGGCCCTGGCGAATTCGCGGGCGATCGCGAGGCCTATGCCGCGATTGCCGCCGGTTACGAGAACAGATCGAGCCATGCACCCGACGCTAGCGGCTACCCGGCGGTAAACCTCTTGTCCGTGAGGGACAAGATCACAGGGTTAGGATCGTTGACATGCGCCAGATCGATCCCGATTTCCTCGCCCTGCCGATGAGGCGACTGGCGGACGCGGCTCTGCAGCGCGCCCGCGACCTCGGCGCCGAGCATGCCGACTTCCGGTTCGAGCGCGTCCGCGCGGAGACACTCAACCTGTCCGACGCGCTGCCCGAGGGGTCCTCCGACGCCGACGACCTCGGCTACGCCGTACGGGTCGTCAAGGACGGCACCTGGGGGTTCGCGGCCGGTGTCGAGCTCACCGCGGAGGCGGCCGCGCGGGTCGCGGAGCAGGCGGTCGAGGTGGCCGTGGTCTGCGCGCCGGTCAACCGCGAGCCGGTCGAACTGGCCCCCGAGCCGGTCCACTCGGAGGTCACCTGGGTCTCCTCCTACGACGTCGACCCGTTCGAGGTGCCGATGCGCGACAAGGTCGCCCTGCTGGCGGCCTGGTCGGAGGGGCTGCTGCGAGACCCGCGGGTCGATCACGTACAGGCCTCGCTGATGCAGGTCAAGGAGCAGAAGTTCTACGCCGACACGGCGGGCGCCTCGATCACGCAGCAGCGGGTGCGCGTGCACCCCCAGCTTGAGGCGACACGGACCCAGGACGGCAGGTTCGAGTCGATGCGCACGCTCGCCCCTCCGGTCGGTCGCGGCTACGAGTACCTCACCGGCACCGGCTGGGACTTCCCCGGCGAGCTGGCCCGCATCCCCGAGCACCTCGCGGAGAAACTCGCCGCCCCCTCCGTCGAGGCCGGGCGCTACGACCTGGTGATCGACCCGTCGAACCTGTGGCTGACGATCCACGAGTCGGTCGGGCACGCCACCGAGCTCGACCGGGCCCTGGGCTACGAGGCGGCCTACGCCGGGACCAGCTTCGCCACCTTCGACCAGCTCGGCACCCTGGTGTACGGCTCGCGGGCGATGAACGTCGTCGGTGACCGCACCGCCGAGCACGGCCTGGCCACGATCGGGTACGACGACGAGGGTGTGGCGGCCAGGCGGTTCGACATCGTCTCGGACGGCGTCCTGACCGGTTTCCAGCTCGACCGCAGGATGGCGCTGCTGAAGGGGCTCGGCTCCTCCAACGGCTGCGCGTTCGCCGACTCCCCCGGCCATCCCCCGATCCAGCGCATGGCCAACGTCTCGCTGCTGCCCGCCCCCGAGGGCCCCTCGACCGAGGAGCTCATCTCCGGGGTCGAACGCGGCATCTACGTGGTCGGTGACAAAAGCTGGTCGATCGACATGCAACGATATAACTTTCAGTTCACCGCGCAACGGTTCTACCGGATCGAGAACGGCAGGCTCGCCGGCCAGGTTCGCGACGTCGCCTACCAGGCGACGACCACCGACTTCTGGCGGTCGATGGCGGCCGTCGGCGGACCGCAGACCTACGTGCTGGGCGGCGCGTTCAACTGTGGCAAGGGCCAGCCCGGCCAGGTGGCCCCGGTCAGCCACGGCTGCCCCACGGCGCTCTTCCGGGATGTGCGCGTCCTGAATACCCTGCGGGAGAGTGGCACGTGAGCCGGTGGGCAGACGGGTACGCCCTCTCTGGCCCGGGCCTGGAGAGCACGCCCACGAGCGGGCAACCGACGAACACCGCACGCCGGGGGACGCCCCTGCGGACCACCGGGCAAGGAGTGGGATGAGTCCCCAGGAAATCATCGAGAGGGCACTGGAGTTGTCCACGGCCGACGAGACCGTCGTGATCGTGGACGAGACCTCAAGCGCCAACCTGCGGTTCGCGGGCAACACGCTCACGACCAACGGCGTGACCCGCTCGTCGCAGCTCACCGTGATCTCGGTCGCGGGACGGGGGGTCGGCGTGGTCTCGCGGGCGGCGGCCCGCCCCGAGCAGCTCGCCGACATCGTCGCGGCGGCCGACCACGCGGCCGAGGACGCCAGGCCGTCCGAGGACGCCAGGCCGCTGGCCGAGGGCGCCCAGTCGGCCGACTGGCAGGAGGCGGCCGAGCCGACCTCCATCGGGGTCTTCGGCGCGTTCGCCCCGGCGCTCGGCGAGACGTTCGCCGCCGCCGAGTCGGGCGGGCGCAGGCTGTACGGCTTCGCCGAGCACCTCGTCACCACCACCTTCGTCGGCACCTCGGCGGGCACCAGGCTCCGCCACACGCAGCCGACGGGGCGCCTGGAGCTGAACGCCAAGTCGCCGGACATGCGGCGCTCGGCCTGGGCGGGGGTGGCGACCCCGGACTTCTCCGACGTCGACGTGGCGGCGCTCGACGCCTCGCTGGCCACCCGCCTCGAATGGGCCAGGAGGCGGATCGACCTGCCCGCGGGCCGCTACGAGACACTGCTTCCGCCCTCGGCCGTCGCCGATCTGATGATCTACCTGTACTGGACGGCCGGGGCCAGGGACGCGATGGAGGGCCGCACGGTCTTCTCCAGGCCCGGTGGCGGCACCCGTGTCGGGGACACGCTCTGCCCGCTGCCCGTCCGCCTGGGCAGCGACCCCGCGGCGCCCGGCGTCGAGTCCGCCCCCTTCGTGGTGGCGCACTCCTCGAACAGGCAGAGTTCGGTCTTCGACAACGGGCTGCCGCTGGCGCCCACCGACTGGATCTCGGACGGCAGGCTGGCGAACCTGCTGCAGACCAGGCACTCGGCGGAGCTGACCGGCCTGCCCGTGACCCCGGCGACGGACAACCTGATCATGACGGGTCCCGGGGACGGCCGTTCACTCGACGAGATGGTGGCCTCGACCGGCCGGGGCCTGCTGCTGACGTGCCTGTGGTACATCCGCGAGGTCGACCCGCAGAGCCTGTTGCTGACCGGCCTGACCCGCGACGGCGTCTACCTGGTCGAGAACGGTGAGGTCGTGGGTGAGGTGAACAACTTCCGCTTCAACGAGAGCCCGGTCGGCCTGCTCGGCCGCCTCACCGAGGTCGGTGCCGCCGAGCGGACGCTGCCCCGTGAGTGGAGCGACTACTTCACCCGCGCCGTCATGCCCGCGGTGCGGGTCCCCGACTTCAACATGTCGACGGTCAGCCAGGCCAGCTGAGCCCTCCGCGGCGCCCGCGGACCGTCCCTCACGGACGTCCCCGGGCGCCGCGCGGCCTCAGGCGTCGTCCTCCAGGCGGAAGCCCACCTTCAGGCCGACCTGGAAGTGCCCGATCTCGCCGTCCACGATGTGCCCCCTGACCTCGGTCACCTCGAACCAGTCGAGGTGACGCAGGGTCTGCGCGGCCCTCCGGACGCCGTTGCGCACGGCCGCCTCGATGCTCTCCCCCGACGTGCCCACGATCTCGGTCACCCGGTACGTACGATCCGTCATCGTGTCCTCCTTGCCCGAAGGCCCCGGAGACCCCCGTAGGCCCCTGGAGGCCAGGGTCGCACGCGCTTTCCCGCCCGCCGGAGGCGAGGTCTAGGTTGGAGATGTGAGGAAATGGCACAGGCGCCGACAGGTCCACCAGGTGACCGACGCGCAGCCCTCCCTGAGCGAGGACATCGGCAGGCGCGAGAGGAACTACCTCATCAAGATGGGGATCCGGCTGCTCTGCCTCATCCTCGCCTTCACCGTGCCCGCCCCGCTGCCCGTGAGGCTGCTGCTCTTCGCCGGCGCGATCTTTTTACCGTATGTTGCCGTGATCGGGGCCAACGCACCACGTCGCGAGGCGGAAAGTGGCTTCGGCATTACGGATGACAGCCAGAACGAGATCCCACGCCACCGACGCGAGATCGGGTCGTGACTAACTCTTGACGCATCTCAGGGGTTGGAGGTGTACGCTTTAAGCAAGTGCCCTGGTCCCCCGTCGGGGCACTGGTGCCGGCGTTCCGGGCCCCCGTCGGAACGCCGATGAAGCGACGCCGGGTGGTTTGCCCCCGTAACCACCCGGCGTCGCCCTTTTCTCCGGAATCTCAGTCTCCGGTCTTTCTCTCCCATTCCTGAGCGAGTTCGATCAGCCGCTTGAGCGTGTCGTCGCCCGCGGTTCCCGCTCCCTGGGCCAGGCCCAGCAGGTAGGCCGTCAGCGGGGCGGCCGGGCGTGCCACCCCGTGGGCGACCTCCTTCGTCAGGTCGAGCACCGCGTCCCTGTCGACCCGCGCCGGATCGACGCCCAGTTCCCGGCAGACCAGCTCGGTCCACTCCTCCAGCACGTTCATCGCTCGCTCCTCGTCGACGGCCTTGTCGGCGTTCTCCGCCGCGTCCGGCTCACCGTCTCCGGCACGCAGCAGATCATCCGGTGTGTCGCAATCGAACCACGGTTTCCCGGGAAGGCGGAGCCCGACGGGCCCGAGCGGGCCGAGCAGTCCGTGCAGCGACCGTCCCTCGTAGCCGTCCAGTGCCCGGGTGAGCTCCGCCGTACGCCAGACTCCGGCGAGCCACTGCTGTCTGTCCTCCTCGTCGAGGAGCACCGCCCCTGCGGCCCCCTTGGCGGCGGCGAACAGCGCCGAGACGTGCCCGGCCGTCAGGAACGGCAGGTCGGCGGCGAGCAGGGCGACCCAGGGGGCGGTCACGGCGGTCATCCCCGCCCGCAGCGCGGGGACGGGCCCCGCGCCCGGCGGGCGCTCGCGCAGGAAGACGGCCCCGGGCAGGCCGGGACGGGGGGAGCCGACGACGATCAGCCGCCGCGCGTCCGGTACGGCCGCCGCGACCCGCTCGACCAGTGGGCGTCCGCCGACGTGGAGGCCTGGTTTGTCCTGTCCGCCGAGCCTTCTCGCCATGCCGCCCGCCAGGATGCAGGCGTCGTGACGGACGCTCATCCCGCTCATCCGCCGATGGCGGACATCGGGCGGGACGGTTGCAGGAAGGACGGGTCGTCGATGCCGTGCCCGGCCTTCTTGACGCGCACCGCGGCCAGCCAGCGCTCGGCCAGTTCCTCGTCGCCCGCGCCCGCGCGCATCGCCGCACGCAGGTCGGACTCGTCCGTGGCGAACAGGCAGTTGCGGACCTGGCCGTCGGCGGTGAGCCGTACCCGGTCGCAGGAGCCGCAGAACGGGCGGGTGACCGAACCGATCACACCGACCCTGGCCGGCCCGCCGCCGACCAGGAAGAGCTCGGCCGGGGCGCTGCCGCGCTCTCCCGGGTCGGCCTCTGTCAGGTCGAAGCTCTCCCGCAGTCCCGCGAGGATCTCCTCGGCCGTGATCATGTCCTGCCTGCGCCAGCCGTGCTGGGCGTCCAGCGGCATCTGCTCGATGAAGCGCAGCTCGTAGCCCCGTTCCAGGCAGTGGCGCAGCAGCGAGGCGGCCTCGTGGTCGTTGACGCCGCGCATCAGCACGGAGTTGATCTTCACCGGGCGCAGGCCCGCGGCGTCGGCGGCGGCCAGGCCGTCGAGCACGTCGGGCAACCGGTCGCGGTGGGCGAGTCTCCTGAACGTCTCCCGGTCGAGGGTGTCGAGGGAGACGTTGACCCGGCTCAGGCCCGCCTCGGCCAGGGGGGCGGCCAGTCTGGCCAGGCCGATGCCGTTCGTGGTCAGGGAGACCTGGGGCGCGGGGCGCAGGGCAGAGGTACGGGCCACGATGTCGACCAGTTCGCGGCGCAGCAGCGGCTCACCGCCGGTGTAGCGGACCTCGGTGACGCCCAGCCGCTCCACGGCGACGGTCACCAGCCTGACGATCTCGTCGGCGGTCAGCAGCTCGGGTTTGGGCAGCCACTCCAGCCCTTCGGGGGGCATGCAGTAGGAGCAGCGCAGGTTGCAGCGGTCCGTGAGGGACACCCGCAGATCAGTCGCCACCCGGCCGAACGAGTCCCGCAGCACGGGGCGCCACCTCCTCACATCCGTCTGCTCCGGCAGGGGCCCAGCCTACGGCCGGTACCCACCGGGACCTCCCACGGGTCTCCTCCTGGCGACAACATCACCATCGAAGGGTTGATTCCTCCATAGGAGGACATGTCCGGCTTCTGGGAGCGCTCTCATCTGCGCGATCAGACTTCCGAGGCGTCATGCAGGTCACAAACACCTCCATAAATCACAGAAAAATTCAGGCGATTCATGGATATATGCCTAATTAGCACATAACGCTTTGATGCCAAGGCCCCTGCGCGCCGGGGAGACCCTGGGAACCGCGCCGATAATCCGTAGCGACGACCCCGGGATCACGAAAGGAGCCGGACCCACGTGAGACCGGTAGCGGACAACCGCCTGAGCGCGCTGATCCTCGCGGCGCCCCTGCTCATGACCGCCCCCTGCCTGCCCCAGGGCGTGGCCGGCCTCGCGTCAGGCCCGGCCGTCATCCCCGCGAGAACTGCCGGGAACGCCATATTCCCCGACCGCCGAACACCACCGGAAGGTAACGGAAGCGGATTTATGGAGAAAATCCCGGATCCGCCTTCCGGGTTTTCGACCGGGCCGATTCCGGAGAGAGTTCTTCACCCGTTTCCACATGCCGCGTTCCGGGCGGCCGGCGTGGACGCGGCCGGGCCGCGAAAGCCGTCCGAGAAGCCGCAGGAGTCCGGGGAGGACGCGATCCCCGCCGCCCCCTTCCTCGTCGGCTCCGGAGTGATCCTGCTGGCCGTCGCCCTGCTCTTCCGGGGGACGTTGCGGGCCGACCTGCGCGCGGAACGGGACCGGAGATCCCGTCTGGAACGTTCGAGGCGCCGGGCCGTCCCCCAGGAGGAGCACGGCCCGGAACCCGAGCCCGGCTCCCCCGCCTGAGCCGCCGGTCCCGGCTCCGTGGCCCGGCGGGTGAATCCGGCGAACGGTAAAATAAGTGGGATTTCCTTTCTGGGCTCGCCACACTGATCGACAGCCGGTCCAAGGAGATTCACACGATGCCGAACCAGCCCGCACCGAACCTGCTGTCGTGGGCCAGCGAGATCGACGAAGGCGCGATCATGCAGGCCGCACGCACCGCCCGTCTGCCGTTCGTCTCCGGCCACGTCGCTCTCATGCCAGACGCGCACGTCGGCATCGGGGCGACGGTCGGCTCGGTCATCCCCACCGAGAACGCCATCATTCCCGCCGCCGTCGGAGTGGACATCGGCTGCGGCATGGTGGCGACCGAGACGACGCTCACCGCCGCCGACCTGCCGGACACCCTCGCCGCGCTGATGCCGATGGTCGAGCACCGCATCCCGGCCGGGGTCGGCAAGGGGCACAGCGACCCGTCCATCGACCGGGCGCTCGACGACCTCGGCCTGCCGTACACGGACCTGAACCCCAGGCAGGAGAAGAAGGTCGCCGAGCAGTTCGGCACCCTCGGCTCGGGCAACCACTTCGTCGAGGTCTGCCTCGACGAGCGTGACCGGGTCTGGACGGTGCTCCACTCGGGGTCACGCGGCATCGGCAACCAGCTGGCCACGATGCACATCACGGGCGCCAAGCGGATGATGAGGAAGCAGGCCGTCGGTCTTGAGGACCCGGACCTGGCCTACCTCGTCCAGGACACCCCGGAGTTCACCGCCTACATCGAGGACATGCTGTGGTCCCAGCGCTACGCGATGGCCTCGCGGGCCCGGATGGACCGGGTGCTGGTCAACGCCCTGTTCCGGGTCGTCGGCGGCGGGCAGCGGGTCCGCACGATCAACTGCCACCACAACTTCACCCAGCGGGAGACCCACTACGGGAAGTCCCTGTGGATCACCCGTAAGGGCGCCATCAAGGCCGACACCGGCGACGAGGGCGTGATCCCGGGTTCGATGGGCACCCGTTCGTACATCGTCCGCGGCCTGGGGAACCCGGAGTCCTACACCTCCTGCTCGCACGGGGCGGGACGCCGGATGTCACGGACGAAGGCCAAGCGGGAGCTCTCGGCCGACTCGCTCGCCCAGGCGATGCGGGGCCGTACGTGGAACTCCGACAGGGCCGCCTCGCTGGTCGACGAGCACCCGGAGGCGTACAAGCCCATCGACCAGGTCATGGCCGACCAGAAGGACCTCGTCGAGGTCCGGCACACCCTGCGCCAGATCTTCAACTACAAGGGCTGATCGTACGGCGGGCGGGATCTTGCCCCGCCCGCCGTTCTTCTGCAAGATCGCAGTATGCGCGGTTGCCTCCGGCGGGACGCGGTTCAGGGCACGACGGTGATCGTGGTGGTCGTGGCGAGCAGGAGCAGGACGTCGAGCGCCGCGACGGCCACGGCTGCCGCGAAGGGGGCCTTCGGCGACCGGTTCGCCGCCAGCGGCCCGGCGCAGGCGAGCGCCACGGCGACGGCGAGCGCGGCCCACTCCCCGGGCCCGGGCGCCCCCGGCGGTCCCAGGACCAGCGTCACGGTCGCCAGCAGCAGGGGGACGGGGACAAGCGCGCGCACCCGCGCGGCGCCGAGCCGCTGCGGCCAGCCCCTGACCCCGGCCGCCAGGTCGTCCTGGATGTCGGGCAGCACGTTCGCCAGGTGCGCGCCGCAGCCCAGCAGGGCCGCGGCGAGGACCGCCCACCACGCGGGCCACGGCGCGCCGGGCAGCCCCAGCGTCACGAACGGCGGCAGGGAGCCGAACCCGACCGCGTACGGCAGCCACGAGAACACCGTCGCCTTGAGCCCCAGGTCGTACGCCCAGGCCGCGGCGACGCCCGTGAGGTGGACGCCCCCCGCGACGGGACCGAAGGCCAGGGAGAGCGGCACGCAGAGCGCCAGGGCCGTCCACGCCGCGGCCCACACCGTGCGCGCGGAGAGCAGGCCCTCCGCGACCGGCTTTCCCGTACGGCCCGCGGCGGTGTCCCTGGCCGCGTCGGCCGCGTCGTTGCACCAGCCGATCGACAGCTGGCCGGTCAGCACGGCGGCGGCCACCAGGGCGCATCCGGCCGCGTCGTGCCCGCAGACCAGGGCCAGCGCGCCCACCAGGACGGTGACGGCCGCGGTCGGCCCGGGATGGCAGGCGCGCGCCAGCGCGACGACCGTCGTGAACCCGGTCCCCGGCCTGCCCGCCGTCCGCACCCGCCCCGCCCACCGGCTCGTCACAGAGTCGATGTTAGGCACACCCGCGGCGGGAAGAAGGCTTGCCACGGACACGGACGGGCAGAAGCCAGATGTCCGCACCCCCCTTTCCCACGAGGCCCGGGAGTGACCCTTTCATGACGCGAATCGCCGCCGTCCGCGGCGCGCTTCCGCCGAACCGCCACCCCCAGGCCGAGATCACCGACGCCATCGCGCGGCTGTGCCTGCCCGAGGGCGCCGACCGGCGGGTGCTCGACCGGCTGCACGCGAGTGCCAGGGTCGGCTTCCGCCACCTGGCGCTGCCCCTGCACCGCTACGCCAAGCTCGACGGGTTCGGGGCGGCCAACGACGTCTTCGTCGAGTGCGCCGTGGAACTGGGCACGGAGGCGGTCGGCGCCGCGCTCGACGCCGCGGGGCTCACCCCGGGGGACGTGGACATGATCATGTTCACCTCGGTGACCGGCCTGGCCGCGCCCTCGGTCGACGCCAGGCTGGCGGGCCGGTTGGGGTTACGTCCCGACGTCAAACGGGTGCCGATCTTCGGGCTCGGCTGTGTGGCGGGGGCGGCGGGGATCGCCCGGCTGCACGACTACCTGCGCGGCTGGCCCGGGCACGTGGCGGTGCTGCTCTCGGTCGAGCTGTGCTCGCTGACCCTGCAGCGCGGCGACTCCTCGGTCGCCAACCTGGTCGCGGGCGCGCTGTTCGGCGACGGCGCGGCGGCCGTGGTCGCCTGCGGCGCCGAACGGGCCGCCGCCCTGCCAGGAGGGGGGCCCACGGTCGTGGCGACCCGTGGCCACCTGTATCCCGACTCGGAACACGTCATGGGCTGGGACGTCGGCGACACCGGGTTCCAGGTGGTCCTCGACGCCGGCGTCCCCGACGTGGTGCGGACCTACCTGGCCGACGACGTGGACGGCTTCCTCGCCGACCATGGGCTGACCAGGGACGACATCACGGCCTGGGTGTGCCACCCGGGCGGCCCGAAGGTGCTCGACGCCGTCGCCGAGACGCTCGGGCTGCCGCAGGACACGCTCGAACTCACCTGGCGCTCACTGGCCTCGGTCGGCAACCTGTCCTCCTCGTCGGTGCTGCACGTGCTGCGGGACACCCTCGCGCTTCGCCCGCCTCCCGCGGGGACTCCGGGGCTGCTCATCGCGATGGGCCCCGGTTTCTGCTCCGAACTCGTCCTGTTGCGCTGGTGACCCGTGGGGGGAACGGTGTCCTGGTATCTGTCGCTCGTCCTGCTCGTCGGCGTGGAGCGGCTGGCGGAGCTGGTGGTCGCCCGGCGCAACGCGCGCTGGAGCCTGGCCCGCGGGGGGATCGTCCACGGGCGCGGCCACTATCCGTGGATGGTCGCCCTGCACACCGGGTTGCTGGCCGGGTGCGCGCTGGAGGCCGGTCTGGCGGGACGGCCCTTCGTCCCCGCGCTCGGCTGGCCCATGCTCGCCCTGGTCGTCGCGGCGCAGGGGCTGCGCTGGTGGTGCGTCACCACGCTGGGCAGGCAGTGGAACACCGAGGTGATCGTGGTCCCCGGCCTGTCCCCGGTGACGGGCGGGCCGTACCGGCTGCGGTGGCTGCGCCACCCCAACTACGTGGCGGTCGCCGCCGAGGGGGTGGCCCTTCCTCTGGTGCACGGCGCCTGGGTCACCGCGGTGACGTTCACGGTGCTGAACGCCGCGCTCATGGTGGTGCGGATCCGCTGTGAGGAGGCCGCCCTGGCCACGCTCTCCCCCGCGCCGTCCGCCGGGCGGGCCCCCGCGTGATCGACGTCCTGGTCGCCGGCGGGGGGCCCGCCGGTCTCGCCACCGCCATCCACGCGGCGCTGGCCGGGATGGAGGCCGTCGTGGTCGAGCCCCGGCCGGGCCCGGTCGACAAGGCGTGCGGCGAGGGGTTGATGCCCAGCGGCGCGGCGGCGCTGCTGGGGCTGGGCGTGCGGCCCAAGGGCAGGCCTCTGGCGGGAATCCGCTACGTGGACGGCGGCGACCGGGTCCAGGCCGAGTTCAGGAGGGGAAGCGGGCTCGGGGTGCGCCGCACCGCCCTGCACGACGCGCTGTCGCGACGTGCCGCCGAGGTGGGCGTGCGGGTCGTACGCGGCAGGGTCGAGGAGGTACGGCAGCACCACGACCGCGTCGAGGCCGCGGGGCTGCGGGCCAGGTGGCTGGTGGCCGCCGACGGTCTGCACTCCCCGCTGCGCGCCATGCTCGGGCTCCGGCTTCCCGACACCCGCCCCCGCAGGTACGGCCTGCGGCGGCACTATCTCGTCGCCCCCTGGACGGACTTCGTCGAGGTGCACTGGGCCGACGAGTCCGAGGCCTACGTGACGCCGGTCGGCGACGACCTGGTCGGGGTGGCCGTGCTCAGCTCACGGCGGCGGGGCTACCAGGAACATCTGGCGGACTTCCCCGAGCTCGCGGCCAGGCTCACCGGACCGGCGGCGACCAGTGTGCGGGGGGCGGGGCCGTTGCGCCAGCGGGTGCGCCGCCGGGTCTCGGGGCGGGTGCTGCTGGTCGGCGACGCCGCGGGTTACATCGACGCCCTCACCGGTGAGGGGCTCTCCCTGGCGCTGTTGTCCGCGCGGGCGCTCGTCGGCTGCCTGCGGGCGGGGGACCCCGACTCCTACGAGGAGGCCTGGCTGCGCCTGTCGCGCAGGCACAGGCTGCTCACCGGAGCGCTGCTGGGGACCCGGCGGTACCGCGGGGCCGCGCGGCTGATCGTCCCGGCCGCCCGGCGGCTGCCCGTCCTGTTCGGGGCCGCGGTGCACGCGCTCTCGTGAGGGTCCCGGCGGTCGCGCCTACGGCGGGCGGCGGACCGCCCCACGCGGGCGGGGCGGTCCTGGGCTCGCTCACCGGTCGGTCAGCGGAAGACCCTGACCCAGTCGCTGTCCTCGGACGGCGCCAGGCCCCTGGCGCCCTCGAAGACGACGCGCCAGGTGCCGGAGGTGTAGACGCGGACGTCCGTGGCGAAACGCCCGTCACGGCCGGTCTCGATCGCGTCGACGAACTCCCACTTGCTCCTGCCGCTCGCGCGGAAGAGCACCACGATCTTCTGCCAGCCGGCGGAGCCCGCCCACTGGGTCCTGCCGTTGTCGCAGGGGTTGTGGCGGGTGGCCAGGCCGGGACCGCGCTCGTGCGGGTTGCAGTCCTCGCCGACCTGGAGCTGGCCGCTCAGCGTGATGCGCTGGAACCTGCGGGCCGGGTTGGGGTCGGCGTTGAAGCCGGCGATCCTGGTCTCGGTGTAGGCCCGGCTCCCGGCCTGCGCGGACACGGCCTGGGCGGTCGCGGCCTGCGCCGGTGCGGTGACCGCGAGCGCGGAGGCGCTCAGCGCCGCCGTGGCCAGGACGGTCGCGATGCGTCGCAGCATCTGGAACTTCCTTCCCCGTTGAAGGACGCGCCCCGCGGTGGGGCGCGCCTACCGTCAAAGACGCTTCAACATAAGGAAAAGTCACAGTAAATAGGAAATTAGCCACTCCAAATGGAATAACGATATGGTGATTTGTCCTATTAAATGCACTTATGCGGTGGTCGGGTGGATGATGCTGCGTCTGCCCGCGTAGTGTCCCGTCCCGGCGAACAGGATGCGCCACTGGCCGTCCCTGATCCCCGGAACGTCCCTGGCGAAGCGGCCCTGCGCGTCGGTGGTCGCCGAGGCCACGCTCTGCCAGGGCTCCCCGGGCTCGCTCCGGTGCAGGATGCCCACCGGCTGGCCGGGGAAGGGGGCGTAGTCCAGGTAGCCCTGCGGGTCGACCCGGTTCAGGACACCGCGAACCCGCGCGCCCGTCTCCCCCGCGGCCACCCGCACCGCGCCGAACCTGGTCTCCCTGCGCAGCCTGAAGACGGTGTGCCCGGTGACGACCTCACCGCCGGCGCCCCTGGCGGTCACCGTGACGGTCCAGCGCCCCGTCGGGTACCAGCGGGTCAGACCCTTGTCGGGCACGAACCTCCAGATCTCCCACTCCGGCGCCGGGGCAGGCGCCTGCGCCCCCTGACCGTCTGCGGTCCCGGTGACCCCGGTGTCCTCGGCGTCCTCCTGGATCGGCGGGGAGGCCGGCTCGTCGGCCGCGTCCGGGGCGCCCGGCTCGACCTCGATCGTCACCCCGTCCGGCCCCGCGACCCCGCCCGCGACCACCTCGATCACCACCCGCACCGATCCGGACGGCCCGACGACGGGCGCGCCCGGGGTCACGGTCACCGAGCGGATCACCGGTTCCCCGGCCACGCCCGCCCCGGCCGGGACGGGCGGGACGACGGTCGCCGCCGCCAGCAACGCGAAAAGGAATCTCATGACCCAGGACGCTAGGAACGGCGCGGTAATGGCCGGGGGACGGACACGCGCCCGTTGGGCAAAGGGACAGGCACGGGTCAGGACGCGTACAGGCCGTCGATCACCTCCGCGTACCTGGTGTGGATGATCCGGCGTCTGAGTTTCAGGCTCGGCGTGAGCTCCTGGCTCTCCGGCGTCCACTCGACCGGCAGCAGCCGCCAGCGCTTGACCTGCTGTACCCGGGCGAGCCGCCCGTTGGCCGCGGCGACCGCCCCGGCGACCTCGCGCAGGACCTCGGGGTGCTCGGCGAGGTCGGCCAGGCAGGTGAACCCGATGCCCCGCTCCTTCGCCCAGCCGGGAGCCGTCTCACCGTCGAGGGTGAGGATCGCCACCGGGTACGGCCTGCCGTCGCCGTAGGCCAGGGCCTGGCCGACGATGGGGTGTTCCCTGAGGAGGCCCTCGATGTTGGCCGGGGAGATGTTCTCGCCCCCCGAGGTGATGATGAGCTCCTTCTTGCGGTCGAGGATGCTGACGAAGCCGTCCTCGTCGACCACGCCGACATCGCCGGTGTGCAGCCAGCCGTCCTCGTCCAGCAGTTCCGCGGTCTCCCCCGGCCGGTTGAGGTAGCCGACGGCGTTGGCCGGGCTGCGGGTGAGGATCTCCCCGTCCTCGGCGACGCGGATCTCCACCCCGGGCCCGGCCTGCCCGACCGTGCCGAGTTTGAAGCGGTCCTGGGCGTTGGCGGTGAACGCGCCCGTCGTCTCCGTCATGCCGTACACGTCCAGGACGCGCAGGCCGAGACCGGCGAAGAAGCGCTGGACCTCGCGCGGCATCGGCGCCGCGGCGGTGGCGAGCCAGCCCGCGTTGTCCAGGCCGATCAGCGAGCGCACGCCGGACAGCAGCGCGGCGTCGGCCCGCTCGTAGGCCTCGCGAACCCCGGGTGAGGGCGTGCGGCCGTACTGGCAGGCCTCGACGTGGGCGAGACCGGCGGCCATCGCCAGACGCGCCTGCTCGCGCCGATCCTGCGGCTGCATGGACAGCAGGGCCTGGAGCCTGGCCATCATCTTCTCCCACACGCGCGGCACGCCGAAGAAGAGCACCGGCCTGACCTGGCCGAGGATCGCGCCGAGCTGGGACATTTCGGTGCAGAAGTAGGTGTGGGAGAGCTTGAAGAGCGGCAGGTAGAGGCTGAGCACCCGCTCGGCGATGTGCGCGTAGGTCAGATAGGAGATCTGGGTGCCGCGTTCGGGCACCCGCGCCAGCCGGTCGGTGGCCACGACCTCGTAGAACACGTTGGCGTGGGTGAGCGGCACGCCCTTGGGGTCGCCGGTCGTGCCGGAGGTGTAGAGCACCGTCAGGATGTCGTCGGAGGTCACCGCGCGCCAGCGGGCCTCGACCTCGCCGGGTTCGGCGGCCAGCCGTTCGCGGCCCATGGACAGCAGGTCCTCCCAGGAGACGAAACGGTCGTCCCGGGGCGCGCCCTCCAGCATGACGATCCTGCGCAGCGCGGGCAGGTCCCCGAGGATCGGCTCCCATCTGGCCAGGTCGGCCGGGCCGCCGAGCACCGCGATCCGCGCGCCCACGTCGGCCGCGACGAAGGCGACCTGCTCGGGGGCGAAGGTGGGGTAGACCGAGCACGAGACGCCGCCCGCGTGCACCGCGCCCAGGTCGGCCAGGACGTGCTCGCTACGGTTGACCATCATCAGGGCGACGGCCTCGCCTGTGCGCAGGCCGAGGGCGGCGAAGCCCGCGGCGATCTCCAGCACCCTCCGCCTGGCCTCGCCGTAGGTCATGGTCGTCCAGCCCTGCCCCGAGGGGTCGGAGTAGGCGGGGGCTCCCGCGTCCCGTTCGGCCGCCTCCCTCAACTGGGCGCAGACGGTACGGCCCGCGATCTCCCGCTCGATCGCGGCCCGTTCCTCAAGGACACCGGCCATCGAAGCGCCTCCTGGAAGTGCTCACTTGCCTTCGTGAGGCATGCATCGCATCACACGGGATACGGGGGGACAAGACCTTCGGCGTTAAGGGACCGACGACGCACGACCTTTCGGTCCGCCCTCGCCGGAACGAACACGCAGAGTTACAGTTCGATCACACACTGAGGTCGGGGGGCGCTATGACATCGGCGACAAAGGCGGAGGAGAAATCCTTCTTCGGGCATCCACGCGGCCTCGCCACGCTGTTCGGCACCGAGATGTGGGAGCGCTTCAGCTGGTACGGCCTGCGCGCGATCCTGGCCACCTTCATGGCCGCCTCCCCCGCCGTCGGCGGGCTGGGCATGGGCAAGGGGACCGCGCAGGCGCTCGTCGGCGTCTACGGCGCCCTGATCTATCTGGTGGCCCTGCCCGGCGGCTGGGTCGCCGACCGCGTCCTCGGCGCCCGCAGGGCGGTGCTGTGGGGCGGTCTGATCATCATGTTCGGGCACATCAGCATGGCGATACCGGCCAGGACGGGCCTCTTCGTGGCCCTCGGCCTGCTGCTCATCATCGCCGGGACCGGGCTGCTGAAGCCGAACATCTCCGCGATGGTCGGCAAGCTCTATCCGGAGGACGCCGACGCGCGCAGGGACGCGGGCTTCTCCCTGTTCTACCTCGGCATCAACCTGGGGGCCTTCGTCGCCCCCATCGTGGTCGGCTGGCTCGCCGACGGCGACCGCTGGCACCTGGGCTTCGGGGCGGCGGCCGTCGGGATGGCCCTCGGCCTGGTCCAGTACGTGGCGGGCCGCTCCCGCCTCCGGGGCGCCGGCGACGAGCCCGGGCACCGGCTGACCCCCGCCGAGCACCGGCACTTCACCCTCGTCGCGCTCGGCTCGACGGCCGTGATCGTCGTGGCCCTGACGCTCTGGGCGCTCTCCGGGACCTTCAGCCTCGACGCCTTCGCGCTGGCGCTGACCGTGGTGATCGTGATCGTTCCGGTGGTCTACTTCGGCTACATCCTGCTGGGCAGCCACAACCTGACGCCGGAGGAGCGCGCCGGGATGCGGGCCTACATCTGGTTGTTCGCCGCCGCGGCCGTCTTCTGGATGATCTACGACCTGGCCCCGACCGTGCTGCTGTTCTTCGCCGCGGACCACACCGACCTCTCGCTGTCCGGTGTGCGCATCACCGCCGCGGCGACGCAGTCGTTCAACCCGCTGTTCATCATGATCTTCGTACCGGTCTTCGCGGCGTTGTGGGTGAAGCTGGGCAACCGGGTCACGGCCCCGCAGAAGTTCGCCTTCGCGCTGGTCATGGTCGGCCTGAGTTTCGTGATCATGGCGGCGGCCTCCGCCCTGGCCGGGAACGGGAGGGTCTCGGTGTGGTGGCTGGTGGCGGTCTACCTCGTCCAGGTCTTCGGGGAGCTGGCGCTGAGCCCGGTCGGGCTCTCGGTCACCACCAAGCTCGCCCCCCAGGCGTTCAAGGGACAGATGCTCGGCGTCTGGTTCATCGCCGTCTCGGTCGGTGACGCGGTCGGCGGGCAGACGGGCAGGCTCAGGGAGCACATGTCCGATCCCGCCTACTTCCTCACGCTGGCGGCGATCGCGGTCGTGGCGGGCGTGCTGCTGTTCCTGTTCGTGCCGCGGCTGCGCGTCCTGATGCGGGAGCACGACCACGCGCCTTCCGGACGCCAAGAAATATGACGTAAGACCCATAGAGCCGGTCATGGGATGATTTATCAGTGAACCAATGGCTTGACCTCGTCGGAATCTTCGTCTTCGCTCTCTCAGGCGCACTCGTGGGCGTCCGCAGGCGACTGGACGTGGTCGGCATGGCCGTACTGGCGGAGATGACCGCGCTCGGCGGCGGCATCCTGCGTGACCTGATCCTCAACGTCCGGCCCGCTGCCTTCTCCAGCACCGGATACGTGCTCGCCCCGGTGATCGCGACGGCCATCGTGTTCTTCTGGCACCCGCACGTGGAGCGGGTGATGCCCGCCGTCAACGTGTTCGACGCGGCGGGCCTCGGCCTGTTCTCCGTGGTGGGCACTGAGAAGGCACTGAGCTACGGCCTGAGCCCGCTGCACGCGACACTGCTCGGGGTCACCACCGGTGTCGGCGGCGGCGTGCTGCGCGACGTCCTGTCCGGGCAGATCCCCATCCTGCTCTACGACCGCCAGCTCTACGCGGTGCCCGCCCTGTTCTGCTCGGCGGTGATGGCCGTGCTCTACATCCTGGACCTGCACGGCTGGCCCGCCACGCTGGCCGCCGCCGTACTCGGGTTCGGGCTGCGCATCGCCGCGATGCGGCTGCGCTGGCGCGCCCCGCTCGCCAGGGGGGTCGCACCGGAGTAGCCCGGTGAAAACCCTGGTCAAGTCGCGTTACACGGCGTACGGCCCGGGCATCGCGGCGGTAGGCGTCCAACTCACGGGAGGCCACCATGGCCAAGGGGAAGAAGACCGCGGGCCACGGGCGACGGCCCTGCACCGTCAGTCTGCCGCTGGTCGGGACGGTGGCGGTGCCGCCACCCGAACGGCTGGCCTTCTACGCGGTGCTGGGGGTGCTCGGCGCCCTTGAGGTCATCGACTGGCCCGTCGCGATCGTCGTCGGGGCCGGTCACCTGCTCTCCGAGCAGCATCGCTCCGGCCTCCTGCAGGAGGCCGGAGAGGCGGCGGAGGCCGCCTGACGATCACAGGGCGGGGGTGAGCGGCGGAGCCGGGCGGGCGCCGTACGGGCCCCTGATCCTGGCCTCCGCGATGCGGGCCACTCCCTCGGTGACGACCTGCGGGGACTGGGTGAAGGGAAGCCTGAGCCTGCCTTCGAGCGTGCCGTCGACGCCGAACCAGGTGCCGGGGGCCAGCCGTACGCCCTGGCAGGCGGCGGCCTCGGCCAGCAGGCTGCCCGAGTGGTCGGGCAGCCTGATCCACAGCGAGCCGCCGCCCCTGGGCACGGTGTAGTCCCAGTCCGGCATGTGCTCGGCCAGCGCGGTCGTCAGGGCGGCCCGTGACGCGCCGAGGCTGCGGCGGCGTTCGGCCCTGGTCTCCTCGATGTCCTCGAAGAGCCTGGCCACGACGAGCTGCTCGAACAGGGAGCTCGCGATGTCGACCGAGGCGCGCAGGGCGGCCAGGCGGCGCACCATGGCGGCGCCCGTGCGGATCCAGCCGATGCGCAGGCCGCCCCACCACAGCTTGGAGGCCGATCCCAGGCTGATCACCCTGCCGTCGGTGTCGAAGGCGGCCAGCGGGGCGGTCCTGGGCACCTCGTCGATGTCCAGCTCGCTCCAGGTCTCGTCCACGATCAGCGTGGTGTCGTGCCTCCTGGCCGCGCTCACCAGCCCGGCCCGGGTGGCGTCGTCCATCAGGTGGCCGGTGGGGTTGTGGAAGTCGGGGATGACGTAGGCCAGGCGGGCCCCTGACTGGCGCATCGCGCTGGTGAGCAGGTCCAGGTGCCAGCCGTCGTCGGGGATGCCGACCGGGACGATCCTGGCGCCCCGCGCCCTGGCCAGATCGATGGCGTGCGGATAGGTCGGCGAATCGAGTAGGAACGGGTCGCCCGGCGCGAGCAGCGCCATGGCCAGCAGGTGGAGGCCGTGCTGGGCGCCCGCGGTGATGAGGATCTGCTCCGGCCTGGTGGCCAGCCCCCGCGCGCAGTACCGGGCGGCGACGGCCTGGCGCAGCGGCGCGATCCCGACCGGGTCGTAGCCCATGCCCAGGGTGTAGCGCGGATAGCCCTCCCCCGCGGCGGCGATCGCGGCGGGCAGTGTCCTGGCCGCCGACGGCGCCGCGCAGTGCAGCGGCAGCAGCCCGTCGTCCTCTGCGGCGATCCAGGGGTTCTCCGCGCCGAGCGAGCCCGCGTCCGGCAGCGCCGTCCAGCTCCCCGCCCCCTGCCTGCTCTCCAGGTATCCCTGCTCGCGCAGCCGGTCGTAGGCGGAGGTCACGGTCGTACGGCTGACGCCCAGCGCCTCGGCGAGGTGCCGCTCCGCCGGGACCCGTACCCGCACGGGCAGCCGCCCGTCGAGGATCAGCGACCGCACGGTCGCGGCCAGGGTCCGGTAGTACGGCTTGGCGCCGGGGTCGATCGCCAGGAGGCGAGCGAGCTGGACGCCACTCAGATAGCGGTCCACCCACCCCACTATAAGGCCACTTTTCGTGATTGGCCCTTTTGGATGGCAGTAATGGCATGGACGATAAGTGCCATTATGAGCGAGGCAACACTTCCCACCCTCGGGTCGTTCCCCGGCCGCCTCCTGCGCCTGTACGCCGGACTGGCGCTCTACGGCGTCGGCATCGGCCTGCAGATCGAGTCACGGCTCGGCGGCAGCCCGTGGGACGTCTTCCACCAGGGCCTGTCCATCCATCTCGGCCTGTCCATCGGCACCTGGATCATCGTGGTCGGCGCGGCGGTGATGCTGCTGTGGATCCCCCTCAGGCAGCGGCCCGGCATCGGCACCCTCAGCAACGTCCTGTTCCTCGGGCTGTTCGCCGACGCCGCGATGTGGCTGGCCCCCGAGCCGGGACCGCTGGCCCTGCGGTGGGTCTACCTGGTGCTCGGCGTCGTCGCGACCGGCGCGGCCACCGGGCTCTACATCGGCGCGGGCCTGGGCCCCGGACCGCGCGACGGCCTGATGACCGGCCTCAACCGCCTGGGCATGTCCATCCGTTCGGCCAGGACCCTCATCGAGGTGACGGTGCTGGCCGTCGGCTGGCTGCTCGGCGGGACCGTGGGCCTGGGAACCGTGGTCTTCGCCCTGGCGATCGGCCCGCTGAGCCAGTTCTTCATGCCGCTGATGCGCCCCAAGGACTGATCGGGACGCCGCGGAGGCGTTAGCGTCGAGCACATGCGGATCGAGGACTACGCCCTCATAGGCGACATGCAGTCGGCGGCACTGGTCGGCCGCAACGGCTCCATCGACTGGCTCTGCCTGCCCAAGTTCGACTCGCCCGCGTGCTTCGCGGCACTGCTCGGCGACAAGCACCACGGGCAGTGGTGGCTCGGTCCCGCCGGCGCCCGGCGGCCCGACGCCACCAGGCGCCGTTACAAGGGCGACTCCCTGGTGCTGGAGAGCGAGTGGGACACCCCGGGCGGCACGGTCCGCGTCACGGACTTCATGCCGACCAGGCACGTCAACCCCGACCTGGTCAGGATCGTCGAGGGTGTCTCCGGCACGGTCGAGATGGCCACCGAGATCCGCGTCCGCTTCGACTACGGCCGCATCGTGCCCTGGGTGCGCCGTACCGACGGGCTGCTGCAGGCCGTGGGCGGCCCCGACTCGGTGTGGCTGCACTCCCCGATCCCGCTGCAGGGCGGCGACTACGCCCACAAGGCGAGGTTCCAGGTCGCCGAGGGCGAACGCCTGGCCTTCGTCTTCACCTGGCACCCCTCCCACGAGGCCAGGCCCGTCGAGATCGACCCCTTCGAGCAGCTCACGCAGACCGAGCAGCTGTGGGAGGAGTGGCTCGGCCAGTGCGCCTACCAGGGTCCGTGGCGGGACGCCGTGGTCCGCTCGCTCATCACGCTCAAGGCGCTCACCTACGCCCCCACCGGCGGCATCGTCGCCGCCCCGACCACCTCGCTGCCCGAGGACCTCGGCGGGGTCCGCAACTGGGACTACCGCTACTGCTGGCTGCGCGACGCGACCATGACGCTTGAGGCCCTCATCGGCGCGGGCTACCTGGAGGAGGCCCGCTCCTGGCGGGCGTGGCTGCTGCGGGCCATCGCGGGCCGCGCCCAGGACCTGCAGATCATGTACAGCGTGACCGGAGAGCGCAGGCTGACCGAGCTCGAACTGTCCTGGCTGCCCGGCTACGAGGCCTCCCGCCCCGTCAGGATCGGCAACGACGCCGTCACCCAGCTCCAGCTCGACGTGTACGGCGAGGTGATGAACGCCCTGTACCTGTCGCGCGCCTCGGGCATGGAGCCCGACGACCGGGCGTGGACCATCCAGCGCGAGCTGCTCGGATACGTGGAGGCCCACTGGGACGAGCCCGACGAGGGACTGTGGGAGGTCAGGGGGCCGCGCAGGCACTTCACCCACTCCAAGGTGATGTGCTGGGTCGCCCTCGACCGGGCCGTCAAGCAGGTCGAGGAGTTCGGCAGGACGGGGCCGGTGGCGCGCTGGCGGGAACTGCGCGACCGGATCCACGCCGAGGTGTGCCACAAGGCGTTCGACTCCGCGCGCGGCACCTTCACCCAGTCGTACGGCTCGGCGGAGCTCGACGCCTCCCTGCTGCTGATCCCCATGGTGGGTTTCCTGCCCCCCGAGGACCCCAGGGTGGTCGGCACCGTCGAGGCGATCCAGCGTGAGCTGATGGTCGACGGCTTCGTGCTGCGTTATCCGCTGGACGAGGACAACGACGTGGACGGCCTGCCGGGGGGTGAGGGCGCGTTCCTGGCGTGCAGCTTCTGGCTGGCCGAGGCGCTGGCGATGATCGGGCGCAAGGAGGAGGCCGTCGAGCTGTTCGAGCGCCTGCTGGCGCTGCGCAACGACGTCGGCCTGCTCTCCGAGGAGTACGACCCCCGCTACGGCCGCATGGTCGGCAACTTCCCGCAGGCCTTCAGCCACGTCCCGCTGATCCACACGGCCCGCGCGCTGAGCTGACCCCGCCCGCCGTACTCCTCGGGAGGACCCCGGGAGGGCGCCGACGAGCCAAAATGCGGCGGATCCGGAAGGCCAGAAAAGTCGTGAAAAAATTTTTCCCCTCGGGTGCAACTAAACACGGCCAAGGTCACTCTCACCTGTTGAACACCACCCGAAAGGAACAAACATGAGCGACTTCGCTACCTCCGACCTGGTCGACTACGACGGCGACGGCAGCGCCGACGCCCAGCTGATCGACACCGACGGCGACGGCTACGCCAACGAGGAGCGCTACGACACCGACGGTGACGGGGTGACCGACGTCGTCTACCTCGACAACGACGGTGACGGCTACATCGACGAGGCCCGGGTCGACTACGACGGCGACGGCGTCGCCGACTACACCCAGACCTCGGGCCCCTTCCCCACCGCCTGACCGCACGAGCAGCGTGAGCCCGTGTGTCCTCACGTGTGATCCCGTCGCGGACCACACGGGCGAATGACGAGGAAGACAACCGATGGAAGATCGACGCGCGCTCCTGCCCCTGATGCTCCTGCTGGCCTGCGCGGCACTGACCGCCTGCGGCCTCGTGGGAGGGGAGACGGGCGGGCAGACGCGGACCGTCGCCACGTCATCGGAGCCCGGCGAGCCGGGTGTCTCCCAAGAAGAGGCCGTACGGCCCCTGCGCAAGGGGCGGGGGGTGACGCCCGGCGAAACGGGGACGCCGGGCGGACCGTTCCCGCTCCCCCTCCCCCTGATGCTCACGATCGGCGGCGGGGTCGCCGTGGCGGGCGCGGGAGGGCTCTACCTGTGGTCGCGCGGCCGGCGGACGGCCGCCGCCACACCGTCCCCGGCGCCGCCGTGGCAGACGGCCCCCCAGGCCCCTCAGACCCCTCAGATGCCCCTGACCCCCCAGGCTCCCCCTGGGACGATGGCCGCCGAGGCGCCGCCGCACCCGTGGGCACCCGATCGTGACCCGCTGGCCGAGGCGCTCACCGAGGTGGCGGGCAGCGGGATCAGCCAGGCGCTCACCCAGCAGGTCGAGCGACTGTTCTCCGGAGGGCATCCGGGCAGGGAGACCCTGGTCGAGGCCTGCATCGGCTACCGGGACCAGATCGCCGAACGCCACCCCCGGCTGGCCGACACCCTGGGGGACGGTCTGAACCGGGCCGGGGTGCGGGAGATCGTCCCGGACGGGCAGCGGTTCGACCCACGCCTGCACGAGGCGTTCGGCTCCGAGCCGACCGACCGGCCCGAACTGCACGACACGGTGGCGGAGACCGTCAAGAGGGGGTACGCCGACGGCGGCCGGGTGATCCGCGTGCCGCAGGTCGCCGTCTACCGTCACCCGGCGCCCGGAGGCGAGGGTGTGGGGTGAGGCGCTCAGCCGTCGGCCAGGCCGGTCTGCAGCCGCCTCCTGGCACGGTGGATCCAGGCCCGGACCGTGTTCAGCGGCACCCCGAGCGAGAGCGCGACCTGCTCGTAGGTCAGTCCGCCCGCCCACAGCAGCAGCGCCTCCCGATGGGAGGCGGGCAGCCCCGTCAGCGCCCTGCGCAGGTCGGCCAGCCTGGCGACCGAGTCCTCGAAGGGGTCGGCGACCAGGAGTTCCTCGGCGACCTCGGCCATGAGCGCGTCCCGGGGAGGACGGCGCCTGATCACCGAGTGGGAGGCGTTGCGCGCGATGGCCAGCACCCAGGCCCTGAAGGGCGACCTGCCCTGAAAGGCCGGCAGGCCGCGCCAGGCCGCCAGGTGCGTGTCCTGGAGCGCGTCGAGGGCGTCGGCGCGGTTGCCGGTCAGGTGGTAGCAGACGCCGAAGGCCGGGCGCCGCGCCATCGACCACAGCTCGGCGAAGGCCCTCTCGTCACCCCCGCGGGCCGCCGCCACGAGCAGGCTCTCACCATCGGCGGCGTCCTCGGTCCTGTCCTCGACGGCCCCGCCCAGCGACACGCTCGTCATCGGTCACCCATCGTCCGGGAGCGGAAAATCAGCCAATGACATCACGTTCCGCGACCGCCCGGTATGTGGTGGTCCGCCATGATATTGGACCGTGATAATCCCCATTCCCGGTCGTCCCATCACGAGTCAGACGGCCTGACCGACCTGCGTCGACTCCCTCAGGGAGGGCCGGGAAACCGATACAGGAGGAGAACCTGCCCATGGTGCCGCGGACGTTCCCGCCCACCCCCCGCCCACGGCCCGCATCCGGCGGTGACGCGTGACGGCGGGCCCCGCCGACCTGCTGCGCGACCTCTGCGACTCCACCTCGGCCAGACTCGCCGGGCCCGAGCTGCGCGAGCGGATCGCCCAGGTGCGCGCGAGCCTCGACGCCCCGCTGCGGGTCGCGGTCGCGGGCGCGGTCAGCAGCGGCAAGTCGACCCTGGTCAACGCCCTGCTCGGGCTGCCCGTCGCCCCGGTCGACGCGGGCGAGTGCACCTTCGTCGTCACCCAGTACGAGTACGGCGAGGACGACGGACTCGTCACGATCGAGCTGAAGGACGGGGGCGTCGCCCACTCGCGGCTGCTGCCCGGCCACCGGCTGCCCTCGGACCTGGGGGTCGAGGTCGCCCGGATCAGGCGCCTTCGCGTCACGCTGGACCAGCCCTCCCTGCGCACGGTCACCATCGTCGACACCCCCGGCATGAACACGGTGACGGCGGCCAACGAACAGGCCGCCAGGAGCATGCTGTTCGGCTCCGGGGACGAGGACGACCGCGCCCAGGCGATGATCTACGTGCTGCGTTACGTCCAGAAGTTCGACGACACCACCCTCGCCGAGTTCCGCGGCCTCACCGGCGCCTGCGGGATGAGCTGCGTCAACACCCTGGCCGTGCTGGGCCAGGTCGACCGGCGCGGCGACGAGGACGACCCCTGGCCCACCGCGCGCCGCCTGGCGGCCAAGGGCTACCAGGACCTGCGGACCTCCGTCTTCGACGTGGTCCCGGTGATCGGCCTGCTGGCCGAGACCGCGCGGGCGTGCCCGCCGGACGCCGAGGAGTTCGCGGCGCTGTCCGAACTGGCCCGGATGGACGAGGACGACCTGGAGGACTACCTCCTCGACCTGGAGGACTTCCGCACCGCTGCCGACCTTCCCGTCTCCGCCGAGGTACGGCACCGCCTGGTCGCGAAGCTGCACCGCTACGGCATCGTGACCGCGGTGCGCGCGCTGCGTGAGGGCGTCGCCGGGGACGCCGGGGCACTCGCGGCGCACCTGCTGGAACGGTCGGGATACGCCTCCGCGGGGAAGGCCGCGACCGGCTCGGTCGCCGCGGGCATCGCCCACTTCGCCCGCCGCGCCGACCACCTGAAGGCCCTCGACGCCCTGACCAGGCTGCGCGCCCTCGCCCGCACCCCGGCGCTCGGCTCGGACCGCGTCACCCTGGACGCGCTCGCGGCCCAACTCGACGAGAACAAGCCGATCGCCACCGCGCTCGGCGGCCTGCGGATCTTCGCCGCGGCCGAGGCGCTCGGCAGGGGCACGCTCGTCCTGAACGAGGAGATGACGGCGGAGCTGCTGCGCATGGCCCGCCACGACGACCCCGCCGAGCAGCTCGGCCTGGCCGCCGGGGCGCCGAAGCCGGAGATCGCCGCCGCGGCCACCGCCGCCTCGATGCGCTGGCGCACCCTGGCCATGATGAGCGAGGGCCGCACCGGCGGGCACCGGGCCAGGGACGTGCTGACCGTCCTTGAGGACGTCGTCGGCGCGGCGCTCACCGAGGACCGGGGCCCGGCCACCCCCACGGGGGCGGGCCCGCTGCCCCCTGTCTCCGTGGACCGGGCGGCGGCCGAGGCGCTGCGCTCGTCCCCGATGGTCCCCGCGGACGAGCGGCGCTCCGTCGAGCTGCTGCTGACCGGGACCGAACTGGCGCTCCAGCTCGGCGCGCCGCCCTCGGCCCCCCGCGCCGAACTGGCCGGCTACGCCGCCGCGCTGGCCGCCAGGTTCCGCGTGCTGACCCACAGACCCCTGCCCATCAGGCAGCGCAGGGCGGCTGAGACCCTCTGCGAGGCCTACGAGGCCGTCTGGGCGTGGTGCGACCGGCCGGACGGCCCCTCCGGCACCCCCTCACCGGCACGATCCCGACAGGAGAACGTCAGTTGACGACCCCCGACCAGGCGGGCCCGGTGGCCCGGCTGCTGCGTTACGCCAACGAGGTCCACGGCCTGGCAGGCCGGTGCGGCAGGCCGGACCTGGCCGAGGTGCTGGCCGCGAGCGCGGCCAGGTGGAAGGACGAGTGCACCGACATCGTGGTCGCGGGCGCGCAGAAACGCGGTAAGAGCCGCCTGCTCAACACCCTGGTCGGCCACCCCGACCTGCTGCCCGTCGACGCCGACGTCGCGACCAACTGCTTCCTCTCCCTGCGGCGCGGCCCCCGCCTCACCGCCGTCGTGCACCGCAACACCGACACCGGGCTCGTCGAGACCCCGATCACCGTCGAGTCGATCCCCGACTACGCCTCCATGCGCGGTGACGCGGGCAAGCGGCGCGACGTCGTCAGCGTGGACGTCACCCTGGACAACCCGCTGCTGGACGGCCTGCGGCTGCTCGACACCCCCGGGGTGGACAGCCTGACGGTCGGGCACAGGCAGGTGACCGTGGCCATGCTCCAGCGGGCCGACGCCCTGCTGTTCACGCTCAGCGCGCAGGACCAGCCGGTGCTCAGGCACGAGCTGGAGTTCCTCGCCGAGGCCGCCGAGCGGGTCCAGGCGATCGTGTTCGTGCTGACCAAGGTGGAGGACTCCACCAACTGGCACAGCCTGCAGGAGGAGAACAAGGCCCGGCTGAGGACCTTCGTCACCGAGGCGATCGCCGCCGACCCCGGCAGGACGGCGACGCTGAGCCCGCTGCTGCGGGCGCCCTGGATTCCGGTGAGCTCGAAGCTCGCCGAGGCCGCCGCGGCGAAACGGCGGGAGGGACGCACCGAACGGGCCGACGCGCTGCGGGCCCGCAGCGGCATGGACGTCCTGGAGCGGTACCTGCGCGGGTTCGCCGACGGCCGGGAGTCCGCGCGTGGCGCGACCGTGGTCGCCGCCGCGCTCTCCGCGCTGAACTCACTGGCGGCCGGGGCGCAGGACGACGTCGCCGCGGGCTCCGACGACGCCGGGGACGTCACCGCACGGCTCGCCGAGCTGGACGCGGAGCTGGCCGCCCTCGGGGAACTGACGGCCAAGCGCAGGGCGGGCGCCGTCGCCAACACCTTCCTCGGGCGTGAGGTCGGCGGGATCGTGGCCGCCCGGGTGGCCGAGATCCGCCAGCCGTACGAGAACGCGATCGCCACGCTGAAGAAGCAGGAGCAGATCGACAGGTACATGGCGGAGCTGCCGGAGAGCGTCCAGCGCTCACTTGAGGCCGTCTGGTCGCAGATCGTCTACGACGTGGAGAACCTGGCCAGGACCACGCTGGACGCCTTCGCCCGCGACCTGGGCCTCGACCCGGTCGAGCTGACCTCCGACAGGCGCGCGATGCCCAACCTGTCGCAGGTCCAGGTCAAGGGGGACCAGGCCGCGGACACGCCGGTCGACGTGGACATGGTGCGGGACGTGCTGCCCTCGATCTCGATGGCCGCCTCGTTCGGCGGCCTGGCCGCGGCCATGCTCGGCCCCGTCGGCTTCCTCCTGGTCGCCCCCGCCATCGGGGCCTCCATCTTCTTCGGGCGGCGCTCGCTGGAGAAGGTGCAGCGCAACCAGGCCGCGATCAGGGGGGCGCTGCGCGACCAGTTCTCCGTCGTCGCCAGGGAGATGACCCTCGACCTGGAGCGGATGGTCGCCACCTGGCGGGTCAGCGTCGAGCAGGCCGCCGACGACAACCTGATGCGAAGGCGCAAGGACCTTGAGAGCAGGCGGGCGGAGCTGAAGTCCGCCTCGGCCCGTTCGGCCGCCGACCGCCAGAGGTCGCGGCAGTCCGGCCAGGACCGCATCGCCGCGATCAACGCCCTCACCAGGCGCGGCCACGAGCTGCGTGAGGAGCTCGCCGCAGCGGTCGCCGCCCTGGGATCGGCCCCCTGACCGTCCTGTCCCCGTTCGCGCCCCGTGCCCCCGGCGACGTCCGCCGGGGGCACGGTCGTCTTCCTGGCGTCACAGCGGCAGGTGCACCAGGGCCGCCGGCTGGTCACGGGTGGCACCGGTGGCGTCTCCCGGCCGGTGCAGGCACAGCAGGCCGCTGGGGACCCGGACGACCGGCTCGAACAACCCCGGCGTGCGGTGCACCTCCCGCGCCCCCGAGGGGGTGACGTGCACGAGCCTGCTGCGACCGGCGTCCAGCATCGTCATCCAGATCGAGTCGCCGTCCACGACCAGCCTCGGCCGCTCCCAGCGGTTCCGGGAGGTCAGGTGACCGGCCAGGGTCGCCGACTGCTTGCCCATCAGGAACTCCAGCGTGTGCGAACGCTGGTTGAAGATCCCCACCGACCAGCCCCTGGCGGGACTCACCTGGTCGGCGCCGACCGCGTAGATCTGACCGCCCGCCGGGACCCAGCGCAGGGCGCCCGCCCTGGGGCGGGGCATGACGAGCTTGGTCCTGCCGTCGGCGGTGTCGGCCTCAAGACCGGCCGAGCTTGAGGTGAACCACCTGCCGTTGTGCAGGACGACCTGGTGCAGCCAGCTACGGCCGGGCTCCCGCACCGTCGGGCGCACGACACCGCCGGGGTCGATCAGGCACAGCACCTGCCAGGGCCTGAAGTCGTGGTGCCTGTTCTGGAACATCGGCTTGTTGCTGCTGAACTGCCCGAGCACCACCGTGCAGCCTGGCGCTCCGACGGAGGGCGCGGGGTCGTTGCCGCTGGGCCCCTCCTGGTCGACGAGCCGCCGCGACCGGTTGTCCTCGTTGAGGAACCACTGGGTGTACGGCCCCAGGTCGCGCGGCTGCGGCGCCTGGAACATGAAGCCCCCGCCCAGGTCGAACTCGACCACCGACAGCTGCCCCGTCTCCCCCCAGGGCAGGCCGACCGAGCTGTCCACCGGGACCGGCTGTCGTGGCTGGAAGAAGACCCAGGCGGTACGGCCGTGCGCGATCACGGTCGGGTTGCCCCACACCTGGAGCGGGTGGGTGCCGCGGATGGCCAGGTCGGGGGTGAGGACGCGCACCAGGGTCTGCGCGGGCCCGACCTGCTCGACCGCGGCGACGCCCTCACGTGAGACGTCCCACTCGACCAGCCTGCCGAAGCGCAGCTCACGGTCGTGCCTGCCCTCGACTCCGTCGAGCCTGCGCAGCAGGTGGCCGCTGTCGAAGGCCTGGTGGACGAAGACCCTGCCCGCCTCGGCGCGGGCCTCAAGCACACCGTCGAGCACCTTGGCCACGCCCGGGACGACCGGCCCGTCCTGCGCGCCCCGCTGCGCCCCCTGCGGACCGTTCCCGGGGACGACCTTGTGGCCGCCGGTGTGACCGCCCTCCGGGCCGGTGAAGACCTGCCCGCCGCCGGTGACACCGAGGCGTGCAGAGGACTTGGCGGGCGCAGAGGGCTCGGCGCGGGCCGCCGGGACGCTCTGGGACTGTTCGGGGTCCCGCTGCTCGACCTTGAGCTTCCAGGCGAGCTGGGCGGCGCCGTACGCGACGACGATCTTCGGGTCGTCGTAGGTGCGCACCCGGTCGCCGAGCCTGTCGCGCACGGCCTCCTGGACCAGCGGCATCCGGCTGGCGCCGCCGGTCATGAACACCGCCGCCAGTTCGTCCTGCGTGATCCCGGCCCCGCGGATCGTCTCCTCCAGGATGTCGACCGTCTTGACGATCTCGGCCCCGATGAGGTCCTCCAGGTCGCTCCTGGCGATGTGCACGTCCTCGTTGATGCCGACCACGTAGTGGGAGGAGGTGTCGAACTTCGACAGCGCCTCCTTGGCCTCCCTGGCCATCTTGAGCAGGTCGGCGGCGTAGCTCACGTAGCGGCGTTCCGGGTTGCTGGTCACCTGCTGCCACCAGTCGGCGTCCAGGCGCTCGATCTGCGCCCCGAGGAAGGCGAAGATCTGTTCGTCGAACACCTCCCCGCCGATCTCGTCGCTGCCGCCGGGCTCGCCGACGACCTTGAAGTCGCTGCCGTCCGCGGTGAGCACGGCCGCGTCGAACGTGCCGCCGCCGAGGTCGTAGACGGCCAGGTGGGAGCCGTCGGCCCGTTTGGCGGTGGCGAAGTAGCGGGCCGAGGCGACGGGCTCGTCGACGAGCACGATCCGCACCCCGCGCACGACCTGCCTGGCCGCCTCAAGCAGTACGGCCTTGCGGTCCTCACCCCAGGCGACGGGGTGGGTCAGCGCGATGCAGTCGGGCGGGGCTCCGTCGAAACGCCTCCTGCCCTCGCTCACGAACAGTTCGAGCAGCGCCGCCATGGCGTCGGCGACGGCGACCGGCACCCCGCCGAGCAGCATCCGGCCCCGGCCGACGTAGCGCTTGGGGTTGCGCTCGACGCGTTCCGGACTGAGCGCGATGCCCCGCTGGGCGATCCGGCCCGCGACCAGCGTGCCGCGCTCGTCGAGCATGACGGCCGAGGGGATGCGCCGTTCCCCCTCGACCTCCAGGACGTCGAAGCGCCCTTCGGCGGCTATGACCCCGGCGGAGAAACTCGTCCCGAGATCGACGCCGAGGCACCACTGCGCCATTTGCCACTCCTCGTAGATGCGGACCCGGTCGTCCCACGTTCACAGGCCGCGGCCGATCGTGGCGGGCACGCCGGGGGCGGCCGGGGTGCGCGGGAGGCTCCTCGGGATGAGTGCGGGGCGGGAAGGCACCATCTTACGGTTCCCCGCGCTCTCACGGTGATCCCGTAGTGATCCCGTAGTGATCCCGTGGGGGCCTCCCGGGCCGTCTCAGCCTCCGGGACCGCCCTCCGGGCGGGTGGCCAGGGAGGCGAGCACCCGCGCGAACGCCTTGGGCGGGGCCACGACCAGCCGGATCTGGCCGTCCTGGCTGACGAGGTCGGCCCTGATGAGGGTGAGCCTGCCCTCGTGCCACCAGTAGACCTGGGGGCTGAGCCCGTCGGCCCGCAGGTCGCACTCGCGCTGGGCGAACAGCCGCAGCCGTTCGATCGCACGGACGACCTCGATGCCCTCGACCGGGTGGACGATCATCTCCGAACGGCTCGGCAGCGCGACCAGCACCCCGTCGGCCGGCACCCGGAGGTAGTCACCCAGGCGACGCAGGTGGGCGGCGGCGCCGGCGGTCGCGCCGCTCAGCCGCAGCGCGGTGGCGCCGCCGAGGTCGATCGCGTCGGCCGACAGCCGCCCGTCACCCGCCGCGTTGCCCACGGCCTCCTCCAGCGCCTGCGCGGCGGTGACCGGCCAGCAGCCGACCTCCTCGGGACGGAGCGGCCTGGCGGCCTCGCCGTACCCGACGGTCAGCACCTCGACCAGGTCGGCGCTGAGGTGACGGCCGACGACGGCGCCCGCCAGGTCGTCGGCGGGCTGGAGCCGGGTGCGCAGCAGCGGGCGGACCTGGTCCAGGTCGCAGGCGTCGAACGGCTCCCCGGCCGTGGCCAGGACGTGGGACAGGTGCTCGGAGACCAGCACCGGCCAGTCCTCGCGCGAGCGCCTGCGCGCCTCGGCCCGCAGTCCCGCCAGCCGTACCACGTGCCTGACCGTCCGCTCGCCGGAGTCCGACAGGGTCAGCGTCCCGCCGTCGGCGGAGAAGGCACAAGAGTAGCCGAGGGTGTCGGCGACCAGGGAGAGCAGGGAGTCGAGATCGACGTCCTCGACCGGCCGCGCGGCTCTCCTGGCCTGCCGGTCGCGACGCCGCCGGAACAGCCTCACACGCCCATCCCCTCTGCGCTCTCCTCCTAGGTCCGCACCTAGACTGCCTCCACGGGGGCGGTGTTTGAGCCGGTCAGAGAGCACGATTCTGCATCAATAGCACCAAGTGCCCCTAGCAGCACACTCAGCTGTGGTGTGCCGTGCCCCACGGGAAGGCCCGCGATGACCGGCACCCCGAGCGGCGCGAGCCGCTCCCGCAGCACCGGGTACGGATCGCCGCAACGCTCCCAGGAGCCCAGGGCGAAACCCGCGGCCCCGTCCAGCGCCCCCGACATGAGCAGCTGGGTGAGCATCCTGTCGATCCGGTAGGGCGCCTCGGTGACGTCCTCAAGCAACACGATCCTCCCCCGCGCCCGCAGCTCGTACGGCGTGCCGCACAGCGCCGCGAGCAGGCTGAGGTTCCCGCCGGTCACCGGCGCCTCGACCCGGCCCGGAACGATCACCCGATCTCCCTCGACGGGCGCGGGCGTGCCGAACAGGGCAGCGGCGAGATGTTCAAGCGTACGGGGTTCCGGCCCCTCCGGGTCACTGAGGGTCGCACAGGCGGGCATCGGCCCGAACCACGAGGCGACACCCAGCATGACGGCGAAGGCCCGGTGCAGCGCGGTGACGTCGCTCGAACCGGCCAGTGTCTTCGGCCCCGCGGCCCGCATGGCCTCCCAGTCGAGCAGGTCGAGCACCCTCGTCGCCCCGTAACCGCCCCTGGCGCAGAACACCGCGGCCACGTCCGGCTCGCACCAGGCCGCCTGCAGGTCGGCCGCCCGCGCGGCGTCCGTCCCCGCGAGGTAGCCCTCCCGGTCGAGCACGTGGGCTCCGGTGACGACCTCCAGGCCGAGCTCCCGTAACAGCCGCACCCCGCGTGCCAGGCGCTCGGGGTCGGGAGGCCCGCAGGGCGCCACGACCGCGACCAGGTCACCGGGGCGGAGCCTGCGCGGGACGGTCACGTGATCACGCACAGGATCAGGCACAGAATCGGGCACGGGATCGGGCGCGACCGGTTCGCTCACCCCCCAAACGGTGCCACACTGGGCTCACATATGCGACCTCCGACCCACATCCTCGTGGTCAACGGCATCAAGGTCCGCCAGCCGGTGTTCGTGCTCGCCGCCCCGCACTCCGGTTCGGATCTGCTTGCCCGGGCCCTCAAACGCTCCCCCGGCTTCCACGTCACCATGGGACGCGCCTCGGTGACCCATGTCGTGTACGCCTTCGCCAGGCGGCCCTCCATCACCCGCAGGGGCATGGGCGCGACCCGGGTGCTGCGCGACGCCCTGGCCGAGTCGTGGCAGATCGTTCCCGGCGCGTGTCGGGAGTGCCCGGCCCCCTGCCGGGAGGCGGGCGGGGTGACCGGGGAGGGCCCGTGCGTGACCTCCGGCTCCGTCGCCCGGTTCGGCGACGCCAGTCCCGACCTGATCTACAGCGCCTCGGTGCTGCTGCAGGCGTTCCCCGACGCCAGGTTCGTCCAGCTCATCAGGGACGGCCGTGACGTGGCGGCCGACATGATGGCCGACCCCGCGGCGCTCTCGTGGTTCAGGCCCGCCATGCTGAGCGAGGAGACCGAGTTCCCCAACCCCTTCCTCGGCGTCAACTCGGGCGAGCACGGGGAGCGCTGGAAGGCCATGCCGACGGCGGGCAAGTGCGCGCTGCGCTGGCGCAGCGCCGTACGCCTGTCGGCCACGCTCCACCGGGAGCTGCCCCGCGAGCAGCTGCTGACCCTGCGCTACGAGGACCTGGCCGCCTCCCCCGCCGAGGCCGCCCAGGGGCTGTCCGACTTCCTGGGCACCCGGGTCTCCAAGGTCGCTCTGTACGGCAGGCACGCGCCACAGGTCGGCGTCTGGCACACCCGGCTGCGCGGTACGGACGCCGAACTCGTCGGGAAGGTCGCCCGCGAGGAGCTGACCCGGCTCGGCTATCGCTGAGCCGTCACTCCCGCGGCCCCGAGGGGGAGCTGAACTGGGTGCGGTGGAGCTCCGCGTAGAGCCCTCCCCCGGCCAGCAGTTCCTCGTGCCGGCCCCGTTCCACGACGCGGCCGTCCTGGACGACCAGGATCTGGTCGGCCTCCCGGACGGTGGACAGCCGGTGGGCGATGACCAGCGAGGTCCTCCCGGCCAGCGCGGTCTTCAGGGCACGCTGCACCGCGGCCTCGGACTCGGAGTCCAGGTGCGCGGTCGCCTCGTCGAGCACGACCACCCTGGGTGCCTTGAGCAGCAGCCTGGCCAGCGCCAGGCGCTGTTTCTCCCCGCCGGACAACCGGTAGCCCCGGTCGCCGACGACGGTCTCCAGGCCCTCGGGCAGCGCCTCGACCAGGTCGGCGATCTGCGCGGCGCGCAGGGCCTCCCAGATCTCCTCCTCCGTCGCGTCCGGCCTGGCGTAGGAGAGGTTGGCCCCGATGGTGTCGTGGAAGAGGTGGGCGTCCTGCATGACGACGCCGACGCTCTCACGCAGGGAGGCGAAGCCGACGTCGCGGACGTCGAGGCCGTTGATCCTGACCGTGCCCTCGTCGGCGTCGTAGAGCCGGGAGACCAGGCTGGTGACGGTCGTCTTGCCCGCCCCCGAGGGACCGACGAGCGCGACCATCTCCCCGGCCCTCGCGGTGAAGGAGACCCCGCGCAGCACCTCCTGGCCGGGGGACGTCTCGGGACGGGCCACCGTCTCAAGTGAGGCGAGCGAGACCTCCGAGGCCGCGGGGTAGCGGAAGCGGACGTTCTCGAACTCGACGGTCACGGGCCCCGGCGGGACGGCGACCGCGTCCGGCCGTTCGGCCACCATCGGCTTCAGGTCGAGCACCTCGAAGACCCGGTCGAAGCTGACCAGGGCGGTCATCACGTCGACGTGCACGTTGGACAGGCTGGTCAGCGGGCCGTACAGGCGCATCAGGAGGGCGGTGAGCGCGACGAGGGTGCCCAGCTCGAAGGCGCCGCCGACGGCCAGCACGCCGCCCACGCCGTAGACCAGGGCGGTGGCCAGCGCGGCGACCAGGCCGAGCGCGACCCGGAAGACCGTCCCGTACATGCCGACGACGACACCGACGTCACGCACCCGGCCGGCCCGGCGTCCGAAGGCGTCGGCCTCCTCCTGCGGCCTGCCGTACAGCTTGGCGACGGTGGCGCCCGCGACGTTGAACCGCTCGGTCATCATGGAGCTCATCTCGGCGTCGAGCTGCATCTGCTCGCGGGTGAGCCCCGACATCTTCCTGCCGACCCACCTCGCGGGCAGGAGGAAGAGCGGCAGCAGCACCAGCGCGACGAGCGTGATCTGCCAGGACAGCACCAGCATGGCGCCCAGGACGAGCACCAGCATGACCACGTTCGAGACGACGGAGGACAACGTGCTCGTCAGCGCCCGCTGCGCGCCGATCACGTCGCTGTTGAGCCTGGAGACCAGGGCCCCGGTCTGGGTGCGGGTGAAGAAGGCCACGGGCATGCGCTGCACGTGGTCGAAGACCTCGGTGCGCAGGTTGTAGATCAGGCCCTCACCGATCCTGGCGGAGAACCAGCGCTGCGCCAGCGTCAGCGCGGCGTCGGCGACGGCCAGCGCCGCGATGACCCCCGCCAGGGTGACCACGACGCCGGAGCGGCCCGGGGTGATGCCGTCGTCGATGATGGCCTTCATCAGCAGCGGGTTGACGATCACGATGACGGACCCGGCCACGACCAGCGTGAGGAAGGCGAGGATGTGCCGGGTGAAGGGGCGCGCGTAGCCCGCGATGCGTCTGACCGTGCCCGGCGCGAGCCGCTCCTTGGTCACCGAGCTGTCGCGCCGCAGGGAACGCATCGTCTGGGGGCCGAACCCCCCGCCCATCATCGTCATGTGGCCTCCTCCGCCGGTGCGAGCACCGTGGCGGGCCCTGGCATTCCCTCGTCAGCTCCCGGCGAACAACGCCCTGACCCGGGCGATCTGCTCCCGGCGCTCGGCGGCGCCCTGTTCCTTGAGCGTGCGCTCCCGTGCCCCCTGGAGCAGGCGTTTGGTCGCGGTCGCGGCGCCCCTGTCGACCGACAGCAGCGCGGCGGCCAGATCCCGTACGGCCCGCGTCAGCTCCTCCCCGGCGACGACCAGCTCGGCGAGGCCGAGGGCGACCGCCTCCCGCGCCCCCACGGCACGGGCGGTGAGACAGATCTCAAGGGCTCTGGGCAGGCCGACCAGGTCGACCAGTGGCTTGGTGCCCGTCAGGTCGGGGACCAGCCCGAGGGCGGGCTCCCTCATGCACAGTGTGGCGTCTTCGGCCAGGATCCTCAGGTCACAGGCCAGGGCCAGCTGAAACCCGGCTCCGATCGCGTGGCCGTTCACGGCGGCGATGGAGACGATGTCCGGGCGGCGCAACCACAGGAATCCCCGCTGCGCCTGGGCTATCCGTTGTTCGAAGGTCGAGTCGTCGGCCGCCGCGAGAGTCGCGAGCGAACCCTGACCCGGGATGCCCTCGGGGTTGAGCAGACGCAGGTCGATGCCTGCCGAGAAGGACGGCCCCTCACCTCGGACCACGACGATCCTCACCTGCTGCGGCAGGGAGTCACCGATGCGAGCCAGCTCGGACCAGGTGGCGAACGTCTGTGCGTTACGCCTCTCCGGCCGGTCCAGCGTGATCGTCGCGATCTCGCCGTCCACCTCGAAGCGCAGACCGGCCTCCTCGTGAGAGACCTTCTCCGCGCTCCCCCCGATCGCCGCTTCCGCCATCGCCCGCTCCAGCTGTCGTTCGTACGTCTCGCCCGAGCCTATCGACTCTCTAGAAGGAGGTTCTACAGGCCCGAGCGGGACGTGTCAGCGGAGGACGAGCGGCTGCGGTCGCGCGTTTCCGAGGCGGGGTCAGCGCTTCGACTTACCTCGGGTGGCGCCGCCGCGCCCACGCAGAGTCACACCGGACTCGCTCAGGATGCGGTGGATGAAGCCGTATGACCTGCCGGTTGAAGCGGCCAGCGCCCGGATGCTCTCACCGGCGCTGTAGCGCTTCTTCAGATCGGCGGCCAGTTTTTCACGGTCGGCCCCGGTCACCCGGGTGCCCTTCTTGAGAGTCTCGGCCACGAGTACCTCCTGTAGTGCCAGACTTCCGCAGCGTTACTCACGCCATGATCAGTCATTTCTGCGAGATCGGCTACCTACTCCATGGGAAAAGATCCGTACCCGCTCAAATTAAGATCAGGCAAGTGCCACAAGATCGGAAAATTCCTCGCTCCAAGCGTCTTCAACTCCGTCTGGTAGCAAGATCACCCTATCGGGTCGGAGAGCCTCTACAGCCCCCTCATCATGCGTAACAAGGACAATCGCCCCAGAATAGGATCTTAGTGCAGAAAGAACCTGCTCCCTGCTGGCGGGGTCGAGGTTGTTCGTAGGCTCGTCGAGCAGCAGGACGTTGGCCGAGGAGAGCACCAGCGTGGCCAGGGCCAGCCGCGTCTTCTCCCCACCGGAGAGCACTCCCGCGGGCTTGTCCACGTCGTCCCCGGTGAACAGGAACGAGCCGAGGACCTTGCGCAGGTCGGAGTCCGCGAGCTCCCCGCCCGCCGAGCGCATGTTCTCCAGCACGCTCCTGTCCGGGTCGATCGTCTCGTGTTCCTGGGCGTAGTAGCCCAGTTTGAGCCCGTGGCCGGGCTTGACCTCGCCGGTGTCCGGCTCCTCCAGACCGCCCAGGATGCGCAGCAGCGTGGTCTTGCCCGCGCCGTTCAGGCCCAGGATGACGACCCTGCTGCCCCTGTCGACGGCCGCGGCGACGTCGGTGAAGACCTCAAGCGAGCCGTAGGACTTCGACAGGCCCTCCGCGCTGATCGGCGTACGGCCGCAGGGGGCGGGCTCGGGGAAGCGCAGCTTGGCGACCCTGTCACTGCGCCGCTCGGCCTCCAGGCCGGACAGCAGCCGCTCGGCGCGGCGCTGCATGTCCTGCGCGGCCTTGGCCTTCGTCGCCTTGGCCCGCATCTTGTCGGCCTGCGACATCAGCGCCGAGGCCTGCTTCTCCGCGTTGGCCCGCTCGCGCCTCCTGCGCTTCTCGTCGGTCTCCCGCTGGGTCAGATAGGCCTTCCAGCCGACGTTGTAGGTGTCGATCACCGCGCGGTTGGCGTCCAGGTGCAGGACCCGGTTTACCGTCGCTTCAAGAAGCCCGACGTCGTGGCTGATAATGATCAAACCACCTTGATGCGATCGCAAAAAATCACGAAGCCACCCGATTGAGTCTGCATCGAGGTGGTTTGTCGGCTCGTCAAGAAGGAGAGTCTCCGCTCCGGAGAACAGGATGCGGGCCAGCTCGACCCGCCTGCGCTGCCCTCCTGACAGTGTCTCCAGCGGCTGTCCGAGCACCCTGCCGGGCAGTCCCAGGCTGGAGGCGATCGAGGCCGCCTCCGACTCGGCGGAGTAGCCCCCAAGGACGTGCAGCCGGTCCTCAAGACGCCCGTAGGCGCGCACCGCGCGGTCCCTCGTGCGCCGGTCCTCCGAGGCCATGCCATGCTCGGCCTCGCGCAGCTCGCGCAGGACCTCGTCGAGACCCCGCGCCGACAGGATCCGGTCGCGGGCCAGCACCTGCAGGTCACCGGTGCGCGGGTCCTGCGGCAGGTAGCCGACGGAGCCTGAGGTCGAGACCGTGCCCGCCGCGGGGAGGCCCTCACCGGCCAGCACCCTGGTCAGGGTGGTCTTGCCCGCGCCGTTTCGGCCCACCAGACCGATCTTGTCACCGGGGCCGACCCGGAACGAGGCCCCCTCGATGAGCAGCCGGGCCCCGGCGCGGAGTTCGATGTCAGAAGCTACGATCATGGTTGGAGAACACTCCCAGAATGGACGTACACGGGCTCACCTCACTGGCCGAACCCGCCGCCGCCCTGTGTCTCCCGGCTCCGGCCCGGCTGTCTCGCCTCATCGGGGGCGGCGTCAATCGGAAGTGCGCATACCGATCAGTGTACGGCGCACCCGAGCAGCCCTGGTCTCCCCGAAGCCGCCGGTCCGGCGGCCTCGACCTGCCCCGGCGGTCCCGCGCCGGATCGCTCAGCCGGGATCGGTGACCCTTATCCTGACGGCGCGGAACTCCGCCGGGGTCCCCGCGAGCACCACGAGCCGGGGGTCGGGCACCGTCAGGAACGGTCCCGTCTCCAGCGCGAAGACCGGCGCGAGCCTGCGGTCGGCGCGCAGCGCGTCGACCGCGCGCCTGTCGCCGCCGAGGATCACCGCCTCCAGCTCCGCCACGTGCGGCCCGAGGACGCGCAGCGCCACCTCGGCCGCCGCCTCGTGCGCCTGGCCCACCTGCTTCTCCCTGCGCCTGGCGAATCTCTGCTGGGACCACCCGCCCGCCGCGCTGCGGCCGTGGACCTGCCGCGACCCCACCTTGGAGGACAACAGCTCGTCGCCCTGGAAGACGCCCGCCGCGTGGCCGCCGAGCCGTACCAGCAGGACGCCGACCCGGCGCTCGGTGCGCGCGTGGGTGATGAGGCGCGCCAGCGGGCCACCGCCCGAGGTGGTCAGCGGCGGGAAGGGCACCTGACACTCCGCCGCGGCGCCGTCCGCGCCCAGCAGCCGCACGACCTCCTCCCCGGCCGTCACCGAGGGCGGCCCGTGCCGCTCGGCGAAGCCGTCGATCCAGCGGCCGATGCGGGCCGGGCCGACGCTGACCCAGCGTCCGCCCCCCTTCGCCGGTCGTGACGTCATATGACGGGACACTACCGGCTCCTGTCCGGGCGAACCGCCTTCAACGAACGGCGAAATATCGGTGAACATCATTGAACGTCGCTTATGCGGTTGCTGACGATGGTCCATTCTCTGTACGTGTCGAGCAGAACACATCTCCTCCCGCCGGGCACCGCGACGGCCGCCACAGCGGCCACAGCGGGGTCCACAGCGGCGTCCGCCATGGACGCCACCCCGATCGTCGACCTCGACACCGGAGGCGTCATCGCCCTCCAGGCGCCTGGCGACGGTCACGGCAACCTCTCCTCCGCCGTCCGCACGGTCCTGCAGATCTCCAGGAGTGAGGCGCTGCTCCCCCTGGTGCTTCCGATCCCCTCCTCCGCGGTGATCGGTGGATCGGCCGCGCTGGCCCCGCTCCATGAGGCCCTGCGCACCGCGGGCCGCAGGCCGCGCGAGGTCATCCTGATGGTCAGGGGCGACTTCGCGCAGGTCGAACGCCAGTCCCTGATCACCGGGCTCGACGGGCTGCGCGCCATCGGCTACCTGATCGCGGTCGGCGACCTGGGCACCGCCCACATCCCGCTGGACCTGCTCACCGACGCGGCACCGTACCTCGCCGTGCTCTCCCCCGACCTGGTCGCCAAGATGCCCCGCGACCCACGTCGCGCGGCCCTGACCGAGTCGCTGGCCACGTTCTCCCGCGGGATCGGCGCCCATGTCCTGGCCCCCGGCGTGTCCGAGGAGGCCCAGCTGACCGCGCTGCGTTCCTGGGGGGTACGGCTGGCGCAGGGTCCGCTGCTGGTGCCCGGCCCTTCGGGGAGGGTCCACGTGCCCATCGCGGCCCCGCGCCAGGAGCCGTCGCAGGCGCTGCTGGGCCCCCGCGTCCAGGAGTTCCTGCTGCCCGCCATGACCCTGCCCGTCGAGGCGACCGCGGAGGACGTCGTCGAGGCCTTCGGCACCGACCCGTCCATCACCAGCGTGATCCTGGTGGACGAGTACCAGCGGCCGAAGGGCAGTCTCGACCGCAGCCGGTTCCTGCTGTCCATCGCCAGCCGCTTCGGCCACGCCCTGTACGGCAAGAAGCCCGCCCTACGCCTGGCGGACCCGCCTCGCAACGCCCCGAAGACCACCCCGGTGATCGCCGCCATGCAGGTCGCCGGACGCGACGCCGAGCGTGTCTACGACGATCTGGTCGTCGTGGACGAGTTCGGCCGATGCATGGGCATCGTCCGGGTGGCCGACCTGATCCGCCAGGTCGCCGCGCAGCGCTGACATCTTTACACCGTAGATCATCAGGCGAGCGCCTCGGCCCATCGGGCGGTGTCGGTGATCTGGACCAGCCCGGCGATCAGCCCGTCCCTGAGGCGCAGGTCGTGGACGAAGGCCGCCTCGTGCGCCCTGCCGGTCGCACGGGCGGTCCCCCGGTAGTGCCCGAACACCACGGCCCGCTCCGGCTCCGGCCAGACCTGTTCCTCGGCGTGGGGCACGCTGTCCAGGTGCGAGAAGACCACCGCCCAGCAGTCGCGGAGCATCGCCTCGGGGCCGGCGTGCGTGCCGCCGACCCCCAGCGGCATGCCCGCGCTCACGGTGCCCACGAACTCCGGATGGAGCGCGCCCAGGATCCCCTCGGGGTCGCGGGCGGCGAACCCCCGGTACAGACGGTCGACCGCGTTCACCTGAACCTCCAATAGTTCTAGAGAGTGCTATCTAGAATAGCAGTCTGGATACCTCACGGACGAGAAAGGACAGGGAAGCGGACTCCAGACACTCGTCGCGAGCCCAAAATAGGGATATTGATCCACAAAAGGGATTTAAGGCGACATGACCAAGGGTCATCCAGAGAAACCGCCAAGCGGCTATGCCACTTAAATCACCGTATGCTACTACTTAGGGCAACCTAACTTGACGACCATCGGAGAGCGACCATGGCAGAGGGCAGACCGGCGCGTAAGACCATCCGTGGCCAGGTGAAACGGGTCGAGTGGATCACCCCGCACATGATCCGGGTGGTGCTCGGCGGCGACGGACTCGCGGGATTCGGCGCGGGCGCGTTCACCGACCACTACGTCAAACTCCTGTTCCCCCCACACGGGGTAACCTATTCCGCACCATTCGATCTGGAGCGGATTCAGGGCGAACTGCCCCGCGAGCAGTGGCCGACCACCCGGACCTACACCGTGCGCTCGTGGGATCCCGAGACGCTCGAACTGGCCATCGACTTCGTCCACCACGGCGACAGCGGCCTGGCCGGCCCGTGGGCGGCGGCCGTACAGCCCGGCGAGGAGATCCACTTCTTCGGTCCCGGCGGCGGCTACGCCCCCGACCCCGAGGCGGACTGGCACCTGCTCGTCGGTGACGAGAGCGCGCTGCCCGCCATTGCCGCCTCCCTGGAGCGGCTGCCCTCCGGTGTCCCGGCCCACGTGTTCGTCGAGGTCGCGGGCCCGCAGGAGGAGCAGCGGCTGGACTCCCCCGGCGACACGAAGATCGTCTGGTTCCACCGGGGCGACGCCCCGGTAGGCGAGGCGCTGGTCACCGCGGTGCGCGAGCTGGACTTCCCCGAGGGAACCCCGCACGCCTTCGTCCACGGCGAGGCCGGCTTCGTCAGGACGCTGCGCCGTCACCTGCGGGCCGAGCGCGGCATTCCGCTGTCGCGGCTGTCCATCTCCGGCTACTGGCGCGTCGGCCGCGACGACGAGACCTGGCGCGCCGTCAAGCAGGACTGGAACCGGCAGATCGAGGAAGAGGAGGCCGCGACCCTGCCGTCCTGACGCGGGCGGGCCGATCAGAGCCACCCCTGCGCCTGGGCGCGCCGTACCGCCTCGATGCGGTCGCGGGCCCTGGGCCTTCCGGATGGCCGAGGACAGGTGGTCGCCGACCGTCCCCTCTGGCGGGTGCGGGCTCAGCGCGATGTCACCGACGGCCGAGCCGTCGGCCGCCGCGGTCAGGACGTCACGGCCAGGACGTCGCGCTCCCCGGGCGAGAGCGGATTGGGCCCGGCACTCGGCGTGGCGGCGGCCGGTCCCGGGCCGATGACCCGTTCACCCGCGCGGACCCCGCGGATGGCGGCGGCGAGTTCACGGGCAGGGCCGTCCTTCACCGGGAAGGCCGCCGCTCCTGCCTCCATCGCCCGCCGCGGGCGGCCGGGACGGCCGAAGGTCGTCAGGATCACGATCCCGGGCAGGGCCGCGCGGGCACCCGCCCCGGCGGTGATCCCGTCCCCTGACGCCGTTCACGGGAGCGGGCCCGCCGACGGCGTCAGTGCCGGTGATCCGGCGTTGACGGTGACATCTGCCAGAAGGCCCGCACCTCGGACGAGGACGAGAGGAGCCGGTTCAGACCCGGCAGGCGAAGATCGCGGTGACCAGGATGGCCTTGGCGCCGATCTCCCAGAGCTGGTCCATCACCTGCTGGTGCCCCTTGCGCGGCACCATGGCGCGGACCGCGACCCAGCCCTCCCGGTGCAGCGGGGAGACCGTGGGCCCTTCCATACCCGGGGTCAGGGCGATGGCCTCCTCGATGCGCTCGGCCCTGATGTCGTAGTCCATCATCACGTAGTCACGTGCCATCAGCACGCCCTGCAGCCTGCGGACGAGCTGCTGCACCCCGGGGCTCTCCCCGGCGCCGATCCGCTTGATCAGCACGGCCTCCGAGGTGGCGATCGGCTCGCCGAAGACCTCAAGGCCGATGTTGCGCAGCGTGGTGCCGGTCTCGACGACGTCGGCGACCGCGTCGGCGACCCCCAGCCGGATCGCCGTCTCGACCGCGCCGTCCAGCTTGATCACCCGGGCGTCCACGCCCTGTTCGGCCAGGTAGGCGCCGAGCAGGCCGGAGTAGGAGGTCGCGACGCGCTTGCCCTTGAGGTCCGTGACCGTGGCGAAGGCGCCCGGGTTGGCCGCGAAGCGGAAGGTCGAGGCGCCGAAACCGAGCGGCATGATCTCCTCGACCTGCGCGCCCGAGTCGTGGAGCATGTCACGGCCCGTGATGCCGGCGTCGAGGGTGCCCTCGCCGACGTAGACGGCGATGTCCTTCGGACGCAGGAAGAACAGCTCGCAGGAGTTCTCCGGGTCGACGACCACGAGTTCCTTGCTGTCCTTGCGGGGACGGTATCCGGCTTCCTTGAGGATGGTCTGGGCGGCCTCGTTGAGGGCGCCCTTGTTGGGAACGGCGAGACGGAGCATGGTGGTGGCTTTCCTTGACGGATCTGCGGTCATGGGAACGTGAGCCGGGCGCACCGGCTCACAGATGCCTGTAGACCTCGTCCAGCCCGATCCCCTTGGCGAGCATGAGAACCTGCACGTGGTAGAGCAGCTGGGAGATCTCCTCAGCGGCCCGCTCGTTCGACTCGTGCTCGGCGGCCATCCAGCTCTCCGCGGCCTCCTCGACGACCTTCTTGCCGATGGCATGGACCCCGGCGTCCAGCGCGGCCACGGTGCCCGACCCCTCGGGGCGGGTCCGCGCCTTGTCTGACAGCTCGGCGTACAGCTCTTCGAAGGTCTTCATGGTCTCTCTCGGCGTCGTGGGATGTCGTTGCCAAGCCTAACGGCCCCGGGGACCACCACGGATGGGCGTCCACGCTCTGGACACGGCCGCGTCCCCTCCCACCCGGGCATATCACCGTGAAACGCCGGACGGGGCCGGTACGGCGTGTGCCGTACCGGCCCCGTCGGGGTGTCGTGGAAAGGTGCGGGACGCTCAGCGCCCGTGGTAGCCGCCGCGCCTGCCGCGACTGTCGGGACGGCCGCCGGAACGGGACTCCCCGCCCCGGAACTCGCCGTTGCCGCCGCCGCTGCGGAACTCACCGCCGCCGCTGCGGAAGCCGCCCTGGCGGTCACCGCGGAACGGCTCCCTGCGCTCGCCACCGCGGTAACCCTCGCGGTCGCCGGTGGGGCGCTGCTCGGAGGACCTGAAGGGACGCTCCCCGCGGAAGGGGGGACGGTCGCCGCGGAACGGCTCCCTGCGCTCACCACCGCGGTAGCCGCCGCCGGTGCCGCGGCCCTCGGAACGACGCTCGGGGCGCTCAGTGCGGAAGTCGGAGTGCTCGGGACGCTCGGCGCGGAAGGGACGCTCGCCCCGCCCGCCTTCGCCCGCGGAACGCTCGCGCGGCTGGTAGCCCTCGCTGCCGTGGCCGGGACGGTCACGGAAGCGCCGCGGGCCGCGTCCGCCGCCGAAGCCGCCGCGCCGCTCGCGCTGCTTGGCGACCGGAGCCGCGGGCTCCCAGACGGGGATCGACTCGCCGCTGGGCTGGCGAGCCCCCGCGACCTCCTCAAGGCGGGGGTGCCCCGGGGTGGCCTTGAGCCGGAACGGCTTGATACCCGCGCGGCGGGTCATCGCGTCGGTCGAGCGGCGCTCGTTGGGGAGCACCAGCGTCATGACGGTGCCCTTCTCCCCCGCGCGCGCCGTACGGCCGCCACGGTGCAGGTAGCTCTTGTGGTCCTGCGGCGGGTCCACGTGCAGCACCAGGCTGATGTTGTCGACGTGGATGCCCCGGGCCGCGACGTCGGTGCAGACCAGGACGTTGATCTCGCCTTCCTTGAACTCGGCGAGGATGCGGGTCCGCTGGTTCTGGCGCTTGCCGCCGTGCAGGCCTCCGGCCTTGACGCCGACCTGGGCGAGCTGCTTGCACAGGCGGTCGACCCCGTGCTGGGTGCGCACGAAGATGATGGTGCGGCCCTCACGGTTGGCGATCTCGGCGGTCACCGGGAACTTGTCGTCGCGGTGGACCTCGAGCACGTGGTGCTCCATGGTCTCGACCGAGGAGGCGGGCGGCGCCATCGAGTGGGTGATCGGGTCGGTGAGGAAGCGCCGCACCAGCTTGTCCACGTCACCGTCGAGGGTCGCCGAGAACAGCAGGCGCTGGCTGTCGGGGGGCGTCTGCTGCAGGATGGCGCTGACGACCGGGAAGAAGCCCAGGTCGCACATGTGGTCGGCCTCGTCCAGGATGGTCACCTGGACCTCGTCCAGGGTGCACTCACCCTGCTGGATCAGGTCGGTGAGGCGGCCAGGGGTCGCGACGACGACCTCGACGCCGCGGCGCAGCGCCTCGATCTGACGGCCCATGGACATGCCGCCGACGACGGTCTTCATCCGCAGCGACAGGCCACGGCCCAGCGGCTCAAGCGCGTCGGTGACCTGCATGGCCAGCTCGCGGGTCGGCACCAGGACGACCGCCAGCGGACGGCCGGGACGGGCCTTGCCTCCGGCGATGCGGGCCATCATGGGCAGGCCGAAGGCCAGCGTCTTGCCCGAACCGGTCTGGCCGCGCCCGAGGACGTCGTTACCGGCGAGGATGTCGGGGATGGTGGCCCGCTGGATGGGGAAGGGGCTGTCGATGCCCTGACGGGAGAGCCCGTTCACCAGCGGCTTGGGCAGGCCGAGGAGGGTGAACTCGGACACCTCTGAGGGGGCCGCGGAGACCTCGGCGACCTCGGTGATTTCGGGCAGGGCAGCGTCAAGCATGGTCACGAAGATTCGTGCCTTTCGATAGAAGGACGGGGGCACGTCACTTCTGCGAAAGGACGAGCCTGGAACGCGTGGCCTGAGGCCACGCTCGATCTACGCCCACTGTGGGGGCGGTGGTGCGGCGCAAGTCGAGGCGCACCGCACGAGACGGGTGAATATTACCCGCACGCAGTCAAACCACGATCAAGCATACCCGGCGTTCGCAGTGCCGGGTCCGGCCGGGGCGTACGGCACGGGCCGACGCTTGTCCGTTACGAAGTCAACGCTCCGCCGCCGGGCCTTTCTTCCCGGCCCGGGCATTCTCTCACACATTCCGGTACGGCCCGCACCCGTTTTTCCGGGCGCGGACCGTACCGGAACGCCGATCAGACGTTGAAACCGAGCATGCGCAGCTGCTCGCGCCCCTCGTCAGTGATCTTGTCGGGACCCCACGGGGGGAGCCAGACCCAGTTGATCTTCACATCGGAGACCATGCCGTCCAGGGCGGAGTGCGCCTGGTCCTCGATGACGTCGGTCAGCGGGCAGGCCGCGCTGGTCAGCGTCATGTCGATGGTGGCGATCGGCGGTCCGCCGGCCTCGGTCTCGTCCAGGTTGATCCCGTAGATCAGGCCGAGATCGACGACGTTGATGCCGAGTTCGGGGTCGACCACGTCCTTGAGGGCCTCCATGACCTCGTCAAGGGTGGTCTCCCCGTCGTACGCCGAGGTCGGCGTCTCAACAGGCTTGCTCATTCGCTACTCCTCACGACCGCGTCCTTGTAGGCCATCCAGGCGAGGAGCGCGCACTTGACCCGCGCGGGGAACTTGGCCACCCCGGCGAAGGCGACGGCGTCGCCGAGGACGTCCTCGTCTGCCTCGACCTGACCCCTGCTCTGCATGAGCCGGGTGAACTCCTCCACGACGGAGAGGCTTTCCTCGACCGTCGACCCGGTGGCCAGCTCGTACAGCACCGAGGCCGCCGCCTGGCTGATCGAACACCCCTGGCCGTCGTAGGACACGTCCTCGACCTTGCCGCCGTCGCCCAGTTTCACGCGCATGGTGATCTCGTCGCCGCACGTCGGGTTCACATGGTGGACCTCGGTGTCGTACGGGTCTCGAAGTCCCCGCCCCTGGGGATGCTTGTAGTGCTCCAGGATCAGCTCCTGGTACATGGACTCGGCGATCATCTGGGCTGCTCCGGCATGGCTAGGCGAACACCTTCCGCACGTGGTGGAGGCCGCGGACCAGGGCGTCGATCTCGGCCGGGGTGTTGTAAAGATAGAAGGAGGCCCGCGTCGTCGCGGGAATCCCGAACCTCAGGTGCAGCGGACGGGCGCAGTGGTGCCCGACCCGCACGGCCACCCCGAAGTTGTCATCGAGGATCTGCCCGACGTCGTGCGGGTGAATCCCCTCAAGGGTGAAGGAGACGACCCCGCCGCGCTCGTCGAGGTTCCCCGGGCCGATCACCCTCAGCCCCTCGACCTCCTTCAGGGCCTCAAGCGCGTAGCCGGTGAGCTCGCGCTCATGCCGGGCCACGGCGTCCATCCCGATCGCCGTCAGGTAGTCGAGCGCCGCGCCCAGGCCGATGGCCTCGACGATGGGCGGGGTGCCCGCCTCGAACTTGTGCGGCGCGGGGGCGTAGGTCGAGTGGTCCATCCAGACCGCCTCGATCATCTCCCCGCCGCCCAGGAACGGAGGCATGGCGTCGAGCAGCTCACCACGCGCCCACAGCACACCGATGCCCGAGGGGCCGACGGCCTTGTGCCCGGTGAAGGCAAGGAAGTCGACGCCGAGCTCGGTGACGTCCACCGGCCGGTGGGGCACCGACTGGGAGGCGTCGAGCATCGTCAGCGCGCCGACCTCACGGGCCCTGGCGACCACCCGGTCGACCGGGTTGACCGTGCCGAGCACGTTGGACTGGTGCGCGACGGAGACGATCCTGGTGCGTTCGTTGACGAGCTCGTCCAGGTTGGACAGGTCGAGACGGCCCTCGTCGGTGACGGAGAACCACCGCAGCGTGACACCGGTGCGCCGCGCGAGCAGCTGCCAGGGCACGATGTTGGAGTGGTGCTCCATCTCGGAGATGACGATCTCGTCGCCGGGGCCGACCCGGAACCTGGGGTCGTCGCCGGCGGGGTTGCCGAAGGCGTAGGCGACCAGGTTGAGCGCCTCGGAGGCGTTCTTGGTGAAGACGATCTCGTCACGGCTCGGCGCGCCGACGAAGGCGGCCACCTTGTCGCGGGCCCCCTCGTAGGCCTCGGTCGACTCGGCGCCGAGCACGTGCATGGCGCGGCCGACGTTGGCGTAGTGCGTGGCCAGGTGCTCGCGCATGGTCTCGATGACCTGCGTCGGCTTCTGCGAGGAGTTGGCCGAGTCGAGGTAGACCAGCGGCCTGCCGCCGGGCAGCTCGCGGGAGAGGGCGGGGAAGTCCTTCCTCACCCTCTCCACGTCGAATCCGGTTTCCATCAGGCGGAGGCCTTCACGTAGGCCTCGTACCCCTCGGCCTCCAGCTTCTCGGCCAGCTCGGGACCGCCCTGCTCGACGATGCGGCCGCCCGCGAAGACGTGGACGAAGTCCGGCTTCACGTAGCGCAGGATGCGGGTGTAGTGGGTGATGAGCAGCACACCGGTCTCACCGGAGGAGCGGAAGCGGTTGATGCCCTCGGAGACCACCCGCAGCGCGTCGACGTCGAGGCCGGAGTCGGTCTCGTCGAGGACGGCGATCTTCGGCTTGAGCAGTTCGAGCTGGAGGATCTCGTGGCGCTTCTTCTCGCCGCCGGAGAAGCCCTCGTTCAGGTTGCGCTGGGCGAAGGCGGCGTCGATGGACAGCGCGTCCATTCCGGCCTTGAGGTCCTTGGCGAACTCGCGGAGCTTGGGGGCCTCGCCGCGCACCGAGGTGACCGCGGAGCGCAGGAAGTTGGAGACGCTGACGCCGGGGACCTCGACGGGGTACTGCATGGCCAGGAACAGGCCGGCGCGGGCGCGCTCGTCGACCGTCATGTCCAGCAGGTCGGCGCCGTCGAGCAGGACCTGCCCGCCGGTGACGGTGTACTTCGGGTGACCGGCGATCGCGTAGGCGAGCGTGGACTTGCCCGAACCGTTGGGGCCCATGATGGCGTGGGTCTCGCCCGCCCGCACGGTGAGGTTGACCCCGCGCAGGATCTCCTTGTCCTCGACCGCGACCTGCAGGTCACGGATCTCAAGGGTGGAACCCTGGTGGACTCGGCTCGAATCAGACACTGTTACGACTCCTTCGAGAGCGAGACGAGAACGTCATCGCCGTCGATCTTCACTTGGTAGACGGGGACGGGCTTTGAGGCGGGCGGGCCGGTGGGCTTGCCTGAGCGCAGGTCGAAGCACGAGCCGTGCAGCCAGCATTCGAGCGTGCCGTCGTAGACCTCGCCCTCGCTGAGCTTCACCTCCGCGTGGGAGCACACGTCGTGCAGGGCGTAGACCTCGGCTCCCCTGCGGACCAGGGCGACCGGTGTCTCCCCGACCTCGATGCCGATCACCCCGTCGTCGGGGATGTCGGTGATCTTGCAGACCTTCTCGAACGTCACTTCTCCAGCTCCGCCTCGACCTTGGCGAACACCCGCCGGCGCAGCTCGTCGAGCTCGATCTTCTCCAGGAGCTGCGCGAAGAAGCCCCTGATCACCAGGCGGCGGGCCTCGTCGAACGGGATGCCGCGGGCCTGGAGGTAGAAGATGTGCTCGTCGTCGAGACGCCCTGAGGCGCTGGCGTGACCGGCTCCCGCGACCTCTCCGGTGAGGATCTCCAGGTTCGGCACCGAGTCGGCGCGGGCGCCGTCGGTGAGCAGGAGGTTGCGGTTGAGCTCGTAGGTGTCGGTGCCCTCCGCCTCGACCCGGATGATCACGTCGCCGATCCAGACGGCGTGCGCGTCCTCACCCTGCAGCGCGCCCTTGTAGACGACGTTGCTCCTGCAGTTGGGCTTGGAGTGGTCGACCAGCAGGCGGTGTTCGAGGTGCTGGCCCGCGTCCACGAAGTACAGGCCGGTCAGTTCGGCGTCGCCGCCGGGCCCCTCGTAGGAGACCGAGGGCGAAAGCCGTACCAGGTCGCCGCCGAGGGTGACCACGAAGCTGCGGAAGGTCGCGTCCTTGGCGAGCAGGGCGTGGTGGTGCGAGACGTGGACGGCGTCGTCGTCCCACTCCTGCAGGCTGACGACCTTGAGCGTGGCGCCCTCGCCGACGACGAACTCGACGTTGTCGGCGTAGACCGCGCTGCCCTGGTGCTCGATGACGACGACGGCCTCGGCCATCGGCTCCAGCCTGACCAGGGTGTGGCCGTAGGCCGGGCCGTCGCCCGAGCCGGTCACGGTGACGACGGTCGGGGCGGAGGCGACCGCCTCGCGCGGCACGGTGATGACGGTCGCCTTCTCGAAGGCGGCGTAGGCCTGGGCGCTGACCCGGTCGGCGGGCACGTAGGCCCTGCCGAGCCGCTCGTCGTCACGGCCCACGGTCTCGACCGTGACCTCGGGGGCCGCCTCGATGCGGACCACGACTCCGCCGGAGGCGGCGGCACCGGTGTGCAGGCCCTTCAGGCGAGACAGCGGGGTGAAGCGCCACTCCTCCTCACGGCCCGTCGGGACCGGGAAGTCCGCGACGTCGTAGGAGGCCTTCTCGTGGAGGGTCGACAGGGGTTTGGTTTCGAGACCCATCAGCCGACGGCTCCTTCCATCTGCAGCTCGATCAGGCGGTTCAGCTCAAGGGCGTACTCCATGGGGAGCTCGCGCGCGATCGGCTCGACGAAGCCGCGCACGATCATCGCCATGGCCTCGTCCTCGTCCAGACCGCGGCTCATGAGGTAGAAGAGCTGGTCGTCGGAGACCTTGGAGACCGTGGCCTCGTGTCCCATGGAGACGTCGTCCTCGCGCACGTCCACGTAGGGGTAGGTGTCGGAGCGGCTGATCTGGTCGACCAGCAGCGCGTCGCACTTGACCGTGCTGGCGCTGCCGTGCGCGCCCTCCTCGATCTGCACCAGACCGCGGTAGGAGGTACGGCCGCCGCCCCTGGCGACGGACTTGGAGATCACCGTCGAGCTGGTGTTGGGAGCCAGGTGCACCATCTTGGCGCCGGCGTCCTGGTGCTGGCCCTCACCGGCGAAGGCCACGCTCAGCGTCTCGCCCTTGGCGTGCTCGCCCATGAGGTAGACGGCCGGGTACTTCATCGTGACCTTGGAGCCGATGTTGCCGTCGATCCACTCCATGGTCGCGCCCTCGTAGGCGACGGCGCGCTTGGTGACCAGGTTGTAGACGTTGTTCGACCAGTTCTGGATGGTCGTGTAACGGCAGCGGGCGCCCTTCTTCACGATGATCTCCACGACCGCGCTGTGCAGCGAGTCGGAGGAGTAGATCGGCGCGGTACAGCCTTCCACGTAGTGGACGTAGGAGTTCTCGTCCACGACGATCAGGGTCCGCTCGAACTGGCCCATGTTCTCGGTGTTGATCCGGAAGTAGGCCTGCAGCGGGATCTCGACGTTGACGTTCGGCGGCACGTAGATGAAGCTGCCACCGCTCCACACGGCCGTGTTCAGCGAGGCGAACTTGTTGTCGCCCACCGGGATCACGGTGCCGAAGTACTCCTTGAAGATCTCCTCGTGCTCCTTGAGGGCGGTGTCGGTGTCGACGAAGATGACACCCTTCTCCTCAAGGTCCTCACGGATCTTGTGATAGACGACCTCGGACTCGTACTGGGCGGCGACGCCGGCGATCAGGCGCTGCTTCTCCGCCTCGGGGATGCCGAGCTTGTCGTAGGTGTTCTTGATGTCCTCCGGAAGCTCCTCCCAGGAGGAGGCCTGCTTCTCGGTCGAACGCACGAAGTACTTGATGTTGTCGAAGTCGATCCCGCTGAGGTCGGAGCCCCAGTTGGGCATGGGCTTCCTGTCGAACAGCCGCAGGCCCTTCAGACGGAGGTCCAGCATCCACTCCGGCTCGCTCTTGAGCGCGGAGATGTTGCGGACGACCTCCTCGGACAGCCCACGGCGGGCCGCGGCCCCCGCGGTATCGGAGTCGGCCCAGCCGAACTTGTAATTCCCGAGGCCTTCCAGCTCCGGGCGGTCGGTGACAGTCACCTTCCGGTCTCCTTGCTCGTTTCGTCGATCACTTCATGGGTTGCCGGGGCGGTGCCCCGCGGGTCCGTCGCCGCGCCTGCCACGCGGCCGTCCCGGGCCCTGCCGTCCCCCCGGTGGGGACTCACGTGGGTGGTGCACACCCCGTCGCCGTGGGCGATGGTCGCCAGCCTCTGCACCGGGGTGCCGAGGATCTGCGCGAACGCCTCCGTCTCCGCCTCGCAGAGCTGAGGGAACTCGGCGGCGACGTGCGCCACCGGGCAGTGGTGCTGGCACAGCTGCTCGCCGCCGAGGCTCGCCTTGCTCGCCGAGGCGGCGTAGCCGTCCGCGGACAGGGCCTCGGCCAGGAAGCGCACCCGCTGGTCGGCGGGGACCTCGCGCAGCTCGTGGCGCAGGCGCCGGACCAGGCCCGCCACCTGTGACCTGGCGAACTCGGCGACGGCCCCCTCGCCCGCCCGCTCGGCCAGGAAGCGCAAAGCGTTTCCCGCGAGCCCGTCGTAGGCGTGCTCGAAGGCGCTGCGGCCCGCGTCGGTTATGGCGAACAGTTTCGCCGGCCGTCCTCGCCCGCGCTGGCCCCGGGGGCGTGCCGTACGGGGTTCGATCATCCCGTCGGCGAGCAGCGCGTCCAGATGGCGGCGGACGGCGGCGGGGGTGAGCCCGAGCCGTTCGCCGAGGGCGGGGGCGGTGATCGGTCCGCGTTCCAGGATGAGCCGGGCGACACGCGCACGCGTGCTGCGCTCGGCGGACACGCCGGAGAGCCGCGCGGGGGCGGCCTCTTCCGTGCCCGACATCTTGGTCACGTATTTCACAACATCAGTGTGCCGTAATTGCTTCCCCGCTTACAAACCGTCGTCCGGCTTGCGAAGAATGCGATTTATCACGCAGGTAAGGCTTACCTAAGCTGCGCAAACGTCATCCTGTGGCCTGCCCGGCCGCACACCCACGGCAGGCGTTGGCGAGAAGGCACGGGGCGGCGCCCACCGTCCCGGTCCTCTCCAACGCCCGGGACTCCCAACCCGGGCCGGGGGCCTCCCGATTCCCCGTCACGAGAAGTCTCGGCAAAGAAGTTTTTACCCGGCCGAGCCTCTCCGCGGGACCCGGCTCCGTGACGCCGTGGCGGCGGCGCCGTACGGCACCGTCACGTGTACGGCACGCCATGTGTCCGGCGTCCTTGACGCCCCGGATCGAGGACGGCCCGGACGACCGTCCCCCGGGCGGGCAGGAGGGCGTGTCAGCGCGTGCGGCGCACGAGGTCACGGGGCCGGAGCTTCGGCGCGATCCTCCCCGGGTCTCCGGCCGGGCGTGGCCGGGACGCCCCCGCGGGCGCCGCCGTGTTCCCCGGCTCAGGTCCGCCAGCGTGACCGCCCCGGTGAGTCCCTAAACTCGTGCCCATGGAATCCCCAGCCGTCGAGATCAGCGATCTGGTCAAGAGATACGGCCGCGCGACCGCGATCGACGGTCTCACGCTGAGCGCGGACCGTGGCGCGGTGACCGCGATCCTCGGCCCGAACGGCGCGGGCAAGACCTCGACCATCGAGATCTGCGAGGGGTTCCGCAGGGCCGACGGCGGCACGGTCCGGGTGCTCGGGCTCGACCCGTCCAGGCCGGAGCTGCGTGCCAGGGTCGGGGTGATGCCGCAGGCCGGAGGGGTGCCCCCGGCGGCGCGCTGCGGTGAGTGGCTGCGCCTGATGTCCCGTTTCCACGCCCGTCCGCTGGATCCCCCGGCGCTGCTGGAGCGGCTCGGCCTGTCCGAACACGTCCGCACGCCGTACCGCAGGATGTCGGGCGGCCAGCAGCAGCGCGTCTCGCTGGCCGCGGCCGTGATCGGCCGCCCCGAGCTGGTCTTCCTCGACGAGCCGACCGCGGGCCTCGACCCGCAGGCGCGGCACGCCTGCTGGGAGCTGGTCGGCGACCTGCGCGCCGCCGGGGTCTCCGTGGTGCTCACCACCCACCACATGGACGAGGCGGAGAAGCTCTCCGACCGGGTCGTGATCATCGACCGCGGCCGGGTCGTGGCCGACGGCACCCCCGCCTCGCTCACCGGTGCCGAACGGCAGTTGCGCTTCCGCGCCCGCCCCGGCCTCGCCCTGGACGAGCTGCTCACCGCGCTGCCCGCGGGCAGCGCGGCCAAGGAGTCGCCCTCCGGGCACTACATCATCGAGGGACAGGTCGTGCCCGAGCTGCTGGCGACCGTGACGACCTGGTGCGCCGCGGAGGGGGTCACCGCGGACGATCTGAGCATCGAGCGCCGCACCCTGGAGGACGTCTTTCTCGAACTGACGGGACGTGAGCTGCGGTGACCCCTCCCGAGCACGGCCCGTGTCGGACCCGCAGGAGAACGCAGTGACCACCCTGGACCTCACCCCCGCCCCCGGCGCCGCGCCGCTGAGCCGGATGGTGCTCGCGCAGACCGGGGCGGAGATCAGAGCCACGCTCCGCAACGGGGAGCAGCTCCTGCTGACGCTGGTCATCCCGGTGCTGCTGCTCGTCGGCTTCTCCGCCGCCCCGCTGGTGAACGTCGGCGGCGGCTCCCGGGTCGACTTCGTCACCCCCGGGGTGCTCGCGCTGGCGGTGATGTCGACGGCCTTCACCGGGCAGGCCATCGCGACCGGCTTCGAGCGCAGGTACGGCGTGCTGAAGCGGCTGGGCGCCACCCCGCTGTCGCGGACCGGCCTGATGCTGGCCAAGACGCTCTCCGTCGTCGCCGTCGAGGCCCTCCAGATCGTGGTCCTGTGCCTGGTGGCCCTCGCCCTCGGCTGGCGTCCCACGGGTTCCCCGTTCGCCGCGCTGCTGCTGCTCCTGCTGGGCACCGCGGCCTTCAGCGGGCTCGGGCTGCTGATGGCGGGCACGCTGCGCGCCGAGGCGACGCTCGCCGGGGCCAATCTGGTCTACCTGGTCCTGCTCGGCTGCGGCGGGGTCGTCTTCCCGCTGTCGGTCTTCCCCGACTCGGTCGAGCCCGCGCTGCGGCTGCTGCCGATCAGCGCGCTGACCGGCGGGCTCCGCTCGGTCCTCACCTCGGGCGCCGGGCTGCCGCTGGGAGCGGTGCTCGTCCTGGCCGTGTGGGCCGCGCTGACCCTCGGTCTCGCATCCCGGACATTCCGCTGGGAGTGACCCACCGGATAGGTAAGGTGTGAACGCCTATGTGGTTCGTGACACGAGGAGTTCCATGACCGCCGAAGCCCTGCAGGGGCCCGCCGAGCCGTACAAGTCCGGCATGCCCAGGCCGGGGATGCTGCTGCGGTCCGCCTCCGACGCCATCCCGCCGTCCGGGCTGGTGCTGCTGGCGATCCTGTCCGTCCAGGTGGGAGCGGGTTTCGCCAAGAACCTGTTCGCCCAGCTCCCGCCGAGCGCGGTGGTCTTCCTGCGGATCGCGACGGGCGCGCTGATCATCGGCCTGGTCGCGCGGCCCAGGCTGCGGGGGCTCAGCCGCTCCGACCTCGGGATCGGGATCGGCTTCGGCGTGACGCTGGGCGTGATGAACCTGTCGTTCTACCAGGCGCTCGCCGAACTGCCCATGGGCATCGCGGTCGCGATCGAGTTCCTCGGCCCGCTCGGGGTCGCGGTGGCCGCCTCTCGCCGCCGTCTCGACCTGCTGTGGGTCGTCCTCGCGGGCTCCGGCGTGGTGCTGCTGGCGCCGTGGGGGACCTCCGGCTCGCGCATCGGCTGGGCGGGCATCGGGTTCGCCCTGATCGCGGCGGTCTGCTGGGCGGGCTACATCCTGCTGGCCGCCGCCGCGGGACGTCGTTTCCCCGGCGCGACCGGACTGTCCTTCGCGATGATCGTCTCGGTTCTGCTGGCCGCCCCCGCGGGGATCGCGGCGGGGGGCGCCGACCTGCTGCGTCCCGAGATACTGCTGATCGGGCTCGGGGTCGGCCTGCTGTCCTCGGTGATCCCGTACTCGATCGAGATGGAGGCGCTGCGCAGGATGCCGAAGCGGGTCTTCGGCATCCTGATGAGCCTGGAGCCCGCGGTCGCCGCGCTGGTCGGACTGCTGGTGCTCGGTGAGGTGCTCCAGGCGCGTGAGTGGGCGGCCATCGGCTGCGTGGTCATCGCCAGTGTCGGCGCCACCCGGACCTCCAGGGGCACGCCGGGCTGAGCCGTCCTACTCGGGCCCGGGTTTGGCCCAGATGCCCCTGACGTGCCGGATGTGCTCGTCCATCAGCCGTTCCGAGCCCTGGCTGTCACCGGCCGCGAGCAGGTCCAGGAGCTGGAGGTGCTCACGGGCGGAACCGACCAGCGCGCCCCGGGCCGACAGGGCGGACAGGCCGTAGAGGCGGGCGCGCTTACGCAGGTCGCGCACCACGTCCACGAGGTGGGTGTTGCCCGCGAGCGCCAGCAGGTCCACGTGGAAACGGACGTCGGCGTCCACGTAGGCGAGCAGGTCACCGCGCTCGGCCGCGCCGACGATCTCCTGGGCCACGGGCCGCAGCGCCTCGAATCTCTCGGCCAGGCCCGTGTCGGCCAGCCTCGCGACCGTGGGCACCTCGATGAGTTTGCGGATCTCGGTGATCTCGTCCAGGTCGCGTTCCGACAGCTCGGTGACCCGGAAGCCCTTGTTGCGCACCGCCTCGACCAGGCCCTCCTTGGCCAGGTCGAGCATCGCCTCGCGCACCGGGGTCGCGGAGACCCCGAACTGGGCGGCCAGCACCGGCGCCGAGTAGACGACACCGGGCCGCATCTCACCGGTGATCAGAGCGGCCCGTAACGCGTGGGCCACCTGCTCGCGCAGGCTCTGCCGCTCGCCCACGGCCGGCAGGTCGAGCCGGTCCTGCGCCGAAGGAGCCATTCCCGTGCCTCTCGTCTCGCACTCGTCGACTCTTGCAGGCGGCGGACGCCGTCGAGGCCTCCCCGCTCCGTGCCCACTTTCTCGAACGCCCGGGTCCCGTGCCGTGAGGCACCGGCGACAGGTTCCCGGGTTCCCGGCCGGATGACCGGTGGTGATCATAGCGCTCCGCAGAGGGGATGGGCCGATCCTCCGCACTCGGGGGACCACTCCGCGGGCTCCGACGGCTTCCGACGCCCGGTGCGCGCCGCCGTACCCGGCGGACGGCTCGGGAGGGGGCGGCCGTGACCACGGTAGGCCGTCGCGGGTCAGCCTACTCCCGTGGAGGGGAATCCCGGGGGCGTACGGCGTGCTCGCCGGGACGCCCCCGGGTTCACAGCAGGAACCCCTCGGGGAAGGGGTCGCGGGGGTCGAGGAAGTACTGCGCGGTCCCGGTGATCCACGCCCTGCCGGTGATGGCCGGGATCACCGCGGGCAGCCCGGCGACGCTCGTCTCCCCGGCGATCCTGCCGACGAAGCGGGTGCCGATGAACGACTCGTTCACGAAGTCGGCGCCGGGGGCGAGCTCACCCCTGGCGTGCAGCTGGGCCATCCTGGCGCTGGTTCCCGTGCCGCACGGCGAGCGGTCGAACCAGCCGGGGTGGATGGCCATCGCGTGCCGCGAGTGGCGGGCGTCCGAGCCGGGGGCGGTGAACTGCACGTGGTGGCAGCCCCTGATCGCGGGGTCGAGCGGGTGGGCCGGCTCGTCCTGTTCGTTGATCGCCTCCATGATCGCCAGGCCCGCGTCGAGAATGCGCCGCCCGTGCGAACGTTCGAACGGCAGGCCGACGGACTCGATCGGCAGGATCGCGTAGTGGTTGCCGCCGTAGGCCAGGTCGTAGACGACCTCGCCCAGGCCGTCGACCCGGACCGTACGGTCGAGGCCGACCACGAAGGAGGGCACGTTGGTGATGGTCACCGAGGTCGCCGCGCCGTCCTCGACCCGCACCTCGGCGACGACCAGCCCGGCGGGGGTGTCCAGGCGCACGACCGTCACCGGTTCGGCGACCTCGACCATCCCGGTCTCGACCAGGACGGTCGCCACGCCGATGGTGCCGTGCCCGCACATGGGCAGGCAGCCGGAGACCTCGATGTAGAGGACCCCGAAGTCGGCGTCGGGACGGGCCGGCGGCTGCAGGATCGCCCCGCTCATCGCCGAGTGGCCGCGCGGCTCGTACATGAGCAGGGTCCTGACGTGGTCCATCTCCGCCATGAAGCGCAGGCGGCGCTCGGCCATTGTCGCGCCGGGAACGACGCCGACTCCCCCGGTGATCACGCGGGTCGGCATGCCCTCGGTGTGGGAGTCGACCGCGTGAAAGACCCGTCTCGTCCTCATCGGCCCTCCTTCTCGGTTCCCTCCCCCGTAACCGTAAGGGCCCCCGTGACCGTAAGGGCCCGCAGCGTCGCCTCGCGCACGGCGGCCTCCTGCTCCGGTGACAGCGGCAGCCTCGGCGGACGGCACGGCCCGCCCCGCAGCCCGGCCAGGTCCATGGACAGCTTGACGGCCTGGACGAACACGGTCGCCGAGTCCCAGCGGAGCAGCGGGTGCAACGCGCGGTACAGCGGCAGCGCCGTGGCCAGGTCTCCCGCGACGGCCGCCCGGTACAGGGCGGCGCAGGGGCCGGGAAGCGCGTTGGGGAATCCGGCGACCCAGCCCACCGCGCCCGCGACGGCCAGTTCGAGCAGCACGTCGTCGGCGCCCGCGAGCAGGTCGAGGCCGGGGGCGAGTTCGGCGATCCGGTAGGCCCTGCGGACGTCGCCGCTGAACTCCTTGACCGCGACGATCAGGCCCTCGCCGTACAGCCTGGCCAGCAGGTCCGGGGTGAGGTCCACCCTGGTGTCGTGGGGATTGTTGTAGGCCACGACGGGCAGGCCCGCCGCGGCGACCTCGCGGTAGTGCTCGACCACGGCCCGTTCGTCGGCCCGGTAGACGGTCGGCGGCAGCAGCATCACCGCGCCGCATCCGGCCTCGCGTGCCTGCTCGGCCCAGCGGCGCGCCTCGGTCGCCCCGTAGGCGGCCACTCCCGGCATGACCCGGTCTCCGCCGACGGCCGCGACCGCCGTCTCGACCACCCGGGCCCGTTCCTGCGGGGTCAGCGTCTGGTACTCGCCCAGTGAGCCGTTCGGCACCACACCGTCGCAACCTCCGTCGAGCAGCCCCCGGCAGTGAGCGGCGTAGCCGTCCAGATCGATGGAAAGGTCGTCCGTCAGGGGAAGCGCGGTGGCCACCGTCACGCCGTGCCAGGGCCTGTCCCGGTCCGTCGTCATCAGACTCCTCAGGGGGTCGCGGGGGGAGGGTTCGCCAGGTCGCCGAGCCGTACCGGCTGGGCGATCGGGCGCCGGGGCGGCTCGGGGCCGTCGCCGGCGAGGGCGGCGACGGCGTGTCCGCACATCCGGCCCTGGCACCAGCCCATGCCGGGCCGGGCCAGGAGTTTCACGGCGCGGGCGTCGCGGGCGCCCAGGGAACGCGCCTCGCGCACGGCGGAGAGGGGCACCTCCTCGCACCGGCAGATCAGGGTGTCCTCGCGCAGCCAGCCCTGCCAGCCGGGCCGTACGGGGTAGGCCCGGGCCAGCGCGCGGGCGAAGGCGGACAGACGGGCCACGCGTCTGGAGAGAGCGGGCAGCGGCGGGACGCGGCGGCCCAGGTCCGCGGCGGCCGCCCGGCCCGCCACACGCCCCTCGGCCTCGGCGAGCAGCGCCCCGCCCACCCCGGTCGTCTCCCCGGCCGCGTAGACGCCGGACACGCTCGTGCGCATGCCCGCGTCGACCGCCACGACGGGGGTGCCGTCGGCCTCCTGGCGGGTCAGGCAACCGAGCTGGACGGGCAGCTCGATCTGGGGGACGAAGCCGTATCCGCAGGCCAGGGTGTCGCACTCGACGGTTCTGGTGGCCAGGGGGCGCCAGCGTGCGTCCAGTCTCGCCACCGTGACATGGGTCAGGGCGTCGCGGCCGTGCGCCTCGATCACCGCGTGACGGCCGAGGTAGGGAACGCGGTGCCCGGCCAGGCTCACGCCGTACCCGAGGGCCTCGGCGGCCCTGCCCGCGGCGAGCAGCGGGTGCCTGGCGAGGCCGAGGCGGCCGTTGGCCTCGTAGACGCCGCGCACGTCCGCTCCCGCCCTGGCCAGGCCGGCGGCCACCGGCAGCAGGAACGGCCCGGTCCCGGCGACCACGACCCTGTCCCCCGCGACGACGAGGTCGCCTTTGAGCAGGGCCTGCGCCCCGCCCGCCGTGAGCACGCCGGGCAGGTCCCAGCCGGGGAAGGGCAGCGGCCTGTCGTGGGCGCCGGTGGCCAACAGCAGCCTCCTGGCGGTGACCGTGCGGGGCCGTTCCTCGCGGTCGCCTTCGAGGCAGCGCACGGCGAACCCGTCGCCGGTGTCCTCAACCGCCCAGACGCGGTGCCCGAGCAGTACGGCCGCGCGGGAGGTGAGCGTCTCCCACTGCCTGGCGAACCTGCCGAGCCCGTGGTGGAGCGTCTCCTGACGGGTGGCGTGGAACCCCTCGGGCAGATGGCGGAAGTACTGGCCGCCGGGACGCGGAGCGCCGTCGATCAGCACGACGTCCAGCCCGGCCAGGCAGGCGCTGAGCGCACCGGCGACCCCGGCCGGGCCCGCTCCGACGACGGCGAGGTCGTATCCGCCGCTCACCGGTCGCCCTCCCCGGTGGTGATCCGGTCGCCGGGCCGCGCCTCGGTCAGGCAGGCCCGCAGGGACGGGACGCCGTTGACCGTGACCAGGCAGTCGAAGCAGACGCCGATGCCGCAGAACAGCCCGCGTGGCCTGCCCTCCCGGCGGGTGAGCCGCCAGGAGCGCACGCCCGCGCCGTGCAGGGCCGCGCCGACGGTCTGCCCGGGGACGACGGGGACGGGAACGCCGTCCACGCTGATCTCGAACTCCGCCTCGGGACGGGCCCCCACCAGGTCGTACGGCCGTCCGCGGTCCTCGGGTCTCATCGGCGTGCCTCCTCGAAGCGTCCTGGCCGGAAGGGGCTCAGATCCAGGTCGGGGGTGACGCCGGCCAGGGTCTGGGCGAGCAGGTGACCGGTCGCGGGGGCCAGGCCGATGCCTGCGCCCTCGTGGCCGCAGGCGTGGTGCAGGCCCGGAGCCGCGGGGTCCTCCCCGATCACGGGCAGGTGGTCGGGGCTGTAGGGGCGGAAGCCGCAGTAGGCCCGGATCGCCCTGCGCCCGGCCAGCACGGGGAACAACTCGACGGCCTGGCGGGCCAGGCGTTCCAGCACCGGGATCGAGGTCGTGCGGTCGAAGCCGACGCGTTCCCGGCTGGCGCCGACGAGCACGGGCCCCGAGGGGGTCGCCTCGACGACGGCCGAGGTCTCCAGGTTCTCCGAGTCGCTGGCCACGTCGGTGACGTAGGCGGCGGTGTAGACCTTGTGCCTGATCAGCGGCTCCGGGATCGGCTCCGTGACCAGCACGAACCCCCTCCTGGGCAGGATCGGCAGGCCGGTGCCCGCCATGGCGGCGATCTCACCGCTCCAGGTGCCCGCGGCGTTGACGACGGCTCCGGCGAGAATGTCGCCGTGGTCGGTCGCGACGCCGGTGACCCGGCTCCCGGCGCGCAGCAGGCCGGTGACGGTGACGCCGGTACGCAGCATCAGGGTGCCCCCGCCGAAGCGTTCGGCGCCGCGCCGGATCAGCCCGGCCGCCGCCAGCGCGGGCTGGACCTGGGCGTCCTGCGGGTAGAGCACGCCTCCGGCCATGCCGTCCGCCAGGTGGGGTTCGTGGTCTCCGAGCGCGTCCGGGGGGACGACGACGTGCTCGGCTCCCTGCCCCGCCTGCGCCGTGGCCAGAGCGGTGAGGGCGGTGAGCTCCCGGGAGGTCCTGGCGACCACCAGGCCGCCCTTCGGCTCGTACTCGAACCCCCCGTCACCGCCTTCGGCGGCCAGGCCGAGCCAGAGGTCGCGGGAGAGCAGGGCCAGGGCGAGCTCGGGTCCCGGCGCCTTGTCCGAGACGAGGACGTTTCCCTCCCCGGCCCCCGTGGTGCCCGCCGCGACCGATCCCCGGTCGACGACGAGGGTGTCCAGGCCCGCGCGCGCCGCGTAGTAGGCGCAGGCGGCCCCGACGGCTCCCGCGCCGATCACCACGACGTCCGGCATGATCCACCTCGTTCCCGGATCGGCCCACCAGTAACATGTCACATGCTTTTCGGGGGATCAATCGGCCGCCACCCTCCAGTTCAGCCGATCTCCGCCGCGCGGTCCACCCGCCCTGCCGTGTCCCGGCCCGAGCGCGTGGGGCAGCGGCGGGACCACCGCCCACGCCACCTAGCATGTGAGCCGTGAACCACCTCCTCGACCAGGCACGTCCACGTGCCCTTGGCTTCCTGCCCGGGGTGTTGTCCCCCACGCCCGCGATCCTGCGCCGTTGGGCACTGGCGACCGTCGTCGTCAACGTGGGCATCGTGGTGACCGGCGCCGTCGTACGGGTCACCGGCTCCGGCCTCGGCTGCCCCACCTGGCCCCGGTGCACCGCCGACAGCTTCATCCCGGTCGCCCACGCCGACATCTCCCCGATCAACATGGCCGTGGAGTTCGGCAACCGGCTGCTGAGCTTCGTGGTCCTGATCGTGGGGCTGGCCTGCCTGGTCTCGGCCGCGCGGCTGCGTCCCCGGCGCCGCGACCTGACGACGCTGGCCTGGATCCAGCCGGCCGGGGTGGCCGCGCAGGCGCTGTGGGGCGGCCTGGTCGTGCGCACCATGCTCAACCCGGTGACCGTGAGCGTGCACTTCCTGCTCTCCATCGGCATGCTCGCCGCCGCCGTCGTCTTCCTCGCCCGTGCCCAGGAGGGAGACGCGGCGCCCGAACCGCTGGTCCATCCGGCCATCCGCACGCTCGGTCTCGCGCTTGTGCCCGCGGTGGCCGTCCTGCTCGTCGCGGGTGTCGTGGTGACCGGCACCGGGCCGCACTCGGGGGACGAGGCCGCCTCCCGCTTCGCCTTCGACATCGAGACCGTGGCCAGGATCCACGCCGACGTGGTCTACGTCGTGGTCGGGCTCACCTTCGCCCTGCTGTTCGCGCTGTACGTCACCGGGGCACCCGCCGCGGCCCGGCGCGCGGCGCTGACGCTGCTGGGCGTGGAGCTGGCCCAGGGCGTCATCGGGTACGTCCAGTACTTCCTGGCCCTGCCCGCCTTCCTGGTCGGCCTGCACGTCTTCGGCTCGACGCTGGTGTGGATCTACGCGCTGCGGGTGGGGTTCACGCTGCGTTCGCGGGGGCCGTTCGGGGCCGAGCGCCTCGCGTCCTCCTGATCCACCCAAAGATCACAAATAGCCCGGAAATATCGGCAAAAATGGCCGTATGACCGGCTTATTGGCACTGTCACGCCCCACCATGCGACGCCTCTACCAGGGACTCGTCCTGCTGAGCGTGCTGGCGCTCGCCCCGCCGACCTGGGCCCGGCTGTCCAGCTCCGGGCACACGGCGGTCGCCGACTCCTCCCCCACCTGGACCACGGGCGTCCCCCCTGCCCCCACGGCGCTGGTCCTCGGCGCCGCCGCCCCCGGTGGCCGTCCCTCCCCGATGCTGGCCAGGCGGCTGGACGTCTCCGCCGAGCTGTACCGGTCGGGCAGGGTGCGGACCCTGCTGCTGTCCGGCGACAACAGCAGGAGGGACTACGACGAGCCGACCGCCATGCGCGACTACCTGATCGCCCGCGGCGTCCCCCCACGCGCCCTCGTGCTCGACTACGCGGGCTTCGACACCTGGGACTCGTGTGTACGGGCCCGCCAGGTGTTCGGGGCGACCAAGGTCACCGTGGTGACGCAGCTCTTCCACCTGCCCAGGGCCGTGACGCTGTGCCGCGCCGCGGGCCTGGAGACGTTCGGCGTCGGCGACGACTCGGCCACCCGATGGGCCGCGACCACCTACGCCGGCGCCGTCCGCGAGTTCGGCGCCGCCGCGAAGGGCTTCCTGGACGCGGTCGTGCTGCGCTCCTCCCCCGTCTTCCCGGGGCCGCGCGAGACCACCCTGGACACCGCGCTCCGCACGGCGGCTCAGTCGGGACGCGGGTAGGGGGCCTGCCGGGGGTGCGGTGAGTACGGCGTGGGCCCCCAGGGCTGCGCCTGCGCGCCGTACGGCCCGGCACCGCCGGGGGCGCTCGGCGGCGGGAACGCCGAGCGGGCGTCGGCCATGCACTGCAGCAGGGCCTGCTGCTCCTCGTTGAACGTGTGCTCGTCGATCACGTGTCGTCTGGCCCGCTCGTGCAGCAGGCCCAGCTCGGTGGCGGCGAGCTGGTAGTCGCGCATCGCCCGCAGCCCCGCGCCGCCACCGTTCTCCTTCGCCCACTGCCTGGCGTTGCGGCGCCCGGGCAGTGAGGAGAGCATGACCACGTCGTACGGCCCGACCAGGCCCGTCGCCCCGTAGGCGGGCAGGTAGGTGGTGATCAGCCCGACGATCCGCTTGCGGTCCCTGAAGACGATCCAGATCAGCACCACCAGCACGACCAGCAGCAGCAGGTAGGCGGCGGCCAGGCCGCCCACGCCCACGTAGGAGGCCAGGCCGTTCCAGATGCCGTGCAGCAGCATGGCGCCGGCCCAGCCCGCCGCGACCACCCAGATGCGTCCCGGCCCCCGGCGCTGGGCGGCGTAGGCGACCGCGACGCCGATCATCGAGGTGAACAGCGGGTGGGCGAACGGCGACAGGATGCCCCGCAGCACGACCGTCACGGCCAGTCCCCTGGCCCCCATCTCGTGCAGGGCGGCCACGTAGTAGCTGACGTTCTCGCTCATCGCGAAGCCGAGGCCGACCATGCTGGCGTAGATGACGCCGTCGGTCGGCCCGTCGAGCTCGGCCCGCCTGAACCTGAGCAGACCCAGCAGGACCAGGCCCTTCATCGTCTCCTCGACCACCGGGGCGCCGAAGGTGGCGGCGATGTTGCGCGCGCTGTCGTAGCCGAGCTGGACGGTGCTCTCGATGTAGATCAGGCCGAGGGAGTTGACCACACCGGCCACCAGGACCGCGACCCCGGCGCCCCAGGCGAAGGCGAAGATCAGGTTGCTGCGGGGCTCGGGCTCCATCCGGTCCAGCGCCAGCACCGCCGCCAGCAGCACGGGGACCGGCGCGAGCGCCAGGGCCAGGGCGATGAAGAAGTAGACCGGATCTCCGTTGAGCAGGTCGAAGGAGAAGGAGGCCAGCGCGCACAGACCGGCCACGACGAGCCCCGCGATCAGCGCGACGGACGGGCGGTCCCTCAAGACCCAGCGGGGATCACGACTCGCCATGCGGCAACCGTAACCGATCAGCCACGACGTGTCCCCTCTCGCCTCATGGTGGTCCGTAACCGGCCACGAAGAGGTATTGCCGGACAGGGCGGCACGAAACGGTGGGACCCCTCGGAGCGGGCGGGCTCAGACGAGCAGGGAGTCGACGGCGACCGCGAGGAAGAGCAACGCCAGATAGGCGTTCGACCAGTGGAAGAAGCGCATCGGCCGCAGGTCCACACCGGTCTTGCCCGCGTTGACCCGGCCGAGGAGGCGGTAGACCTCCCACAGGCAGGCCGCGCCGAGGACGGTGGCCACGACGGGGTACAGGAGCGTCGTCCCCGCGATCGGCCACAGCAGCAGCGAGCACAGCACCGTGGCCCAGGTGTAGGCCAGGCTCTCCAGCACCACCCGGCGCTCGGTGGCGACCACGGGAAGCATGGGGACCTTCGCCGCGGCGTAGTCCTCCTTGTAGCGCATGGCCAGGGTCCAGGTGTGCGGCGGCGTCCAGAAGAACACCACGCCGAAGAGCACGACGGGGGCCCAGGAGAGGCTCCCGGTGACGCCCGCCCAGCCGATCAGCACCGGCATGCAGCCCGCGATGCCGCCCCACACCACGTTCTGCGGGGTCCTGCGCTTGAGGATCATCGAGTAGACGAGCACGTAGAAGAGGTTGGCCGCCAGCGAGAGCAGCGCGGCGAGCCAATTCACCGTCAAACCCAGGCCAAGAGTCGACAGCACGCCGAGGACGACGCCGAAGATCAGCGCGTTCGTCGGCGGCACCTGGTCACGGGCCAGCGGGCGGCGCCGGGTGCGGCGCATCGCCGCGTCGATGTCGCGGTCGATGTAGCAGTTCAGCGCGTTGGCGCTGCCCGCGGAAAGGGTGCCGAAGACCAGCGTGCAGACGGCGATCCACAGCGGGGGCAGGCCCTTGGCCGCCAGGAACATCACCGGCAGCGTCGTGATCAGCAGCAGCTCGATGATCCGCGGCTTGGTGAGGGCGACATAGGCCTTCACGACGTCGCCGAACGAGCGCGGCGCGTCGGACGCGGCCGCCTCCGTCGCGGGCGGGGTCGTCGATTGCTTGTCGGTCAGCACCATTTACGGCGCTTCCAGCACGTGCGGGGTCAACGCGTAACCTCTGATTGAGAGCGAATCCGTGGATGCGGGCACCAGCCAGCCTGAGCAATCAACTGTAGTTGTTGGGGTGGCCGGTTCCGGCATGGGGTGGGGAAGCGGCACGATGTGATGCCTTGGGGGGCTGTGTCCACATCTGTTGAAGCTCCTGCGGACTCGCCCCGGCTCAGCCTACGCAACGGTAGCGATGCCGAACCGTTAGGGTCCGGTGTGGGCGGGAAAAGCCAAACCGGCGCCACCATCACACGAATAGATCCGGAGATCGAGCAGTTGAGCAGCGAACTCGTGCCAGCCCTTGAATGGAGCGACCTTGACCGCCGGGCGGTCGACGTCGTACGGGCCCTGGCGATGGACGCGGTAGAGAAGGCGGGATCCGGTCACCCGGGCACCGCGATGAGCCTGGCGCCCGCCGCCTACCTGCTTTTCCAGCGGTTGATGCGCCATGACCCCTCCGATCCCACGTGGGTGGGCCGGGACCGTTTCGTGCTCTCCGCCGGGCACTCGAGCCTGACCCTCTACATCCAGCTCTTCCTGTCCGGCTACGGACTGTCCCTCGACGACCTGAAGAGCCTCCGCCAGTGGGGCAGCCTCACCCCGGGGCACCCCGAGCACGGCCACACCGTCGGCGTCGAGACGACCACGGGCCCGCTGGGCCAGGGCATCGGCAACGCCGTCGGCATGGCCATGGCCGCCCGCCGTGAGCGCGGCCTGTTCGACCCGGCCGCCGCCGAGGGCACCAGCCCCTTCGACCACACCATCTGGTGCATCGCCTCCGAGGGCGACATCGAGGAGGGCATCAGCCACGAGGTCAGCGCCCTGGCCGGTCACCAGAAGCTCGGCAACCTGGTCGTCGTCTTCGACAGCAACCACATCTCCATCGAGGACGACACCCAGATCGCGCTGAGCGAGGACATCGTCAAGCGCTACGAGGCGTACGGCTGGCACGTCCAGACCGTCGACTGGACGGCGGGCGACACCTACTCGGAGAACGTCGCGGAGCTGTACCAGGCCCTTGAGGCCGCCCGCGCCGAGACCGGGAAGCCCTCCTTCATCAGGCTGCGCACCGTCATCGGCTGGCCCGCGCCCAACAAGCAGAACACCGGCAAGGTCCACGGCTCGGCCCTGGGCGCCGACGAGGTCGCCGCCACCAAGGAGATCCTGGGGCTCGACCCGGCCAAGAGCTTCGACGTTCCCGGCGAGGTGCTGGAGCACGCCCGCGAGGTGGTCGCGCGGGGCCGCGCCGCCCACGCCGAGTGGGAGAAGGGCTACATCGCCTGGCGGGAGGCCAACCCCGAGCGGGCCGCGGAGTTCGACCGCATCTCCGCCAGGCTGCTGCCCGCCGGCTGGACCGAGGCGCTGCCGGCCTTCGAGCCCGGCGCCTCCGTGGCGACCCGCAAGGCCTCCGGCGAGGTGCTGGGCAGCCTGGCACGGGTACTGCCCGAGCTGTGGGGCGGCTCGGCCGACCTCGCCGAGTCGAACAACACCACGATGAAGGGCGAGCCGTCCTTCATCCCCGACGAGTACCAGACCAAGGAGTTCCCCGGGAACCGCTACGGCAGGACGCTGCACTTCGGCATCCGCGAGCACGGCATGGGGGCCATCCTCAACGGCATCGCGCTGCACGGCGGCACCCGGCCCTACGGTGGCACGTTCCTGGTCTTCAGCGACTACATGCGCCCCGCCGTACGGCTGGCGGCGCTGATGCAGCTGCCGGTCGTCTACGTGTGGACGCACGACTCCATCGGCCTCGGCGAGGACGGCCCGACCCACCAGCCGATCGAGCACCTGTGGTCGCTGCGCGCCATTCCCGGCCTCGACGTGGTGCGGCCCGCCGACGCCAACGAGACCGTCGCCGCCTGGCGGACCGTGATCGAGCACACCGACCGCCCGGCCGCGCTGGCGCTGACCCGGCAGAACCTGCCGGTCTACGAGGGCACCGCCGACGCGGAGAAGGTCGCCAAGGGCGCCTACGTACTCCAGGACGCCTCCGACGGGCAGCCCGACGTCATCCTGATCGGCACCGGCTCGGAGGTCGAACTGGCCGTCGGGGCCCGTGAGCTCCTTGAGGCCCAGGGCATCTCCGCCCGGGTCGTCTCGATGCCGTGCGTCGAGTGGTTCAACGCCCAGGACGCCGCCTACCGGCAGACGGTGCTGCCGCCGGCGGTCCGCGCGAGGGTCGCCGTCGAGGCGGGAATCGGGCTGGGCTGGCGGGAGTTCGTGGGAGATGAGGGGGAAGTGGTCAGCCTGGAGCACTTCGGAGCCTCGGCTCCCTACAGGACCCTTTACGAGCAGTTCGGTCTCACCGCCGAGCGCGTGGCCGCCGCAGCCAAGGCAAGCCTCGCCAGGACCGGGGCCGACAAGGGCGAGACGACGGGAAATTGATCATGAGTGAGATTCTCAAGAGCCTATCCGACCAGGGCGTCTCCATCTGGCTTGACGACATCAGCCGGGAGCGCCTGCGCACCGGCAACCTGGAGGCGCTGATCCGCGACAAGCACGTGGTCGGCGTCACCTCCAACCCGACGATCTTCGCCTCGGCGCTGAGCAAGGGCGACGCCTACGACACCCAGCTCCACGACCTCGCCGTGCGGAGGGTGGAGGTCGAGGAGGCGGTGCGCGCCATCACCACCTACGACATCCGCTGGGCCGCCGACGTGCTCAGGCCCGTCTACGACGCCACCGGCGGCGTCGACGGCAGGGTCTCCATCGAGGTCGACCCCCGCCTGGCCAAGAAGACGGACGAGACCGTCGCCGAGGCGCGGGCGCTGTGGTGGATGGTGGACCGTCCCAACCTGTTCATCAAGATCCCCGCGACGGCCGAGGGCCTGCCCGCGATCACGCAGGCGATCTCGGAGGGCATCAGCGTCAACGTCACGCTGATCTTCTCCCTCGAACGCTACCGCGCGGTCCTGGACGCCTGGCTGACCGGCCTCGAACGGGCCAAGGCCAACGGCCTGAACCTGGCGGGCATCGAGTCGGTCGCCTCCTTCTTCGTCAGCCGGGTCGACACCGAGATCGACAAGCGCCTGGACAAGGTCGGCACCCCCGAGGCCGGGGCCCTCAAGGGCAAGGCCGCGGTCGCCAACGCCCGCCTGGCCCACGCCGCCTACGAGGACGTGGTCAACTCTCCGCGCTGGCAGGCGCTGAGCGCCGCGGGGGCCCGCCCGCAGCGCCCGCTGTGGGCCTCGACCGGCACCAAGGACCCCAGCTACCCCGACACCCTCTACGTCGACGAGCTGGTCACCCGGAACACGGTCAACACCATGCCGGAGAAGACCCTCAACGCCGTCGCCGACCACGGCCGCGTCACCGGTGACACCGTCCGCCCCCACTACGAGGACGCCTGGAACACCATGGCCGCCCTCAAGGAGGCCGGCATCGACTACGACGACGTCGTGCGGGTGCTGGAGGAGGAGGGCGTCGAGAAGTTCGAGGCCTCCTGGAACGAGCTGCTGGCCACCGTCGCCGCCGAACTCCGGAAGGCGTGAAACACATGTCGGTTTCCGTGACGTTCGCCGAGGAGAAGCTCGCCGAGCAGGCCGCCGAGGCGGCCGCCCGGCTCGCCTCAGAGGGCGTTCCCGAGGCCCTCTCCAACGGAGACCCCGCCCTGTGGGGCCCGGACGCCGCGGCCGAGGCCGCGATCCGTCTCGGCTGGCTCGACCTTCCGCTGAGCAGCAGGCAGCTGCTGCCGCAGATCGGCGAGCTGGTCGAGCGGGCCCGCGAGCGGGGCCTCGACCACGTGGTCCTGGCCGGCATGGGCGGCTCCTCACTGGCCCCCGAGGTCATCACCACGACCGCCGACGTGCCGCTGACCGTGCTCGACACGACCGACCCCGGCCAGGTGCTGCGCGCGCTGCGCGACAGGCTCGACCGCACGGTCCTGGTCGTCGCCAGCAAGAGCGGTGGCACCGTCGAGACCGACAGCCACCGGCGTATCTACGAGAAGGCCTTCCGTGAGGCGGGCATCGACCCGGCCGAGCGGATCGTCGTGGTCACCGACCCCGGCTCGCCGCTTGAGCGGATCGCCGTCGAGGCCGGTTACCCGGTCGTCCTGGCCGACCCGAACGTCGGTGGCCGCTACAGCGCCCTGACGGCCTTCGGCCTGGTGCCCAGCGCGCTGGCCGGCGCCGACGTCGAGCGGCTGCTCGACGAGGCCGCCGAGGTGCGGCCGCTGCTCGCGCGGTCCGAGGGCAACCCCGGCCTGGAGCTGGGCGCCGCCCTCGGCGCCGCCGCGCTCGCCGGGCGCGACAAGCTCGTGCTTGAGGACGGCCTGTCCGAGATCAACGGCCTGCCCGACTGGATCGAGCAGTTGATCGCCGAGTCGACCGGCAAGTCCGGCAGGGGCATCCTGCCGGTCGTCGGCGCCGACCCCGGTGAGGCTCCGGACGAGCTGGTCGCCGGGATCGACTCCGACGGGGTGGTCACGGTCGGCGGCCCGCTGGGAGCCCAGTTCCTGGTGTGGGAGTACGCCACGGCCGTCGCGGGCCGCCTGCTGGGCATCGACCCCTTCAACCAGCCGAACGTGGCCGAGTCGAAGGAGAACACCGGCAGGCTGCTCGACCGGGAGGAGCTGCCCACGGGCACGCCGATCCTGGTCGACGGCCCGGTCGAGGTGTACGGCGAGCTGCCCGGCGGCGAGGTCCCCAAGGACCTGCCCGAGGTGCTCACCCGCCTGCTGGAGGCCGTCCCCGAGGACGGCTATCTGGCGATCATGGCCTACCTCGACAGGGAGGCGGCCTTCGACGCCCCGCACGCCGAGGACGCCTCCTTCGAGGAGATGACCGACGCCTGGAGCGCCGCCGACCCGGCGACGCTGCGTGGCCGCCTCGCGGTGCGCACCGAGCGGCCGGTCACCTTCGGGTGGGGCCCCCGTTTCCTGCACTCGACCGGCCAGTACCACAAGGGCGGCCCGCAGAACGGTGTGTTCCTGCAGATCACCGGGGCCGTCGAGGAGGACGTCGAGGTGCCCGGCAAGCCGTACACGCTGGGCAGGCTGCAGCTGGCGCAGGCTCTGGGAGACCAGGACGCGCTGGCCGGGCGGGGACGGCCCGCGGTACGACTCCACCTGACCGACCGCACCGCCGGTGTCGCACGCCTCCTTGAGGCTGCGCGGGAGGCCTGAATGAGTGACAAGCAGTCCGGAGCCCGCCCGGCAGAGGCGGAGCCGGAGGACGTGCGCGGCGAGGACGCGCACGCCGACCCCGTGGGGGGCGAGCGGTCCGCGGCCGAGACGTCCGCGGCGGCGACCGTCAGCACCACCGAGGCCCTGATCGAGTCCAATCCGCTGCGCGACCCCCGCGACAAGCGGCTGCCCCGGGTCGCGGGCCCGTGCGTGCTGGTCCTGTTCGGCGTGACGGGCGACCTGGCGCGCAAGAAGCTGCTGCCGGCGATCTACGACCTGGCGAACCGGGGGCTGCTGCCCCCCGGTTTCTCCCTGGTCGGTTTCGCCCGCCGCGACTGGCAGGACCAGGACTTCGCGCAGCTCACCCATGACGCCGTCAAGGAGCACGCGCGCACGCCCTTCCGCGAGGAGGTCTGGAAGCAGCTCTCCGAGGGCATCTTCTTCTGCCCCGGGGAGTTCACCGACGACGGGGCCTTCGACGCGCTGGCCATGATGCTCAAGGAGATCGACCAGACCAGGGGGACGGGCGGCAACTACGGGTTCTACCTGTCGGTTCCGCCGAAGTTCTTCCCGGTGGTGGTCCAGCAGCTCAAGCGCACGGGGCTGGCCAACGCCCCGGAGGGCTCCTGGCGCCGCGTGGTGATCGAGAAGCCCTTCGGGCACGACCTGCGGAGCGCCCAGGAGCTCAACGCGATCACCAGCGCCGTCTTCCCGGAGAGCTCGGTGTTCCGCATCGACCACTACCTGGGCAAGGAGACCGTCCAGAACATCCTGGCGCTGCGCTTCGCCAACAACCTGTTCGAGCCGATCTGGAACCGGGGTTACGTCGACCACGTCCAGATCACAATGGCCGAGGACATCGGCATCGGCGGCAGGGCCGGATACTACGACGGCATCGGCGCGGCCCGTGACGTCATCCAGAACCACCTGCTGCAGCTGCTCGCGCTGGTGGCGATGGAGGACCCGACGTCGTTCGGGGCCGACTCGCTGCGCAGGGAGAAGGAGAAGGTCCTCAAGGCGGTACAGCTCCCGCCGGACCTGGAGCTGTCCACCGCCAGGGGTCGTTACGGGCCCGGCTGGCAGGGCGGGGAGCCGGTGGCGGGCTACACCCAGGAGGACGGCATCCCGCCGGACTCCATCACCGAGACCTACGCCGCGGTCAAGCTGGAGATCGCCAACCGCCGCTGGGCCGGGGTGCCGTTCTACCTGCGCACCGGCAAGCGCCTCAGCCGCAGGGTGACCGAGGTCGCGGTGATCTTCCAGCGTGCGCCGCACCTGCCGTTCAGCAAGGACGACACCGAGATCCTGGGACAGAACGCCCTGGTCATCCGGGTCCAGCCGGACGAGGGCATCACGGTGCGCTTCGGTTCGAAGGTGCCGGGGACCGCGATGGAGGTCAGGGACGTCTCGATGGACTTCGCCTACGGCGAGTCGTTCATGGAGTCCTCCCCCGAGGCCTACGAGCGGCTGCTGCTGGACGTGCTGATCGGTGATCCGCCGCTCTTCCCGCACCAGCGGGAGGTCGAGCTGTCGTGGAAGATCCTCGACCCGATCGAGGACTTCTGGGCCACCCAGGGCCCGCCGGAGGAGTATCCCTCCGGCACCTGGGGTCCCACCTCGGCCGACGAGATGATGGCCCGCGACGGACGCGAGTGGAGGAGGTTGTAGATGACGAGCTTCATGCTCACCGGCACGACGGCGTCGAAGATCTCCTCCCAGCTCACCCAGCTGCGGCACCAGATGGGCACCCCCGCGGTCGGCATGGTGCTGACGCTGGTGGTGGTGTGCGACGAGGGCAACCAGTACGACGCGGTCAGGGCGGCGACCGAGGCGGCCAGGGAGCACCCCTCCCGGATACTGGTCGTCATCCCCCGTGGCCAGAGGGAGCCCAACCGTCTCGACGCCGAGATCCGGGTCGGCGAGACGACCCCGGGCGAGGTGATCCTGCTGCGCCTGTACGGCGAGCTCACCGAGCACGCCGAATCGGTGGTCGGCCCGCTGCTGCTGACCGACACCCCGGTGGTCGTCTGGTGGCCGGGCTCCTGCCCCGCCATCCCGGCGAAGGACCCGATCGGCCTGCTCGCGCAGCGCCGCATCGTCGACGCCAGGTCGGCCGCCGACTCGGTCGAGGCGATCACGGGCCGGTCGAAGGGGTACGTGCCCGGCGACACCGACCTGGCCTGGACCCGGCTGACGACGTGGCGGAGCCTGCTGGCCGCCGTGTTCGACCAACCGGTCGGCAAGGTCAAGAAGGGGGTCGTCGAGGCCGTGCCGGGGCACGCGAGCGCGCTGCTGCTGGCGGCCTGGCTGAGCGAGCGCCTCGGTGTCCCGGTCAAGGTCGTCGACTCGGAGGGGCCGGGCCTGACCGCGGTCAGGCTGACCACCACCAACGGCGACATCTCCATCACCCGTGGCGACGGGCGGCTGGCCACGTTGTCACGTCCCGGCAGGCCCGACCGGCAGGTCGCGCTGACCAGGCGGCCGACCGCGGAACTGCTCGCCGAGGAGATGCGCCGTCTCGACCCGGACGAGATCTACGAGGCCGCGATCCGGCGGATCGCCCGCGGCCGCAAGTCCTGAAACCCGGGTGAGGCGTCCCGCGGTCCGCCGCGGGACGCCCTCACGGCGGGGCTCCCGTACCGAAGGCCCGGCCGTGGCACCCGCCGAGAGTTCTTGAGAGAGAAGTCCCGTGAGCGTTCCCACTGTGATCATTCATCGTGACGCCGACATGCTCGCCAAGGCGGTCGCCGCCCGGGTGATCACCGGCCTCGTCGACGTCCAGTCGAGCCGGGGCTCGGCCTCCCTGGTGCTGACCGGCGGCACCGTCGGCATCGCGACCCTGGCCGAGATCGCGGCCAGCCCCGCCCGTGACGCGATCGACTGGCGGCACCTGGACATCTGGTGGGGTGACGAGCGTTTCCTGCCGTCCGGCGACCCTGAGCGCAACGAGACCGGCGCCCGTGCCGCCCTGCTCGACCAGGTCGACCTCGACCCCGCCCGTGTCCACGTGATGCGCGGCCCCGACTCCGGGATGACGGCCGAGGAGTCCGCCGACGCCTACGCCGAGAAGCTGCACCGCGCCGCGCTCCCCGAGGATCACGGGCCCGCGCCGTCGTTCGACATCCTTCTGCTGGGCATGGGCCCGGACGGCCATGTCGCCTCGCTGTTCCCCGGCATGCCCGCGCTCTACGAGACCCGTCCCGTGGTCGCGGTGCACGGTTCGCCGAAGCCGCCGCCCACCCGGATCTCGCTGACGCTGCCGGTCATCCAGGCGGCGCGTGAGGTGTGGGTGGTCGCCGCCGGTGCGGAGAAGGCCTCCGCCGTACGGCTGGCGCTGTCCGACACGGGGCCGGTGCAGATTCCCGCGGCGGGCGCCCGCGGCAGGCAGCGGACGCTGTTCCTGCTGGACAGGGCCGCGGCCGCCAAGATCCCCGCCTCCCTCGGCCGGATCTCCTCCCCCTGACCCCCTCCCCTGTCGTATGACGGCGGGTCAGCGGACAGGTCGCGCACCCGGCTGGAGACTCACCCCGGGAACGCCCCGGCCAGTGTGCCGACCGCGAGCCTGGCCTCGACCACGCCGGGGTCGTCGGTCGGGGTGACCGCCGCTCCCAGCGAGGCCAGCAGGGCGAGCATTCGCGCGTTGTCCGTGAGCATCGCGGCCCTGACCTCGGCGAGTCCCAGATCGCGGGCGGCGGTGAGGATCATCCTGGCCAGCGCGGCGCCCAGTCCCATGCCCTGCCAGCGGTCCTCGACCAGCAGGGCCATCCTTGCGGTCCCCGGTCCGGGGGTGAGCGCGAGGGTGGCCACGGCGATGACCTGCCCGTCGTGCCCGGCCACCAGCGACCGGCCCCGGGAGCGGTCACAGAGCCGGTCGAAGGCCTGGGGCGGCAGCACGGGCTCCGGGGTGAGGTAGCGGAAGCGGCGGGACTCCGGCGAGCAGCGGTCGTGCAGGTCGCGGACCGCCTCGCGGTAGAGCTCGGTGAGCGGGCGGACCCGCACCTGGGTGCCGTCGGACAGCGTGACGACCCGTTCGGCGCCGGGCCGCTGCCTCAGGGTCGGCTGGGCCAGCCGTACGAAGGAGGCGGCCCTGGCGGCCTCCGTCAGGGTGAAGGGCAGCCCGGCTCTGCGCAGCCGCACGGAGCGGCGCGGGGTCACCGGGACGGTCAGCAGCGTCGGGTCGGGAAGGTCGCCCCTCTCCGCGCCGTCGACCCAGCGGGCGTCCTCGGCGCGCAGCAGCTCGGCCAGCAGTTCGGGGAGGCGCCAGGGCTCCGCGCGCAGCCCGGCGGCGAGCAGCAGGGCGCGGGTCGGCTCGTCGGTCAGCTCGTGGGCGGTCGCGGTGACGACCTGGACCTGGCGGCCGCCCGCCTCCTCAAGCACCCGGCGCACCGTCTCGGGCCCCGAGGGGATGTCGGCGAGGAACTCGTCCACGGTGCCCTCGGTGTCGGTCTGGACGCTCAGGCCCAGGATGTTGCCACCCTTGTCCGCCAGTGCGGCGGCCAGCGAGGACAGCCGCCCGGGACGCTCGTCAACCGTGGTACGAATCCTCAGAAACCCCATCGGATCACTCCCTCTGTCAGGCACAGCCTGCCGCGTCTCCGTTACGGGAGCGCTACACGGGAGTGAGACCCCAGTTACGTCATGAAATATCACCCATGATGCGTTTATACAACGGTTTCCGTTGGAAGGTTCGTACTAATTGACGGATATAGCAGTATGTATGGCCATGAGCACGCGTGTTCCACTCTCCGATGACTTCGTCAACGGAGACGTCTCCTTCTGGTACCGCTCCCTCGGCCTTCCCGAGGCGGGTGCCCCCCTCGGCGGCGACCGCGACGCCGACGTGGCGATCGTCGGCGCGGGCTACACCGGTCTGTGGACGGCGTATTACCTGAAGAAGGCGCGACCGGAACTGCGGGTCGTCGTACTGGAGAAGGAGTTCGCCGGATACGGCGCCTCAGGACGCAACGGCGGCTGGCTCGTCGGCGAGCTGGCCGGAACGCCGGAACGCTACGCCAGGACACACGGCGTCGAGGCGGCCAGACGGCTGCAGCGGGTGATGTTCGAGGCGGTCGACGAGGTCGTGACCGTCGCCGGGGAGGAGGGCGTCGACGCCGACATCGTCAAGGGCGGCGTGACCACGGTGGCGACCAACGCCGCCCAGGACCGGCGGCTGCGTGAGCTGCTCGCGCACGAACGGCACTGGGGCTGGACGGAGGAGGACGTCAGACTGCTCGACCCGGCCGAACGGGAGGCCCGCCTTCGGGTCGAGGGGGCGGTCAGTGCGATCTGGAGCCCGCACTGCGCCCGCATCCAGCCGGCCAAGCTCGCCCGTGGCCTGGCGCGGGCCGTACGGGACCTCGGGGTGGAGATCGTCGAACGCACCCCCGTCATCGAGATCGCGCCGGGGCGGGCCCGCACGCCGTACGGCACCGTCCGCGCCGACTACGTCATCAGGGCGACCGAGGGGTTCACCGCGGAACTCCGGCAGTACCACCGGGCCTGGCTGCCGATGAACAGCTCCATGATCGTCACCGAACCGCTCGGCGAGCTATGGGACGAGATCGGCTGGGAGGGCTGCGAGCTGCTCGGCGACATGGCGCACTACTACATGTACGCCCAGCGCACCGCGGACGGCAGGATCGCCTTCGGCGGGCGCGGCAAGCCCTACCTGTACGGCTCGCGCGTCGACGACAGGGGGCACACGCACAGCTGGACGATCGAGGCGCTGTGGGAGCTGCTGACCGGCATGTTCCCCGCCGTGCGCGCCTCCAGGGTGGCCCACGCCTGGTCCGGCGTGCTCGGCGTGCCCCGCGACTGGTGCGCGAGCGTGCACGTCGACCACGCCACCGGCATCGGCTGGGCGGGCGGCTACACCGGGCACGGGGTGACCACGACCAACCTGGCGGGCCGTACACTGCGGGACCTGATCCTGCGCCGGGACACCGAACTGGCCTCGCTGCCCTGGGTCGGCCGCAGGGTGCGAGGCTGGGAGGTCGAGCCGCTGCGCTGGATCGGGGTACACGCCATGTACGACCTGTACCGCAGGGCGGACGCCAGGGAGCGGGCCGGGCTGGGCCGTACCTCCGTCCTGGCACGGGTCGCCGACTCCATCACCGGACGCTGAGCCACCACCGTCACCGCACACAGAGGAGAGCCATGACCCACCCGTCCCACGTGTACGCGGAGGAGCGGTGAACGACATCCTGTTCCGCGGCGGCCGGGCGTTCCTGGCAGCGGACGCCTTCGCCGAGGCCGTGCTGGTCCGTGACGGCAGGATCGCCGCCGTCGGCCCCGAGACCGACCTCCTACGGCGGGCCGCCCCCGGCCACGAGACCGTAGACCTGGGCGGCGGCCTGCTGATCCCCGGCGTCACCGACGCGCACATCCACCCGGTGCAGGCGGGCCTCGAACGGGCCAGGTGCGACCTGTCCGAGGTCTACGGCCTGCCGGAGTACCTGGAGCGGATCATCTCCTACGCGGAGGCGAACACCACCCGCGAGTGGATCGACGGCGGCGGCTGGGACATGGCGGCCTTCCCGGGCGGCCTGCCGCACCGCTCACAGATCGACTTCCTCGACCGGCCCGCCTACCTGCTCCAGCGCGACCACCACGCGGCCTGGGTCAACACCCTCGCCCTGCGGCGGGCGGGCATCACCCGCGAGACGCCCGACCCGCCGGACGGACGCATCGAGCGCGACCCGGACGGCACGCCGAGCGGCGTGCTGCACGAGGGCGCGATGGACCTGGTCGGGCTGCTCGCACCGAGCCCGACGCCGGGCGACATGGCCGACGCGCTCGTCGAGGCCCAGAACCACCTGTTCTCCCTGGGCGTCACGGGCTGGCAGGACGCCATCGTCGGCTCCTACGCGGGCTGGGACGACCAGTTGCCCGTCTACCTGTCGGCCGCCGCCTCGGGGCGGCTGAGGGCCAGGGTCGTCGGCGCGCTGTGGTGGGACCGTACCCGTGGCGCCGAGCAGATCCCCGAGCTGATCGAACGCCGTGCCTCGGCCGAGGGCCTGGAGCGCTTCCGCGCCACCTCGGTGAAGATCATGCAGGACGGCATCACCGAGAACTTCACCGCCGCGGTGATCGAGCCCTACTGCCGCTGCGGCGGCACCGGCCTCTCCTACGTGGATCCGGCGCTGCTGAAGGGCCACGTCGCCGAGCTGGACCGGCACGGCTTCCAGGTGCACTTCCACGCCATCGGCGAGCGCGCGGTCCGCGAGGCCCTCGACAGCTTCGAGGGGACGGACCCCGCCAACCGGCACCACATCGCGCACCTGCAGATCATCGAGCCCTCGGACGTGCCGCGCTTCGCCGCCCTCGGGGTGACCGCCAACCTGCAGCCGCTGTGGGCGACCCATCACGCGCAGATGGACGAGCTGACGATCCCCTTCCTCGGCGAGGAGCGGTCCGCCTGGCAGTACCCCTTCGCCGACCTGCTGCGTTCGGGCGCCCGGTTCTGCGCGGGCAGTGACTGGCCCGTCTCGACCGCCGACCCGTTCCAGGGCATGCACGTCGGGGTCAACCGCACCGAGCCCGGCGGCTCGGTGCACGTGGACTACCCCACCGCCCGGACGCCGTTCCTGCCGGGCCAGTGCCTGGATCTGTCCACCGTGCTGACCGCCTACACCGCGGGCTCGGCCTGGATCAACGGAGACGACGAGGCCGGGGTCATCTCCCCCGGCAACCGCGCGGACCTGGTCGTCCTGGACCGCGACCCGTTCACCGAACCGGCGGCGGACATCTGGCGGACCAGGGTCGCGATGACCTTCGTCGGCGGCGAGGAGGTCTACCACCGCTGACCGGCGGCCCACACCTCGATCGTTTCGCTTGGGCGGCCGTGGTCCCGGCGGAGGCGCCGGGACGGGAGACCTCGGACCGCCCTCCGGCCGGGCAACGCGATCGGCGCCCCCGGCGAGGCCCTCACCGCCGCCGGGAGCGATGCGGAGTCTCCGGGACGGGATCTCAGTCGCAGATCGGTTCCCCGGTCTTGGCGGCGACCCCGACCGCGCTCCAGGCGGCCCTGACGGCGTTCACCTCGGTGCAGCTTCCCGGGTAGAGGGTCGCGGCGGCCTGTACGGTGGCCGCGCGTGCCTTGGCGTAGTTCCAGGGGGCGGTCTTGAGCTGGACGCCGCGGTAGAAGATCTCCCCCGCCTTACGGATGCCGATGCCCCTCAGCACCGAGGGCCCGGAGCAGACGGGGCTGGAGGGCTTGCCCACCGGGTTGGTCCCCTCCGCGAGCAGGTAGAACCAGTGGTTCTGCGGGCCGGCGTCGGTGGTGAAGCGGGTGTAGCAGTTCTTGCCGTCCAGCCGGGAGGGGTTGTACATGTTGCGGACCGGCCCGTCGCCCTTCAGGTCGAACTCCTCACCGATCAGGTAGTCCGGCTCGTCGAGTGTGTCCGGGTGGCCGACGTAGTGTTCGAGCAGCGTGGCGAAGATGTCACCCGACGACTCGTTGAGTCCCTGGTGCTCCTGGCCGTCACCGCCGGAGGAGCCGCTCCAGCCCGAGCCGGACTCCAGGAAGGTCCGCAGACCGTACTCGTGCCCGACCGTGTCCAGTGAGGTGGCCCACTTCGTGCCCGCCTGGTTCCGGCCCAGGGCGACCCACCCGCTCAGGTAGGAGCCGACCAGGTCCGGCTTGAGATACACCGGGAGGGTACGGCCCTGCCCATCGGTGCCGTCGCGCCCGAACCAGTCGCGCAGCATGTCCATGTACCGCTGCGCGGCGAACATGCCGTCGACGCAGGCGGTCTCCTGGTTGACCGGGCTCCTGTCGCCCCAGTCGTTGCCACTTTTGACGAGGGGCACACCGAACGCCCCGACGTTGCAGCTCAGTCCCGAGTAGGTGGGATCGCTCATGATGTAGTGGTCGGGGCCTCCCGCGGTCCGCAGGGACACCGGATCGCCGTTGTAGTAGCTGTGGCCCACGCCCTGCTGGACCGGGCTCTCCGGCTCGGACGCCGTCGCCGGTGTGGCCGACGTCAGCGCCGTCACGACCACGACGGCGCCCAGCACGATCTTGGAGGTCATCTGACGGCTCCTTCTTCTGGGGGTTCCTCGTCAGAATCGACACGTGGAGAACGCCCGTCGCCCGGGTCGTTTTCTCCTGGAAAATACAAATTCGCAGGCGGCACGGCAATGTCCGGCGCTTTTCGGACGACCGGCCGCGCGGCCCGCGATTCGCGATTGGCGTCCCGTAACGACCGCGCCGTCCCTTCCCCGGCCCCGTGGCGGCGAGGACCCCGCGGGCGCGTCCGCCTAACGGGCACCCGATACACCCCGGCGACACGCCGTCCCGTCAGGGCGAAGACGTGGCGGATAGATCAGTGGGCACAAATGGTGTACATCATGAGGTCGTGGACAACCGGTTGAAGCGTCACGACCTGACCGAGGACGAGTGGGTACGGCTGGCGCCGCTTTTACCCTCGCATCCCCGCAGGGGTCATCGCTGGGCCGATCACCGGGCGACCATCAACGGGGTGTTCTTCCGCAGCCGGGCCGACTGCTCGTGGCGTGCCGTCCCCGAGGTCTACGGCCGGTGGAAGACCGTCTACAACCGCCATCGGCGCTGGTCGACGGACGGCACCTGGGAGACGATCCTGCAGGCGCTGCTCTCGGGCGAGACCGTGCCCGAGCCGGACAGGGCGACGGGCTCAGGTCGCCCCGCGCGCCAGGACATCCGGCCGGGCATGATGTTCGAGGTCGCGCACTGGTGACCGAGGCGGACCGCGTCCCGGGTCCACCGGCCGAGCGCGGCCGTGAACGCCTCATGGCGGCCCTGTCCCGGCGCCCTCGGCGCGTCACGCCTCGATCCTGTGCCCGGGGCACGTACCGGTCCGGCCCGGCACCCCCGGGACGCGGCCGCCCGTTCCCCGCTTTCGGGTGTTCAGCCGCGCGGGCTCAGCCGACGGCCGCCTCCTGGAGGACGACGCGGGCGAGGGCGTCGGCGGCGTCGAGACGGCCGAGGGACTTGGCGGCCTTGGCCATGGTGGCGCGGGCGTGGGGGTCGGCCAGCAACGATCCGAGTTCGGCGAGCAGGTGCTCCGGGGCGGGACCCGCGTCCAGGAGCGCCCTGGCCGCCCCCGCCTCGGCCAGGTAGCGGGCGTTCTGCCGTTGTTCGTCCCCCGCCGACGGGATCAGGGGGATCAGGACGGAGGGCTTGCCGATCGCGGTCAGTTCGGCGATCGTACCGGCGCCGCTGCGGGAGACGACGACGTCGGCGGCGGCGAACACGTGGGCCAGTTCCTCCCCCACGTAGGCCACCGGCTGGTAGCGCTCCGCCAGTTCGGGGGGCAGGGCCGCGGCGGTCCGGTTGAGCCCGTCGATCCAGCCCGCGCCGCACTGGTGGAGCACCTGCGCCCTGGTGAGCAGCGACGGCAGGACGGCCTCGATCATGGTGTTGATCTGCCTGCTGCCCTGTGCCCCGCCGGTCACGTAGACCAGCGGCAGTTCGGGCGACAGACGGAAGTGCCAGCGGCCCGACGGGGCGTTGCCGTTCAGCAGGTGGGGGCGGACGGGATTGCCGGTGACCACGGCACGTTCCCGCGCGGAGGCGGGCAGGTGCTCGACCGACGAGGGATGGGTGAGCGCGACGCGGGTGGCGAAGCGCGCCAGGATGCGGTTGGCCAGGCCGAGCGCGGTGATCTGTTCGTGCATCACCAGCGGCCGGCCGAGCAGTCTGGAGGCCAGTCCCAGCGGCACGCACACGTATCCCCCGGTCGACAGCACCACGTCGGGACGGTAGCGGGCGGCGATGCCGAAGGCCTGCAGGACACCGACGGGGATGCGGAACATGTCAGCGAGATTGGTGAGCAGTTCACGCGGATTGGGGGAACGCCGGAGCTTGCCCGCCTTGATCGCGCGGAACGGGATGCCGTGCTCGGCCGCGACGCGGGCCTCAAGGCCACTCGCCGTACCCACCCAGAGGACGTCGAGGCCGAGGCCGCGGGCGGCGGCCTGCTCGCGCACGGCCGCGACCGTGGTCAGCGCGGGGTAGGTGTGACCGCCGGTTCCGCCTCCGGTGACGAGCATCCGCAGGGGACGGGGGTTTCCGGCGTTCATGTTCGTGTCCTTCCAGCGTTGCGGTCATCCGGGCTCTGGGCCGCGCCGGAGCGTCCGGCGGCCTCGCGCACGCTACCCGGAGTCACGACGAAGATCCAATTCACCGGGTACGGCCACCGCCTCGACGGGTGACAACCGGCCTTCCTGCCCCCGGAGACACGGGAAACGATATTTGCTTCCACCCCCTTCCGAGGGCTTATCCCCGTTTTCCCCATGATGCCGTGACCGCACGGCTCGCGAGCGAATCAGCGGTGTGCGTCGTACGGTGTCCAGCGAAGAGTCATGTCGGGCAGTTTCTCCATGTTCCGCTGGCCGTCGTCGGTGTCGAAGACGGTGAAACCGTGGCGTTCGTAGAAGGCGCGGGCCTCGACGTTGCTCTGGAAGACGTACAGGGAGAGGCCGTCCGGGCTGTGCCGCCTGACCTCGTCGAGCAGGAGCGTGCCGATGCCCTGGCGGCGGATGTCCGGCCTCAGGTAGAGATGTTCGAGCATGTCCCCCTCAAGGGCGGCGTAGCCGACGACCTCTCCGTCCCGCACCGCGACCCAGGTCCGGCACGAGGTGAGCACGACCTCCTCGATCCATCGGGTGACCTGGGCGTGGTCGCGTCTCTGCGGCGGCAGGTACGGCATGGTCACCGCCCGGGAGGTCATGTGGATGTGCGCTATCGCCGCCGCGTCCGCCGTGTTCGCGGGCCTGATCTTCGTCGTCGCCTCTGTGCCGGTCACGGCAGGAACCTACAGCCCCGGCCGGGACAGGAGCCAACGGATAAACCAGCGCAGTCCAGCAAGAACAGGAGATGCATCCGTTATGTCCCCTATGTCCAGAAAGGAAGATATAAGGATCTTCGCCGCCGAGACGCGCGGGAGCCTCCACACAGATACGATCATGAATATGAAGAAGGACATGGGCGCGGCCGGGGAGACGGGCGCCGCATCCGGAACCGCCTTCGATGGCTGAGCCGACCAGGAAGGAGCCCTCAGTAACGGGGAAGGAGCTACCACTCGTCGGAGACGCTCCCAGAGAGCGGGCCGACGCGGCGGAGAATCGGAGAAAGATTCTCTCCGCCGCCCGGCGCATCACGGCCTCCGGCGGTGTGGAGAGCTTGTCAATGGACGAAGTGGCTCAGGTCGCAGGTGTCGGGGTCGGCACGGTCTACCGGCGATTCGGGGATCGGGCCGGTCTGGCGTACGCGCTGATCGACGAGCGAGAACGCACCCTGCAGGCCGCGTTCCTGCACGGACCGCCACCACTCGGGCCGGGGGCGCCAGCCTCCGAACGCATCATCGCCTTCATGGAGGCGTTGGTCGACCGCACCGAGGAACAGGCCGACCTGCTGCTCTTCGCAGAAGCCAGCGCGCCGGAGGCGCGGTACACCGGCGGCTCCTACGCCGCCTACCACCTGCATCTGACGACGCTGCTGCTGAACCTTCGTCCCGACACGGACGTCCACTACCTGGCGGACGCCCTGCTTGCCCCGCTGGCCGCTCCTCTTTACCTGCACCAGCGCAGGACACTGGGCATGGACGTCGAACGGGTGAAAGCCGGTCTGGACGAACTGGTGCGCACACTCAGGCAACCGGACTTCGAGTTCGAAGATCGGCCCCAGCCGGAGCCATCACCCCCCATATAAGCGGAGAAATCTCCGCATGACAAGATCCGTAACCATTCCGTAGTCATGCCGAGAGGCCCTCGCGCGGATGTTCCACGAGGGCCTCTCGGCATGCCGTACTAGTAAATGGGTCGCGAGGAGGAGCGCAGCCGCTCCAGGGCTTCGGCCAGGATCTGAGCGCCGTCCTTGTCGCTGCGACGTTCCTTCACGTAGGCCAGGTGCGTCTTGTAAGGCTCGTTGCGCGGCGGAGCGGGCGGGTTCGCCTCGTCCTGACCGGCGGGAAGACCGCACCGGGGGCAGTCCCAGAACTCAGGGACGGCGGCGTCACTGGCGAAGCTTGGGCGCGTCTCATGCATGTTCGCGCACCAGAACGGAACCCTTACCCGGGGAGCCGCCTCGCCACGCTCCGCCTCCCCCATCGGGCCCGCGCCGACACGACTGCCACGGATCGCGTTGCCACTACCCACGGATGAACTCCTCGCTCGATGGCCCCTGCGCTCGGTTGGATGCGGGGGGCTGAACCACTGTCACGCTTGCGTAGCCGGATCAGGGCCTGAGAATGAGGCCCAACGCGATGATGCACACGAACCAGACCACACCGGTGATGACGGTGAGCCGGTCGAGGTTGCGCTCCACCACGGAGGAGCCACCAAACGACGACGAGAAGCCGCCGCCGAACATGTCCGAGAGGCCGCCGCCCTTGCCCTTGTGGAGCAGAACAAGCAGCACCATCAGCATGCTCGACAAAATGAGGGCGATGGAGATTCCGATTGTCACCGTGACCTGTCCCTGTGTGCGACCCGCGTCCGGGTGTGTCCCTGGATGACGCCTGTGGCGTGACGATTCAAACTTGCTCTAAGAGGGTACGACCTGTTGTCAAGTCGTACCCTCCGAATGGCCCAGTCAGCCGGACATTTCGCTAAAGCGGCAGATTTTGGCGAACTCTCCGGGGTCGAGGCTGGCGCCGCCGACCAGGGCACCGTCCACATCGGGCTGAGCCATGATGCCGGCGACGTTGTCAGACTTGACCGATCCTCCGTAAAGGATACGGACGGCGGCGGCCACCTCGCCGTCATACAGCTCGGCGAGTCGGGAACGCAGCGCCGAGCAGACCTCCTGCGCGTCGGCCGGGGTCGCCACCTCACCGGTCCCGATCGCCCAGACCGGCTCGTAGGCCAGCACGATCGACCTGACCTGCTCCGCGGGGACCTTCCTGAGCGCCCCGTCGAGCTGCGAGACGCTGTGGGAGACCTGGTCACCCGCCCTGCGGACCTCCAGCCCCTCCCCCACGCACAGGATCGGCGTGAGCGAGTTGCGGTAGGCCGCCTGCACCTTGGCGTTGACCACGTCGTCGTCCTCGCGGTGGTACTGCCGCCGCTCGGAGTGCCCGATCACGACGAAGGTGCACCCGAGCTTGGCGAGCATCGCCCCGGAGACCTCTCCGGTGTAGGCGCCCGCGTCGTGCAGGGAGAGGTCCTGCGCGCCGTACAGGAGGCGCAGCCTGTCGCCGTCGATCAGGGTCTGCACGCTGCGCAGGTCCGTGAACGGCGGCAGCACCGCCACGTCGACCTTGTCGAAGTCCTTGTCGTTGAGGGCGAAGGCCAGCTTCTGGGTGGTGGCGATGGCCTCAAGGTGGTTGAGGTTCATCTTCCAGTTGCCGGCCATGAGCGGCTTGCGCGTCGTGCTCATCAGTGGCTCACCGTCTCTCGTCCGCCTTCGTCTCGGTCATGTCCCGGACCCGCCGCCCCCGTGTTCCGGGGACGGCGGGCGGCACGGCGCTCGTCGCGTCGGTCCACCCCTACGCCTCCAGGGCGACGAGGCCGGGCAGGGTCTTGCCCTCAAGGTATTCGAGGCTGGCGCCGCCACCGGTCGAGATGTGCGAGAAACCGTCCTCCGGCAGGCCCAACTGTCGTACGGCGGCGGCGGAGTCACCGCCCCCGACGACCGTGAAGGCCTCCGAACGGATCAACGCCTCAGCCACGGCTCGGGTTCCCCCGGAGAACGCCTCGAACTCGAAGACGCCCATCGGGCCGTTCCAGAACACCGTCCGGGCGTCGGCCAGCTTCGTCGCGAACAGCTCACGGCTGCGCGGGCCGATGTCCAGCCCCTGCCGGTCGGCCGGGATCGCGGTGGCGTCCACGACCTCGTGGTCGGCGTCCTCGGCGAAGTGCGTGGCGGCCAGCACGTCGACGGGCAGGACGATTTCCACGCCGCGCTTGATCGCCTCGTTGAGGAAGTCGCGCACCTGGTCGAGCTGGTCACGCTGCAGCAGCGACTGACCGACCTCGTATCCCTGGGCGGCCAGGAACGTGTAGGCCATGCCGCCGCCGATGAGCAGCCGGTCGACCTTGGTGAGCAGGTTGCCGATGACGCCGAGCTTGTCGGAGACCTTGGCCCCGCCCAGCACCACGGCGTACGGCCTGGCGGGTTCCTCGGTCAGCCTCTTGAGCACCTCGACCTCGGCCAGGACGAGCCTGCCCGCCGCGTGCGGCAGCAGCAGCGGCACGTCGTAGACGCTGGCGTGCTTGCGGTGGACGGCACCGAAGCCGTCGCCGACGTAGAGCTCGGCCAGGGCGGCCAGCTTCTCGGCGAAGGCGGCGCGCACCGCGTCGTCCTTGGACTCCTCGCCCGGCTCGAAGCGCAGGTTCTCCAGCAGCGCCACCTGGCCGTCCTCAAGACCCGCGACGACGGCCTGGGCCGACGGCCCGACCACGTCGGAGGCGAAGGCGACCTCGGCGCCGAGCAGTTCGCCCAGGCGCCTGGCGACGGGGGCCAGGGAGTACTTCGGATTGGGCTCGCCCTTGGGACGCCCCAGGTGGGCGCAGGCGATCACACACGCGCCCTTGCCCGCCAGCTCCTGGATCGTCGGGACCGAGGCCCGGATGCGGCCGTCGTCGGTGATGACGTCCCCGTCCAGGGGGACGTTGAGGTCGACGCGCACCAGGACGCGCCGACCCTTCACGTCGAACTCGGAGAGGTCCTTCATCAGAGGTCGGCGCCGACCAGCTCGATGAGGTCCACGAGACGGTTGGAGTAACCCCACTCGTTGTCGTACCAGCCGACGACCTTGACCTGGTTGCCGATCACCTTGGTCAGGCCCGCGTCGAAGATGCAGGAGGACGGGTCGGTGACGATGTCGGCGGAGACGATCGGGTCCTCGGTGTAGGTCAGGTAGCCCTTGAGCGCGCCCTCGGCGGCGGCCTTGAGCGCGGCGTTGACCTCCTCGACGGTGGTCTCGCGGCTGACGTCGACGGTCAGGTCGGTGGCCGAGCCGGTGGGGATCGGCACGCGCAGCGCGAAGCCGTCGAGCTTGCCCTTCAGCTCGGGCAGCACCAGGCCGATGGCCTTGGCCGCGCCGGTCGAGGTCGGCACGATGTTCAGCGCGGCGGCGCGGGCGCGGCGCAGGTCGCTGTGCGGGCCGTCCTGCAGGTTCTGGTCCTGCGTGTAGGCGTGGATCGTGGTCATCAGACCCTTCTCGATACCGAAGGTGTCGTTGATGACCTTGGCCATGGGGGCCAGGCAGTTGGTGGTGCAGGAGGCGTTGGAGATGACGGTGTGACTGGCCGGGTCGTACTTGTCGTGGTTGACGCCCATCACGACGGTGACGTCCTCGTTCTTGGCCGGGGCCGAGATGATGACCTTCTTCGCGCCGTTCTCGGCGTGCACCCTGGCCTTGTTGGCGTCGGTGAAGAAACCGGTGGACTCCACCACGACGTCCACGCCCAGGTCGCCCCAGGGCAGCTTGGCGGGGTCGCGCTCGGCGAAGGCCTTGATCGTCTTGCCGTCCACGATGATCTCGTCGGCGGTGCTCTTCACCTCGTACGGCAGACGGCCGAGGATGCTGTCGTACTTGAGCAGGTGGGCGAGCGTGGCGTTGTCGGTCAGGTCGTTGACCGCGACGATCTCGATGTCCTTGCCGCTGGCGGCGGCCGCACGCCAGAAGTTGCGGCCGATACGGCCGAATCCGTTGACGCCTACGCGGATGCTCACGGTTCCGGTCTCCTCGTACGTCATGCGCCGGCCGAGAAGACCGGCGACTTGGGCGGGCTGATACCTCAAACACGAACACTATCGGACCCAAATTGGTTTAGACCACTTGCGGGGGCAGGTCTCTTCTCCTTTGCCTCATGCGTAGGTATCGCACTATTCAAGTGAAGTGCCCGGCTTGTCACGATAAATCCGTACAACGCTGCTGTGACCAGCAAAGACATCTCAAAACGATGGCCGGGCATGCGAACGGGCGGTCCCGGAACCGGGACCGCCCGCGAGACGAGGAGACCGGACTACGGCGCCAGCATGTCCACCGTGAGATTCGCCTCGGTGTTGGGGATGCCGATGTCCTGGGCGCGCTTGTCGGCCATGGCCAGCAGGCGGCGGATGCGGCCGGCGATGGCGTCCTTGGTCAGTGGCGGGTCGGCGAGCTGGCCAAGCTCCTCCAGGGAGGCCTGCTTGTGCTCGACCCGCAGACGGCCCGCGATCACCAGATGCTCCGGCGCCTCCTCCCCGAGGATCTCCAGCGCCCGCTGTACCCGGGCCCCCGCCGCGACCGCCGCACGGGCCGAGCGCCGCAGGTTGGCGTCGTCGAAGTTGGCCAGCCGGTTGGCCGTGGCCCGCACCTCGCGGCGCATCCGCCGCTCCTCCCAGGCCAGCACGCTGTCGTGGGCACCGAGCCGGGTCAGCAGCGCGCTGATCGCGTCACCGTCACGGACCACCACGCGGTCGACACCCCGCACCTCGCGCGCCTTGGCGTGGATCTTCAGCCGCCGTGCGGAGCCGACCAGCGCCAGCGCCGCCTCCGGGCCGGGACAGGTCACCTCCAGCGACATGGAACGGCCCGGTTCGGTGAGCGAGCCGTGTGCCAGGAAGGCACCCCGCCAGGCGGCCTCCGCGTCGCAGGTCGCCCCCGCGACCACCTGACGCGGCAGGCCCCGGACCGGACGGCCGTGGTTGTCGATCAGCCCCGTCTGACGGGCGAGGGCCTCACCGTCGCGGTAGACCCTGACCACGTAGCGTGACCCCTTGCGCAACCCGGCGGGTGCCAGGACGAGCACCTCCGCCTTGTGCCCGAACACCTCTCCGATGTCCTTGATGAGCCTCCTCGCGGTGACGTTGGTGTCCAGCTCCGCCTCGATCACGATCCGCCCGCCCACCAGGTGCAGCCCGCTGGCGAACCGCAGCAGCGTCGACACCTCGGCCTTACGACAGCAAGGCTTCAGGACCGGCAAGCGGCTCAGCTCGTCTTTCACCACACCTGTCATCGCCATGCGCGTTCGTCCTCCCCCATACAGACCTCATGCGGCCGAGAAACCAGGCTCACAGAAGTTTCTCGCACTCCTGAGCGGCGCTGACCAGGATCAACGCTTCTCACGGAAAATCTCGTCCAGGACGGAGGCAAGACGTTGCGCATCGTGCCGCGGGGAGCCGTCCTCGTCGGCGACCGGGGCCATGACGAGCCGCCCGCCCAGCTCGGCGGCGGCCTTCTCCAGCTCCTCACCGTCCTCGGCGACACCGGTGTCGGCGAGGACCACGTCGATCGTCAGGGAGGGGGCGTGCTGACGCAGCACCTCCAGGTGTTTCTGCGGTGAGAAACCGTCGGTCTCACCCGGCTGCGGGGCCAGGTTGAGTGCGACCAGCCTGCGCGCCCGGGTACGCAGCAGCGCGTCGGCCAGCTCGGGCACCTTGAGGTGAGGCAGCACGCTGGTGAACCACGACCCCGGCCCGAAGACCACCCAGTCGGCTTCGAGCACCGCCTGGACCGCCTCGGGGCAGGCCGGCGGGTCGGTGGGCAGCAGCGAGATCGCGCGAACCCTGCCCGGGGTGAGCGCGCAGGCCACCTGGCCGTACACGGTGCTCACCCGGCCGTCCAGCTCGACCTCGGCGGCGATGTCGAGCGGCACCGAGGCCATCGGCAGGACCCGCCCGTGCGCGCCGAGCAGCCGCCCGACCCAGTCGAGCCCGGCGACCGTGTCACCGAGACGCTCCCACAGGGCGACGATCAGCAGGTTCCCGACCGCGTGCCCGTGCAGGTCGCCCTCGCTGCGGAAGCGGTGCTGGACGACCTCACTCCAGGTGCGGCCCCAATCGTCGTCGCCGCACAACGCGGCCAGGGCCATCCTGAGGTCTCCGGGAGGCAGCACGCCGAGTTCACGGCGAAGCCGTCCGCTCGACCCGCCGTCGTCGGCCACGGTGACGACGGCCGTCAGTTCGGAGGTGACCCTGCGCAGCGCCGACAGCGACGCGTACAGCCCGTGTCCGCCGCCCAGCGCGACGACCTTGAGATCCTCGCTCACTCGCGGCCCACATCCCGGTGGCTCACCTGCACCTCCATTCCTCCCCGATCTCGCAATCGGCCGCCGAGCTGCTCGGCCATCGCGACACTGCGGTGTTTGCCGCCGGTACAGCCGACGGCGAGCGTGGCGTAGCTCTTGCCCTCACGGGTGTAACCGGCGGCGATGATGCCGACCACCTCCTCGTAGGCGTCGAGAAGCTCCTTGGCGCCCGCCTGGTTGAGGACGTAGTCGCGCACGGAGGCGTCCAGACCGTTCATCGGGCGCAGCTCGGGGACCCAGTGCGGGTTGGGCAGGAAGCGGCAGTCGACGACCAGGTCGGCGTCCACGGGCAGGCCGTACTTGTAGCCGAAGGAGACCACGTTGACCCGCAGTCCGGGGCGGTCCTCCCCGCCGAAGAAGGCGACGATCTTGCCGCGAAGCTCGTGGACGTTGAGGTTGGAGGTGTCGATGACCAGGTCGGCGTTGGCACGGACCTCACGCAGGATGCCGCGTTCCCTGGCGATGCCGTCGACCAGCCGGCCCTCCGCCTGCAGCGGGTGCGGGCGGCGGACGTTCTCGAACCTGCGGACCAGTTCCTCGTCGCTGGCCTCAAGGAACACCACCCGCACCGCGACGCCGCGCCCGTCGAGCTCCTCGATCGCGGCGTTGAGGTCGGTGGTGAAGGCCAGGCTGCGCACGTCGACCACGGCGGCCACCTTGTCCGCGGCCAGCTTGACCCGCCCGGCCTCCTCCGCCATGGCGAACAGCAGGCCGGGGGGCAGGTTGTCGATGACGAACCAGCCCAGGTCCTCAAGCGCCTTGGCCGCGGTGCTGCGTCCGGCGCCCGACATGCCGGTGACGATGACGAACGCGGTCTCTCTGTCGTTCATGGGTGCTCCCCCTTCAACGCCGACACAATCGTCTCGGCCGTGGCGGGGCCGATCCCGGGAACCTCGCGGATCTGCTCGGCGGTGGCCTCACTCAGCCGCTTCACGGATCCGAAGTGTTTGATCAGCGCCTGTCTGCGGGCTGGGCCGAGCCCGGGAACCTCGTCCAGGGCGCTTTCCCTCACGCTCTTCGACCGCTTCGACCGATGGTAGGTGATGGCGAAGCGGTGGGCCTCGTCGCGTACGCGCTGCAGGAGGTAAAGGGCCTCACTCGACCGGGGGAGGATCGCCGGCAGGTCCTCTCCTGGCAGCCAGACCTCCTCCAGCCGCTTGGCCAGGCCGCAGACCGCCACGTCGTCGACCCCCAGCTCGTCCAGCGCCCGCTGGGCGGCGGCCGCCTGGGCGGGGCCGCCGTCGACGACGACGAGATTGGGGGGATAGGCGAACTTGCGCGGCCTGCCGGTCTCCGGGTCGAGAGCCGCCCCGGTGCCGGTCCCGCCGGTCTCCGCCGCCGCCCCCGTCTCGACGTCGAGCTCCCCGGTCTCGGAACGTTCCTCCAGGTAGCGTTTGAACCTGCGCGAGATCACCTCGTATATCGAGGCGACGTCACCCTCGGTGGAGTTGACGGAGAACCTGCGGTACTCGCTCTTGCGGGCCAGGCCGTCCTCGAAGACCACCATGGAGGCGACCACGTTGGTGCCCTGGGTGTGGGAGACGTCGTAGCACTCGATCCGCAGCGGCGCCTGGTCGAGCCCGAGCGCGTCGGCGACCTCCTGCAGCGCCCTGCTGCGGGTGTTCAGGTCACTGGCCCTCTTGAGCTTGTGCTGCTTGAGGGCCTCCTTGGCGTTACGCTCGACGGTCTCCATGAGCGTCTTCTTGTCGCCACGCTGCGGGACGCGGATCTCCACCCTGGTCCCGCGGTGCTCGCCGAGCAGTTCGGCGACCGCCTCGGCGTCGGGGGGCATGGCGGGCACCAGGACCTCGCGGGGCAGCGCCTCGGGGGCGGCCTCGCCGTACATCTGGAGCAGGAACTGCTCGACGAGCTCGCCGGGCTCCGCGTCCTCGACCTTGTCCACCACCCACCCGCGCTGGCCCCTGATCCGCCCCGAACGCACGTAGAAGACCTGGACCGCGGCCTCGAGGTTGTCCTCCACCAGGGCGATCACGTCGCAGTCGGTGTTGTCGGCCAGCACCACCGCCTGTTTCTCCATCGCCTGCCGCAGCGCCTGGATGTCGTCGCGCAGCCTGGCCGCGCGTTCGTACTCCTGCTCGGCTGCGGCCTGACGCATCTCACGCTCAAGGCGTTTGGTGAAGCGGCCCGTGTTGCCCGCCATGAAGTCGCAGAAGTCGTCGGCCAGCGCCCGGTGCTCCTCGGCGGTGACCCTGCCGACACAGGGAGCCGAGCACTTCCCGATGTAGCCCAGCAGGCAGGGGCGGTCGATCTGGGCGGCGCGCCGGAACACCCCGGCCGAGCAGCTCCTGATCGGGAAGACCCTCAGCAGGAGGTCCACCGTCTCCCTGATGGCCCAGGCGTGGGAGTAGGGGCCGAAGTAGCGGATGCCCTTGCGCTTGGCGCCGCGCAGCACCTGGACTCTGGGGAACTCCTCCCCCATGGTGACCGCGAGATAGGGATAGGACTTGTCGTCGCGGTATTTGACGTTGAACCGGGGGTCGTACTCCTTGATCCAGGAGTATTCGAGCTGGAGCGCCTCGACCTCGGTGCCGACGACCGTCCAGTCGACGCCGACGGCCGTCGTGAGCATGGTCTGGGTGCGCGGATGCAGCCCGGCGAAGTCCGCGAAGTAGGAGTTGAGTCGCTGGCGCAGGCTCTTGGCCTTGCCCACGTAGATGACCCTGCCACCGGCGTCCCTGAACCGGTAGACGCCGGGGGACTCGGGAATCGTGCCCGGCTCGGGCCGGAAACTCACCGGACCGCCCATAGATCTCGCCACGCCCGAAAGCCTATCGGCCCTCACCGACAGGACCCCTGCCCGGCGAGCCCCGCGCATCCGGTACGGCGCGGGCACGCGGCGCCGCCCCCTCCTGCTCCGGCGCCGCGTGGACCGCCGCTCAGCCCAGGACTATGGAGCCGCCCTCGACCTTGATCTCCTTCTTCTCCAGGGGCCTGCCCGCCGGGCCGTCGGTGACCGAGCCGTCGGTGATGGCGAACTTGCTGCCGTGGCAGGGGCACACGATGACACCGTCGGAAACGCTCCCCACGTCACACCCCTGGTGGGTGCACACGGAGGTGAAGGCCTTGAACTCCCCCGCCTTCGGCTGGGTGACCACGATCTTCTTGTCCTTGAAGACCGTGCCGCCCCCCACCGGGATGTCGGCGGTCTGCGCGAGGGCCTCCTTCTTGCCGGCCACCGGCGAACCCGAGGGCGTCGAGGCCGGGGCCTCCGCGGCCGGCTCGCCGCCGCCTGTACCGCCCCCCTCGCTGCCGCACGCGGTCAGCAGCGCCGCGACCCCGATGCCTCCCGCGCCCAGCATCACCGAGCGACGCGTCGTCTCCGTCATGGTCGTCCTTTCGTCTTCCTGTTCCTGCGGGTACGGCCGGCACACCAGCGCATCGCCGCTGGTTCAGCATGCCGTACCCGCCGTCAGGAGACTGTGAAGAATTACGCATGCGGAAGATTTAATCTTCTCTCATAACGGTCACCGGGGCTCAGACCATGACGATGCCATCGCCGTCGACCCTCAGGGCGTACTCCACCAGCGGGGCCTCGGCCGGGCCCTTGAGGCACTTGCCGGAGTCGGCGGCGAACTCGCTGCCGTGACAGGGGCAGTGGATGACGCCGTCCGCGACCCGGCCGACCGAACAGCCCCGGTGGGGGCAGCTCGCGTTGAAGGCCTTGAACACCCCCGCCTTCGGCTGGGTGATCACGATCTTCCACTTGCTGACGACCTTGCCGCCCCCCACGGGGACGTCCGCGGTCTTGACGATGACCTGCCCCTTGATGCCCGGGGGCACGATGGCCGGCCCCGGCTCGGCGGCGGCGCACCCGGTGAGCGCCGCCCCGCACGCCGCCACGGCGGCGGCACCGATCACATGCCTGCGTGTGGGCGCGGCGAAGCCGTCGTTACCGCTCACTGGGACCTCCCCCGACGTCGCCCGGCCGGGAGGCGGGCATCCTCGTCAAGGATATTGGCGAGGAGTGCCGCCCTCCGGATCGACCCTTGGGTCCCGTTTTGTGGATCTTCATACCTTCTGCGACCGCCCGGGTGACGCCCGCGGAACAGACCCTAGGAGCCCAGGATCTTGCGCAGGAAACGCCCGGTGTGGCTGTCCTCGACCAGGGCGACGTCCTCGGGCGTACCGGTCGCCAGCACGGTGCCGCCCTTCGAACCGCCCTCCGGCCCCATGTCGATGATCCAGTCGGCGGTCTTGATCACATCGAGGTTGTGCTCGATGACGATGACGGTGTTGCCTCCGTCGACGAGCTTGCCCAGCACGCCGAGCAGCCGCCGGATGTCCTCGAAGTGCAGGCCGGTGGTCGGCTCGTCCAGCACGTAGATGGTCCGGCCCGTCGAACGGCGCTGCAGTTCGGAGGCGAGCTTGACGCGCTGGGCCTCGCCTCCCGACAGGGTGGTCGCGGGCTGGCCGAGACGGACGTAGCCCAGGCCGACGTCGTTGAGCGTCTTGAGGTAACGCTTGATCGCCGGGATCGCGTCGAAGAACTCCAGGGCCTCCTCGATCGGCATGTCGAGCACCTCGGAGATGGTCTTGCCCTTGTAGTGGACCTCCAGGGTCTCCCTGTTGTATCTCGCGCCGTGACAGACCTCACACGGCACGTAGACGTCCGGCAGGAAGTTCATCTCGATCTTGATGGTCCCGTCGCCGGAACAGGCCTCACAGCGGCCGCCCTTGACGTTGAAGCTGAAGCGGCCCTTGGCGTATCCGCGGACCTTGGCCTCCGTGGTCTGCGCGAACAGGTCGCGCACCTTGTCGAAGACCCCGGTGTAGGTCGCCGGGTTCGAGCGCGGGGTGCGGCCGATCGGTGACTGGTCCACGTGCACGACCTTGTCGACCAGGTCCATGCCGTTGATCCGTGCGTGACGCCCGGGGACGGTGCGGGCGCCGTTCAGCTCCTTGGCCAGGGCGTTGTAGAGGATGTCGTTGACGAGCGTGGACTTGCCCGAGCCGGAGACGCCGGTGACCGCGGTGAACACGCCCAGGGGGAACTCGACGTCGACGCCCTTGAGGTTGTGCTCACGGGCCCCCTTGACGGTGATCTGCCGCTTCCTGTCCCGCTTACGGCGGGCGGCGGGGACGGCGATGGTCCTGCGGCCTGACAGGTAGGCGCCGGTCAGCGAGTCCTCGGCGGACAGCAGGTCGGCCACGGTGCCGGAGACGACGACCTGGCCGCCGTGTTCGCCCGCGCCGGGGCCGATGTCGACCACCCAGTCGGCGGCGGCGATGGTGTCCTCGTCGTGCTCGACCACGATGAGCGTGTTGCCCATGTCACGCAGCCTGATCAGGGTCTCCAGCAGCCGCTGGTTGTCACGCTGGTGCAGGCCGATGGACGGCTCGTCGAGCACGTAGAGGACGCCGACCAGGCCGGAGCCGATCTGGGTGGCCAGGCGGATGCGCTGCGCCTCGCCACCGGCGAGGGTGCCCGCGGCGCGGTCCATGGTCAGATAGTCCAGGCCCACGTCGAGCAGGAAGCCCATCCGGGCGTTGATCTCCTTGACCACCCGCTCGGCGATCTGCATGTCCCGGTCCGACAGCGTGAGCCCGGCCAGGAAGCGGGCGCAGTCGCCGATCGACATCGCCGAGACGTCGGCGATCGAGCGCCCCTCGACGGTGACGGCCAGCGAGACGGGCTTGAGCCTGGCCCCCTGGCATGCGGGACAGGGGATCTCCCGCATGTAGCCCTCGTACTTCTCCCGCATGCCGTCGCTCTCGGACTCGGCATGGCGGCGCTGCACCCAGGGGATGACCCCCTCGAAGGTGGTGTAGTAGGAGCGCTGACGGCCGTAGCGGTTGCTGTAGCGGACGTGGACCTGCTCGTCGTGGCCGTACAGCAGCGCCTTCTGGGCCTTCTTCGGCAGCCGCTCCCACGGGGTGCCCAGGGTGAACCCCGTGGCCAGGCCGAGCGCCTCGATGAGACGGACGAAGTAGTCGCTGGTGTGCCCACCCGCCCACGGGGAGATCGCGCCGTCCTCCAGCGTCTTCTCCGGGTCGGGCACGACGAGCTCGGGGTCGACCTCCATGCGCACCCCGAGACCCGTGCACTCGGGACAGGCGCCGAAGGGCGAGTTGAAGGAGAACGAGCGGGGTTCGAGCTCCTCGAACGACACGTCGTCGTAGGGGCAGTAGAGGTGCTCGGAGTAGAAGCGCTCGCGGTTCGGGTCCGTCTCGGGAAGGTCGACGAACTCCAGTGTGATCGTGCCGCCCGACAGCTGCAGGGCGGTCTCGACCGACCCGGTCAGGCGGCTGCGTGAGCTCTCCTTGACCGTGAGGCGGTCGACGATCACCTCGATGTCGTGCTTCTCCTGCTTCTTCAGCGTGGGCGGCTCGTCGAGGCGGACCACGGTGCCGTCGACGCGTGCCCTGGCGAAGCCCTTGGCCTGGAGCTGGCCGAACAGCTCGGCGTACTCCCCCTTGCGGCCGCGGATGACCGGCGCGAGCACCTGGAAACGGGTGCCCTCCTGCAGCTCCATCACCCGGTCGACGATCTGCTCGGGGCTCTGCCTGGCGATCGGGCGGGCGCACTGCGGACAGTGCGGCTTGCCGATGCGGGCCCACAGGAGCCTCAGGTAGTCGTAGACCTCGGTGATCGTGCCGACGGTCGAACGGGGGTTGCGGCTCGTCGACTTCTGGTCGATCGAGACCGCGGGCGAGAGCCCCTCGATGAAGTCGACGTCCGGCTTGTCCATCTGCCCGAGGAACTGCCTGGCGTATGCGGACAGTGACTCCACGTAGCGGCGCTGGCCCTCGGCGAAGATGGTGTCGAAGGCCAGGCTCGACTTGCCCGAGCCGGACAGCCCGGTGAAGACGATCAGAGAGTCCCGCGGCAGGTCCAGCGAGACGTCCTTGAGGTTGTGTTCACGTGCGCCACGCACGATGAGGCGGTCAGCCACTGCGATCCCGACGTCGATGTAGAGGGTTGAGAAGCGGTCGCGGGAAGACTAGCCACGGGGTCCGACAAAAATCCGCAAGCGGCGATGCGCCTGTTGGTCTTTCCCCGCCCTCACCAGGTTACGGCCTTCCCGGGGGCCCTTCGGGCCGCTTGTCGATGTCAACCGCCGGGACACGCCCTTTATGCCCTGGCCCGATCACCCGCCGCGGTGGTGGAGTGGGGGGATGGATGTCACAGACGTTCTCCAGGCCGAGCTCTCCGCCTCGAACGACCGCCTGCTGGCCGGCGTCGCCGAGCTGTCGGACACCGACGTCACAGGCGGTTCACGGCTGCCCGGCTGGAGCAGGGGGCACGTCCTGACTCATCTCGCCCGCAACGCCGACAGCCTCGTCAACCTGCTGACATGGGCCAGGACGGGCGTAAAGACCCCTCAGTATCCCGACCCGGGCAGGCGCGACCTGGACATCGAGGCGGGCGCGGGACGGCCCGCGCGGGAACAGTTCGCCGACCTCGAGGCCAGCACGGCGCGTTTCGCCGAGGCGGCCGCCGCCCTGTCCGGCGCGAACTGGTCGGCCCCGGTCGGCACGGCCCCCGTCCTCCACCCGGCCTGGTACGTGCTGGCGCGCAGGGCACGCGAGGTCGAGATGCACCACGCCGACCTCGGCACAGGGTACGGACCCGCCGACTGGCCGGAGGCGTTCGCCCGCAGAGAACTGCACGACGCGATGCTGTGCTGGCCCCGGGAACTCTCGGTGGTGAGCGAGATCGTGGTCGAGGAGGTCAGGGACGGGGAGAACCACCACCAGGTCTGGCGGGACCTCGGCACGGGGCCGGTGCTCCAGGGCGACGTCTGGAGCCTGCTCGGGTGGCTTACCGGCCGGGCGTCGGGTGCGGGGCTTAAGGTGATGCCGGAGGGAACGGCGGGCAACCTGCCCGCGGAGGCGCGGGCAGCGCCCGCACCGCCCGGATGGCCCGCCCGCTCCGCTCCTACCGGCCTTCCCTCGAACCCGCCAGAGGAGTATCCATGACGTACACCGGCGACGTGCAGGTCGGCGGTCCAGCCGACGTGCGTGAGCTGCCCGACCTGACGATCTCGAAGCTGGCGGTCGGCCCCTACGACAACAACGCCTACCTGCTGCGGTGCAACGAGACCGGTGACGGCGTGCTCATCGACGCCGCCGCCGAGGCCGACCGGCTGCTGGCGCTCATCGGGGACCGCCCGATCAGCAAGATCGTCACGACCCACCGGCACGGTGACCACTGGCAGGCCCTGGAGCAGGTCGCCTCCGCGACGGGTGCGACCGTCGTGGCGCATCCGCTCGACGCGCCCGCGCTACCGGTTCCCGTCGGCCTGAAGGTCGAGCACGGAGACGGGGTCACCGTCGGCGTGGTCACCCTGGAGGTGATCCACCTGCGCGGGCACACGCCTGGCTCGATCGCCCTGTACCGGCCGGGCCACGTGTTCACCGGTGACTCGCTCTTCCCCGGCGGCGTCGGCAACACCGAGAAGGACCCCGAGCGGTTCGACCGGCTCTTCACCGACGTCTCCGAGCGGATCTTCGACCGGCTGCCCGACGAGACCTGGGTTTACCCGGGCCACGGCAAGGACACCACGCTGGGCGCCGAACGCCCGTCCCTGCCGCAGTGGCGCGCACGCGGCTGGTGAGCCTCCCTGGAACGCGTTCGCCCGGGGACCTCCGATGGTCCCCGGGCGAACGGAACGTCCCTCAGGCGGCCGTCACAGGGAGGACAGCTCGGACTCCCGGCGTTGCTCCCTGCGCTTCTCCCGCTTGAACATGAGCACGCGCAGCGGGATGGCCGAGACCATCGCTATCTGCATGATCGCGCCGACCTTGATGAGCGTGTCACCGCCTGCCAGGCCCGCGGCCCAGATGGTCAGGCAGGCCACGTTGATCATCATCCAGGCCAGGACCGCGGCCGCCAGGTTGCCCTTGGGCTTGGGGTACTCGATCCGGCTGACCATGAGGTAGGCGATCCCGAAGATCGGCAGCACCGTCCAGATCGACGGTGCGAACAACATCACGACCGAGACCACGGTCATGGCGCCCATCGGGATGGGCAGCCCCATGAAGTCACCGCTCTTGGTCTTCACGCAGGCGAATCTGGCCAGCCGGATGACCCCGGCCAGCAGCACGGACCCCGCGGCGGTCATCACCAGCGGGAAGGGCACCTGGGGGGTGAATCCGGCCCAGATGACCACCATGAACGCCGGGGCGAACCCGAAGCTGATCACATCGGCCAGGTTGTCCAGTTCGGCGCCCATCGCCGAGGCGCGGAACTTGCGCGCGACCAGACCGTCGAACAGGTCACAGGTCGCGCCGATCAGCAACAGCACCACGGCGGTGCCGAAGAACCGGGGGTCTGCGGCGAAGGGCTTGTGCTCCTGCAGCGCGCGGATCGCCGACCAGGCGAGCACGCAGACCGACAGGAAGCCGCACAGCGCGTTGCCGAGGGACAGCGAGTCGGCCGCGGAGAGCCGGAAGGCCTTGCCGACCGGCCCCCTCGGCTCCTCGTCCGTCTCGTCAAGAGGCCAGCTCGCGTCAGCCGTGGTCAAGGCCGGTCACCCCCGCGACAGTCCGTTGGCCGACCGAGACCGCGGGCTCGATCCCCTCGGGCAGGTAGACGTCCACCCGGGAACCGAGCCGGATGAGACCGATGCGCTCGGCTCTGGCCACCTTGGCTCCCACGGTCAGGTAGGGGATGATGCGCCGCGCGACGGCACCGGCGATCTGGACCAGCTCCACGTCGCCGACCTCGGTCGCGAAGTGCCAGACCACCCGCTCGTTCTTGTCGCTGTCCTTGTTGAACGCGGGAACGAACCCTCCGGTGACGTGCTCGATCGAGGTCACCGTACCGGCCAGCGGGGCACGGTTGACGTGCACGTCGAGCGGGCTCATGAAGATCGCCACACGGGTGCGGCCGTCCGGCCACGGGTCGATGCTCTGCACCACGCCGTCCGCGGGCGACAGGATCCGCGCCGTACCCGGCGTGCGCTCGGGGTCCCGGAAGAACCAGAGCATGCCACCGGTGAGTACGGCCAGCGGAGCCGCCGCCAGCGCCCAGCGCCGGTCACGACGGCTGAGCAGCGAGGTCGCTGCAGTGGCGGCCACGGTTGGGAGCAACCACGGGGAGACGCCACGCGCCAGCCGTACACGGCCCGGCTTATGGCTTGCTGAATCGTGGGACACAGGAAACCTTTTGATGTCTTGCGGCATTAGACCGGTATTGTCTGCCTGCTCTCCGGCAGGATGCTACCCGTCTCTCAGCCCTGGTACGGCGTAACGAGACAAGCAAAGCGCGTCACAAGCCAATCCGCTAGCCCTGGTCGGCGCTCGCGGCGGTGGTGATGTGCTCGCCCTCGCGTGCGTCGCGGCGGGCCTTGATCAGGCTGGCTCCGGTAGTGATCACCATGGTGACGCCGATGACCGACAATGACAGCCAGATAGGCACCTCGGGTGCCCAGGACACGCCGCTGGAGTGCAGCGCCTCGGCAATCAGCTTAACCCCGATGAAGCCGAGGATGAACGCGAGACCGTAGCTGAGGTAGGCCAGACGCTGCAGCAGGTCGCCCAGCAGGAAGTAGAGCTGACGCAGTCCCATCAGCGCGAACGCGTTGGCCGTGAAGACGATGAAGGCGTCGGTCGTGAGGCCGAAGATGGCGGGAATCGAGTCGAGCGCGAAGAGCAGGTCGGTGGTGCCGATGGCGATCATCACGATGAGCAGCGGGGTGACCATGCGCCTGCCGTCCACCTTGACGAGGACCCGGGAGCCGACGTAGTCGTCGGTGTGGGGCAGCGCCCTGCGGGCCCAGCGCAGCACCAGGTTCTCCTTGACCTCTTCCTCCTCGTCCTGGCCGTGCTGGCGGACCAGCTGCACCGCGGTGTAGATGAGGAACAGGCCGAACACGTAGAACAGCCAGCCGAAGCTGGACAGCGCGGCCGCGCCGACGGCGATGAAGCCGCCTCGCATGACCAGGGCCATCAGGATGCCGACCAGCAGCACCTTGTGCTGGTAGATCTTCGGCACCGCGAAGCGGCTCATGATGATGTAGAAGACGAAGAGGTTGTCGACGCTCAAGCTGTATTCGGTCAGGTAACCCGCGAAGAACTGGCCCGCCGAGGTCGGCCCGGCGAAGATCCACAACACCACACCGAAGATCACCGCGAGCGTCACATAGAAGCCGACCCAGAAGCCGGCCTGCCGCGGGGAGAACTCCCGGGGTTCACCCCGGTCGACGATCCACAGGTCAAAAGCAAGAATGACCAGCAAACCACCAATAACGGCGATCCAAGCCCATACGGGAATAGTCACAACAAAACCTCCGGCGGCGCGCATGACTGACAGCCGGAGGTCTCTCCCGCCCGTGCATAACCAAGCACGAACCGACAGCCCCGGGGGCCCCGTGGAGTGAGGCAACACCGTGATGACGAGACTGTCACGAAGGGATACTCCCCCCCTAACCAAACCAGTATAGATGCCGGGCCTGGCAGTGCCCAATTCGGCGGTGGGTTCCACAAGGATGTTCCCACGGCGGACCGCCGCCTGCCATGGGATCCTTCAGGTAATCCCTCCCCGATCCCCACGTAGATCGCCGTAGACCTCCCGCACCGCCTCAAGGGCCTCAACCGCACCGGGCAGCTCACGGCCTCGCCGTACGGCCGCCTCTCTCAGGGCCGTGGCCAGGCCGCCGTCGGCGAGCAACCTCCCGACCGCCCCGCGCAGCGCGACGGCGTCGCCGTACGGCACCAGCAGCCCGGCGTCCCCGACCATCGGCGGGATTCCGCCGACCGCGGTGGCGATCACCGGTGTGCCCGCCCGCAGGGCCTCCTGCACCACGAGCGGCTGGCCCTCCCAGCGGCTGGGCACCACCAGGGCTCCGGCGACGGTGAGCAGGTCCCCGATGTCCTCCCGGTTCCCGAGGAGCCTGACGGGCAGACCCTCCCGGGCGACGCGCTCCTCAAGCGGCCCGCGCAACGGCCCGTCCCCGGCGACCAGGAACACCGGTCCCTCGGTACTCTCCTTCCCTGCGAAGGCCGAGGCGACGTCCAGGAGGGTTTCCAGCCCCTTCTGCTGGGCGAGCCTGGCGACCGTCAGCAGGACGGGCCGCCCGCCGACGCCCAGTTCCGCCCTGACGTCCTGGACCGATCGCCCCGATGGGGGCAAGGCGGGCGCCGGGACGACGGCGGCCGCGACGTTCCGGGCGCCCAGCCCGGTCATCCGCTCGCCCAGGTCCGGGGAGACCACCAGGATCCGGTCCGCCAGCCGGGCGACGATCCGTTCGAGCAGGGCGTAAACCGTGCCGACCGCCCCGCCCGCCGTCGCGGCGTTGTGCAGGGTCACCACCAGACCTGTCCCGGTCCCGGCCAGGGCGAGCGCGGCCAGCGCCCCGGCCCGCAGCCCGTGCGCGTGCACGACGTCCGCCCCCCGCAGCCCCCGCAGCACCCGTACGGCCCGCAGGTCGTGCAGCGGGCGCGGCCTGTCGGAGATCGGCACGGGCAGAAAGACCGCGCCGAGCCGCTCGAAGGCGAAGACCTCCCGGGTACCCGGTGGCCCTGCGACGACCACCCGGTGTCCCTCGCGGGTCAGGCCCTCGGCCAGCATGGCCACGTGCCGCCCCACACCGCCCGTGCTGGTTCCCAGCACCAGCGCCGTCCGCTCACTCATCGGCACCGTTCCTCTCTCGTGACTCCTGCGGGTCCCGGGAGCCCTGAGAGTCTTGAATGTCCTGAGAGCTTCTGGAGGGCGCCCGTCTGAACCGCGCCAGCAGCATCCGGGCGTCCGGTCCGTCGATCACCGAGGCCACGACCGCGAACGCCACGCAACCCGCCGCCGCGGCGCCCAGCCCGACCGGGACGCACATCCACTTGGAGACGTTCTGAAAGGGCGTGACGACCGCCAGTCCCGCCGCCCAGGCCGCCCCGCCACCGGCCACGGCGGCCAGCAGGCCCCGCCAGGCCCCGTGCAGCGCCGCCGTCCCCCTGGCCCGCAGCACGGCGAACACCAGCAGGATCCCGCCCACGGTCATGCCGACGGTGCTGCCGAGCGCCAGGTCGCCGACCACCTCGGTCCGCTCACCCGTGGCCCCGGCCAGCAGGATCTGCGCCACCAGCGCCGCCACCCACCCCGCGACGGAGGCGATCGCGGCCGACCTGCCCCGGCCGCAGGCGTACAGCACCCGGGCGAGGTGGAACATCAGCGCGTATCCCGCCAGGCCCGGCGCGAACAGCACGACCGCCCGTGCCATCTCCGCGGGATCACCGCCCGGGGTCCCCTGGAGGAACACCCGGGCCACGGGCACGGCGACCGCCGCCATCACCCCGGCCGCCAGCCCCGTGACCAGCAACACGACCCGGGTGGTCGAGGCGGTGAGGTCGTCGAACCCGGCCAGGTCCCCCTCACCCGCCCGCGTGGCGAGCACAGGGAACGAGCTCGTCGCGATCGGCACCACGAGCACCGCGAAGGGAAGCTGGTAAAGCGCCCAGGCGTATGTGTAGACGCCCGTCGCCCCCGCCCCGCCCAGGTCGTTGGCCAGGCGGACGACCACGGTCAACGCGATCTGCTGCGCCACGAGGACCGCGACGCCCGCGGTCGCGAGCCGCCGGGCACGGGCGGCGACGCCGGGCGGGAAGGACAACGACGGCCGCAACCGCAACCGCAGCCGGGCCACCGGACCGATCACCGTGACCACCATGGCCGCCGCGGCGACGGTCGCGCCGAGGGAGAGCGTCAGCTGCCCCGCCGTGGTGAGGGCGGAGAGGTCGTGTGCGGCGTCACCGCCGAGTGGCTGGAAGACCAGGTAGAAGCCGATGATCAGCAGACTGGACACCAGCGGCGCCAGGGCGGGCCCCATGAAGCGCCGGTGGGCCTGGAGCACACCGTAGAGGATGACCGCGAGCCCGAAGAAGATCATTCGAGGGGCGAAGACGACGAGCATGTCCGTGCCCACCCCGATGACCTGACTCACGTCGCAGTCGCCGACGTCGCCGACCAGCAGGGTGACGACCGGCCCCGCGAAAGCGGCGATGAGCAGCGTCAGCGGGACCAGTGCCAGCAGTACCCAGGTCAGCAGTGCCGAGGTGGTCCTGCCGACCTCGGCCCTGGCCTCGGGATCAGTGGCGGACCTGGAGGCCGCCGAGGCCAGGACCGGAACCACCGTCCCGGCCAGCGCGCCCCCCGCGACCAGTTCGAAGACGATGTTGGGAACGTAGTTGGCGGTGTTGTACGCGGTGCTCAGGCAGAGGTTGCCGACGGTCTGGGACTGAACGAGATAGCGGCCGAACCCCGCCACCCGAGCCACGACGGTCACGATCCCGATCAGGAGCGCCGCCCCCGCGACCCCCTGGCCGATCTTCCTGATCATCAGTCGGCGGGCGCCTGCTCCACGGGACGACGGCCGAGCATGTCGATGCGGTTGAGCACCGGGTTGGCGGCGATGACCCTGGTGAAGCTGATCCGCTCCGAGGCCGCGGTGAGCGCGACCACGGTGCCGAGCACGGCGAGGCGGCCAGGCCTGCCGAGAGTCGTGGCCGCCGCCAGGCCCACCAGCGCGCCCAGGGCGTTCGCCCCCGCGTCTCCCAGCATGGCCCGCTCGCCCAGGTCCTCGGGCAGCAGCGCGAGCGCCGCACCCATGGGCAGCGCGATCAGAGCCGCCGGGACCGGGTCGCCACGGCGCAGCCCGGCCGCCAGCAGGGGAACCCCGGCCAGCAGGCCCACCTTGATCGCACGTCCCGGCCTCAGGTCGAACAGGTTGGCCAGGTTGGCCGAGCCCGCGACGAGCGCCCCGTCGACCACGACGTCCACCGGGCCGCGGGCGGTCAGGGCCGCGGCGGCCAAGCCCGTCACGCCGATGCCGACCAGCTTCACGGCACCGCTGGTGATCTCCCCCTTCGCAAGGGCGTTCAGATGCCCTCTGAAGCCCTTCGAGGAGGTCGCGCCGTACAGATCGTCGTAGGCGCCCAGAGCACCGCTTCCCGTCACGGCGAGCAGCACGGCCGCGCGGGTCCTCACGGGCAGCCCGGGAAGCGCCGCGGCGGCCGCGGCGGCGCCTGCGGCGAAGGCGGGCCCTTCGAGCAGGGTGATCGGCTCGCCTCTGTGATTGGTCCTCTCCCAGGTCTCCGCGTCACCGACCGGTGGCCTGCGGCTGAAGGCCGCGTAGGCGAGCCTGGCGGCGGCCGCTCCGGCGAGGGCGCCGGCCAGGGCGCCGAGAAGAGCGCGACGAGCCATGGGGTTCATCCTCCGGAGGTGGGCGTGGGGACGGCGGGCGCGCTGGGCTCGATGGCCGAGACGCCGGGGCCCATGCCGTACTGGCCTGAAGAGCCTGACAGTTGTTCCCGCAGAGCGTAGACCACCACGACCCTGCCCGCGGGCATATCGACGTTGTCCACGGTGGAGACCTTCTCCGCGGCGACGGTGTCCTCCCGCAGCGCGGCCAGGGCGCCGCCTGCGGCGCTGCTGTTCAGCGGACCGGCCAGCACCGTCCCCCGGCCCGCCTCGTCGAGCGCCGTGGCCATCGAGACCACCGCGGCCGACTGCGCGACGGCGGTCTCCCCCGCGTACGGCTCGGCCGGGCCGATCACCAGGGCCAGGTCGGCGCGTTTGGCCGGCTGCTCCGCGACGTTGATCAGACCGCCGCGCTGGAATGCCTCAAGGACTCCGGTCGCGACCGGGTTCGCCTTGCCGACCTGCGCGGGGTCGCCGGTCACGATCGCGTTCGCGAGCACCGCGGCCGCCTTGTCGTACGGCGTGTCCTCGGCGGTGAAGGTCATCTCAACCGGCTTGGCGTCGGTGGCCAGCCTGTCGACGACGTCCGACTGGGTCGCGTCGAGGTATTTGTCGGTGAGGGTGACCCGGCCGCTCACGATCGCCCCGGACTCGGTGACCACCTGCTGCACCGCCTCGCGCATGCTCACCGAACTGCCGGGGGCCTCGACGATGACGACGCGCTCACCGGCGAGCGTGTCGCGCACGAGCCTGGGGGTGTCGGCCGTGACGAACGCGTCGTTGGCGGCGTTCTGGCCCTGCACCGTCTTCAGCTCGGCGCGCAACTCGTTGTTGCTCAGTCTGAGCTGGTTGGCCAGGGTCTCCGCCGTGTCGATGGCGGGCTCCTTCAGCAGGGTCGTGCCCAGCACGATGCCGACGGAGAGCGCGAGGAAGATCGCGACGATGGAGACGAGGTGATAGCGGAAATCGATCACGAGAAGAGTCCGACCAACCAGAAGATGAAGCCGTTCCAGATGTCGCGGACGCTGTCGAGCCAGATCTTGCCCACCGGGGAGACGATGACGGCCAGCCCCATGGTGATCAGCGTGGTGGCGACGAGCAGGAGCAGAGACGGAGTGGAGATCCGGCTGCGGTAGAGCCGGCTGACGCCCTTTGCGTCGATGAGCTTGCCCCCGACCCGCAGCCGGGTGAGGAAGGTGCTGGCCATGCCGGAGCGGCCCTTGTCGAGGAACTCGACCAGCGTCGCGTGGGTGCCGACCGCGACGATCAGATCGGCGCCCTTGTCGTCGGCGAGCAGCATGGCGATGTCCTCGCTGGTGCCGATGGCGGGGAAGACCACGGCGCTGCAGCCGAGCTGCTGCACCCGTTCGAGACCCGGTGCCCTGCCGTCCCGGTAGGCGTGCACGACCAGCTCGGCCCCGCAGGTCAGGGCCTTGGTGGAGACGGAGTCAAAGTCGCCGACGATGATGTCCGGCACGTAACCGGCCTCCAGGAGGGCGTCCGCGCCGCCGTCGACCCCGATCATGATCGGGCGGTACTCCCGGATGTAGGGGCGCAGGACGGCGATGTCCTCCTTGTAGTGGTAGCCGCGCACCACGATGAGAACGTGCCGCCCCTCCATGACGGTCGCGATGTCGGGGACGCCGACCCCGTCGATGAGCAGGTCGCGCTCGCGCCTGACGTACTCCATGGTGTTGGCCGCGAACGCCTCGATCTGGACGGTCAGCCCGGCCCTGGCCTCGACCATCGCGGCCTCGATCGACTCGGCCGACTGCACGTCGCCCTTGGCGACCACCTCGTCGTCGAGGTAGACGACGCCCTCGTGCACCCTGACCAGGTCGCCGTCCTTGACACGGTCGAAGATCTCGGCGGTGGCGTTGTCGACGAACGTCACGCCCGCCTCGACGAGGATCTGCGGACCCAGGTTGGGGTAACGGCCACTGATGCCCGCCGCGACGTCGATAACCGCCGCCGCACCGCACGCGACAAGCGCCTCCGCGCTCACCCGGTCAACGTCAACGTGATCGATAATCGCGATTTCCCCGGCCTTGAGGCGCTTGGTCAGCCTCTTGGTCCGCCGATCGATTCTCGCCACTGCCGTCACCCCGGGAAGGTCCGTGGCCTTCCTGCGGCGGAGGTAACCGTTGAGCCTGCGTTGAAGCTCGTCCGTCGGCACCTTCATCACGCCCATCCTGCCAGAGGGAAAGACCGGCCGAGCCATGCGGTTGACGGTGTGTCAGATTCGTCACTGAAGATCCCCACGCGGCCCCGCCCCCTGAGCTATCCGAAAGACCTCCCGTTATTCCTACCTCGCCGCCGTCGGTGGCCGGGCCTTCGCGCGACGGGTTCAGGCCTTGTCCGCGGCGGCGATCGACAGAAGCTCCTCCGCGTGTGCCCTGCCCAGTTCGGAGTCCTCAAGCCCGGCGAGCATCCGGGAGAGCTCTCGCGCCCGTCCGTCCTTGTCCAGGGCGACCACACCGCTGCGTACGACGCTGCCGTCGCTCGCCTTCTCCACCACGAGGTGCTGGTCGGCGAAGGCCGCGACCTGGGGCAGGTGAGTGACGACGATCACCTGTGCGGTGCGCGCCAGGCGTGCCAGCCTGCGGCCGATCTCCACCGCGGCCTTGCCGCCGACTCCCGCGTCGACCTCGTCGAAGACGAACGTCGGGACGGGGTCGGCACCGGCGAAGACGACCTCGATGGCGAGCATGACCCGGCTCAGCTCGCCGCCGGAGGCGCCCTTGTTCAGCGGCAGCGCCGGCGAGGCGGGGTGCGGGGCCATGCGCAGCTCCACCTCGTCGATCCCGTGCGGCCCGAACTCCGCCGCGGCGGTGATGACGACGGTCACCCTGGCGTGCGGCATGGCCAGAGCGGTGAGTTCCTCGGTGACGGCCTGTCCGAACCGTTCGGCGGCGGCCGTCCTGACGCGGGTCAGCTCGGCGGCCAGCTCGGTCAGCCTGCCGGTGAGCTCCTCGTGTTCGCGGGCGAGTTCGCCGATCCGCTCGTCGTCACCCTCCAGTTCGGCGACCCGCGCCGCGGCCTGCTCGGCCCAGGTGAGCACGACGCCGGTGTCCTCGCCGTACTTGCGCAGCAGGTGGTTGAGCACGGCCTGCCGTTCCTGCACGGCCGCAAGCCGAGCCGGGTCCGCCTCGACGGACTCGGCGTAGGAGGCCAGCTCGGTGGCCACGTCCGAGATCAGGTAACCCGCCTCGGCGAGCCGGTCGGCGATCCCGGCGAGCACCGGGTCGAATTCGCGGACCGCCTCGACGGCGGCTCGTGCCCGTCCGACCAGGGTGACGGCGTCCTGCATCTCCCCCTCGCCGGACATCGGGTCGCCGAGCAGCGCGCCGTGCGCGGTCTCGGCCGCGCTCCTGAGGGAGTCGGCGTGGGCGAGTCTCTCCCCCTCCTCACGCAGTTCGGTCTCCTCCCCACGTCTGGGGTCGGCCTGCTCGACCTCCTGAAGCCCGAACCTGAGCAGGTCCGCCTCCTGGGCGCGTTCCCTGGCCCTGTCGGTGAGCTCGGCCAGCTGGTCGGCGACCTGCCTGTGCCGTTTGTAGGCCTGCTCGTAGGAGCGCAGCGGCTTGACCAGTTCCTCGCCCACGTAGCGGTCGAGGGCCGCGCGCTGGCGTCCCGGCTGCAGCAGCCGCTGCTGGTCCATCTGGCCGTGCACGGCGACCAGATCCTCGGCCAGGTAGGTGAGGGTGCCGACGGGCACGCTCCGCCCGCCGAGCCAGGCCCGGCTGCGGCCCTCCGCCGAGACGGTGCGGGAGATGATCAGCTCGCCGTCCTCGACCTGGCCGCCCACGTCCTGCACCTGCTGGGCGACCCGGCCCTCCGGATCGACCACGAGAGTGCCCTCGACCGTCGCCCTGTCCGAACCGGGCCGGACACGGGCCGGGTCCGCCCTGCCTCCGAACAGCAGCCCGAGACCGGTCACAACCATGGTCTTACCCGCACCCGTCTCGCCCGTGAGCACGGTGAACCCCGGCGAGAGCACCAGGACGGCCTCGTCGATCACACCGAGCCCTTGGATGCGGACCTCCTCGACCCTGGGTCGCACTGGTCCCTCCCGTCACATCGAATTCACCGAACATCAGTGCGGTGCGCGGGCACGATCCTACGCGTTCGGGACGACCACCGCCCGGACGATCTAGGCTCGCGTCCGGCCGCGCCACCCCTGGACGGGAAGGTCGAACTTGGCGACCAGCCTGTCGGTGAAAGGCGCCCCGGTGTCCTCGATCCCGTGCAGACGCGCCAGCCGTACGGGGAGGTCGGCTCTGCGGACCTCGACGCGCGCCCCGGCGGGCAGGTCGAACCGGCGGCGCCCGTCGCACCACAGCACCGCCCCCGCCGTCGCGGGCTGGACCTCCAGCGCCAGCGTCGAACGGGGCGAAACGACCAGCGGCCTGGCGAACAGCGCGTGGGCACTGATCGGCACCAGCAGCATCGCCTCAACCTCCGGCCACACCACCGGGCCGCCCGCGGAGAAGGCGTAGGCGGTCGAACCCGTCGGCGTGGCGCAGATGACCCCGTCGCACCCCCAGCGCGACAGCGGCCGTCCGTCGACCTCGGCGACCACTTCGAGCATCCGCTCGCGTTTCTCCACCGTGGCCTCGTTGAGCGCCCACGTGTCGGCCAGCAGCTGCCCGTTGAGGCGGGCGGTGACCTCGACGGTCATCCGCTCCTCGACGTCGTAGCGGCCCCGCACCACGGAGTCGACCGCGTCCGAGAGGTTCTCGACCTCCGCCTCGGCCAGGAAGCCGACGTGCCCGAGGTTGACGCCGAGCAGCGGCACCCCCGCCGGACGGGCCAGTTCGGCGGCCCGCAGCAGGCTGCCGTCACCGCCCAGAACGATCATCATCTCGGCGCCGTGTACCGCCGTCTCACCCGCGGGCGTCACCTCGACGCCCGCGCACGCGATCGACTCGGCCTCGGCTCTCAGGACACGGACGGTCAGCCCGGCCTTGACCAGCCTGCCGATCACCAGACGGGCGCTGTCGACGGCCGCGCCCCGCCCGGTGTGGGCGGTGACCAGCACGGTGCGCTTGGCAGTCATGTTCCACTCTCCCGGAGGGCGGGCACTACTGGGGACCTTCCGCGACCGCGCGCCCGATCTCGGCCGCGACGTCCGCTACCTGTGGCGGGCCTTCTCCCCGGCCCAGCCAGATGACGTACTCGACGTTTCCCGAAGGGCCGGGCAGCGGACTCGCGGTGACACCCCGCACGGTCAGGCCGAGCGCCCGCGCGCTGTCGGCGACGTCCTGTACGGCCTGGCCCCGCAGCACCGGGTCCCTGACGACCCCGCCGGCGCCGACCCGTTCCCTGCCGACCTCGAACTGGGGTTTGACCAGCATCGCGAAGTCCGCCCGCTCCGCGGCGCAGGCGACCAGGGCGGGCAGCACCAGACGCAGCGAGATGAACGACAGGTCCCCGACGATCAGCGTGGGCGGCTGCCCGACCATCTCGGGGGTCAGGTCCCTGACATTGACCCGCTCCATGACCGTGACCCGCTCGTCGGTCCGCAACGACCAGGCCAGCTGGCCGTAACCGACGTCGACGGCCAGCACGTGCGCGGCGCCGTTGCGCAGCAGCACGTCGGTGAAACCCCCGGTCGAGGCTCCCGCGTCCAGGCAGTGGCGTCCCTCGACGGTCAGCCCCCGGGGGCCGAAGGCCTCAAGGGCGCCGAGCAGCTTGTGCGCCCCCCGCGAGACGTAGTCGGGGCCCTCCGCGGCCTCGGCGACCACGATCGCGGAGGCGGTCTCCACCTGGGTGGCCGGTTTGGCGGCCACCTGGCCGCCGACGGTGACCCTGCCCGCCTCGATGAGCTGGGACGCCTGTTCGCGGGACCTGGCCAGGCCGCGCCGTACCAGTTCGCTGTCGAGGCGTGTTCGGCGGCTCACCGGTGCTGGTCCGCGGTGCCGTCCGCCGCGGCGAGTGCCTGCTCGAGCCCGGCGAACACCTCCTCGAACACACTCGCGTGCGCGGAGACAGGCGTCGTACCCAGCCGGGCCAGCCCGCCCAGCGCCGTGTCGACCCGCTCCTCTCCGGTCTCCCCCGGCAGGTCCGTCATGCGCCCCCCATCGAAAGCCGTTCCCCGCCGGCTCGGCGGCCGGCGTGGTGGTCGCACGGGAACGGATCCACACCGCCCCGTGTCGCCTTGACCGTATCGGAAGCCGTGCCGCGCGTCGCATCGGCCACTCACCGACCGAAGTGGGCGGTCCGCGAACTACTGTACGTGTCTCGCCCGTTGTCACCTTGATGGAACGGAAGGCCGCCCGCGCGTACCCTCACGTCATCCAGGAACACCGTGTCGGGAGGCTTCCCGCACGCACCGGATCACGTGCCACATCGATGTGGAACGCTACCGTCCGTAGAGACGACAAGGAGTTCGGGCCGCCCGGACAGAAGGGAGCGCCAAACGATGGCGACCGTCGACGAGTGCCGGGTGGCACTGCGCAAACTCGGCGAGCAGTTCGACGAACTCGACCAGGAGAGCCGCGCCAGGCACGTGGTCGACCGCAGCATCAGCTGTCACATCAGCGACCTGGGGGTCACCTTCTACGGCCGCATCCACCACGGAGGGCTCGGCCCCTTCGACGACCTTCCTCCGGGTGACGCCAGATCCGCGAACGTGAAGCTGACCATAGGCAGTGACGACCTGATCGCCCTGGTCAACGGTGAACTCGACATGGGGCGCGCGGTGTTCGGCGGCCGTGTCAAGATCGATGCCAGTTTCGGCGACCTGATGCGCCTGCGTAAGCTCCTGTGAGCCGTCACGGCCCCCGGGTTCGGGACGTCTCACCCGGGTGAGGACGTCCGGCCGGAGAGCGGGGAGCCGAGGGCGGCCTTCACGGCGTCCTCGTCCGCCCGGCCGGCACCGGCCGCCTCCCACGCCGCGGCGCAGGCCGCCCTGAGGCCGTCGACGGGGTCCCCCTCCCCCTCCAGCCTGAGACGGCCCTCCTGCCAGCGGGCGTTCCACCTGCGGCAGGACCAGCCGTCTCCGGCCCGTCGCACCTGAGGGTAGGGCAGGTGCAGAGCCGACAGGTCCGCCGCGACGTACGAGGGCCTGTGCTCGGGTGGCGCCGTCAGCAGGTCCAGCGGAGTGGTCACGCCTGTCAGCACGAGCAGCCCGTCGACCCCGGCGTTGGTCGCTCCCTCGATGTCGGTGTCAAGCCGGTCGCCGACCACCAGGGGCCGCTTCGAACCGGTCCGCAGGATCGACTCGCGGTGCAGTGGCGGCTCCGGCTTTCCCGCGACGATCGGCTCGGCCCCGGTCGCCGTGGCGATCACCCTGATCATCGCGCCGTTGCCCGGCACCTCACCGCGTCCCGTGGGCATGGTCGAGTCCGCGTTCGCGGCCACGAACAGAGCCCCCTGCCGTACGGCCAGCGCCCCCTCGGCCAGCAAGCCGTAGGAGATGCCGTGGGCCATGCCCTGCACCACCGCCGCCGGGTCTTCCAGGGCGGTGCTGACCGGACGCAGCCCATGGGCGCGTACGGCGTCACGCAGACCCATCCCGCCGACGACCAGCACCGCGGCACCCGGATCGACCCGTTCGGCCACCAGTCTCGCGGCGGCCTGAGCCGAGGTGACCACGTCATCGGGCGTGGCGGGAGCGCCGAGCGCGCTCAAGTGCTGGGCGATCGCGCGAGGAGTGCGTGAGGCGTTGTTGGTGACGTACGCGAGCCGTACGCCGCGTTCCACCGCCTCACGCAGCGCCTCGGGAGCCCCCGGCACGGCGTCGGGCCCGAGATACACCACCCCGTCGAGATCGAGGAGAAGAGTGTCATAGGGGTCGATCAACGTTTGCGTGTCCACCCGCCCATTCCATCACCCTCGGGAATCACGCCCGGCGGGCGCGTAGCGTCGCCCGGACGCTCTTCAGGGCCGACACGTAGTGCCGCTGGTCGGGACGCATGGCGACGGCGATGGCAAGGGGCTCCTGTGCCCCCTCCATGTCACCGGTCCGCCACAGAGCGAGCCCGAGCCCGAAATAGGCGTAGTCCTCGGCCGGGTTCGCGTCGATGATCCATCGGAAGCTGTCGGCGGCGTCGGCGTACTGTCTGGAGTTGAACTGGGCACGGGCGAGTGCCTCGCGGATGCTTCGCGACTCCGGCTCCGCGTCGGCGGCGCGTTCCAGCAGCGCGGCGGCCGCGGCCGGACTGCCCTCGCCCAGCAGCTTCATCCCTCGTTGAAACCATTCATAGACGTCCCCGACCGGAGCGCCCGTCTCGGGGTTGGGGGAATCAGACGGACCGCTACGTCCTTGGACCATGCGTTAGGCCTCCTTCATCGACAGACGACAGATCTGACCGATCCCCTGACGGACCCGGGTACCGCATCACCGAGGCGGCCCCTGGACGTTTCAGGCCTTTATGGCAGCATGCCCTATATGGCGAATCCTGAACTGCCGATACACGACGGGCTCGTGCTTCGCCCGTTCCGTGGCGTACGGTTCACGGTCGGCAATCCCGCGGAGGTGACCTCTCCCCCCTACGACCTCATCGAGGAAAACGGCGTTCAGGACCTGCTCACCTCACATCCCAACAACGTGGTGCGGCTCATCCTTCCCGGAGCCGACCGCCACCGGTACGCCGAGGCACGGCAGACCCTGGACGCGTGGCTCTCCTCCGGGGTGCTGGCCGCCGACGAGACGCCGGCCGTCTACGTCTACGAGCAGGATGGCCCCGGGATCCTGCAACGCGGGCTCATCGGCGACGTCGGCCTGGCCGAGCCGGAACAGGGTGTCATCCTGCCGCACGAGGACGTGATGCCCGGCCCGGTCGCCGACCGCCTGGCCCTCATGCGGGTGACCGAGGCGAACCTGGAGCCGATCTTCCTTCTCTACGAGGGCGCGGGAGGAACCGCCACCCGCCTTGTCGACCGGATCGCCGCCGACCGGTCGCCCCTGGTCGAGGCATGGACCCAGGACGGGGTCAGGCACCGGCTGTGGGCCGTCACCGATCCGGAGGAACTCTCCGGCATCAACGCCGACCTCCGTTCCCGCCAGGCCCTCATCGCGGACGGCCATCACCGTTACGCCACCTATCTCGCCCTTCAGCGCGAACACCACGCCGCCTCCGGCTCTGCTCCTTCCTCTTCTGCGGGCACCGCTTCCCCGATGAACAGCTTTCCGCCGGGCGCGAGCACACAGGATCAGCCCGTTGAGCCGGGGCCCTGGGACTTCGGTCTGGCTCTTCTGGTGGACTCCGACTCCTATCCGCCGAACCTGCGGGCCATCCACCGCGTCATCCCGGGTCTGCCGCTTCGGGAGGCCGTGGACCGAGCCGGGCAGGCCTGGAAAGTCCGCCGGCACACCGACCTCACGGAGGGGTTGGCGGCCCTGACCCAAGCGGAGGAACCCTCCTTTCTCCTGTCGGACGGAGACGACACGTATCTGCTCACCGACCCTGACCCCGTGCGGCTCGGCAGCGCCATGCCCGAACATCGCTCCGCTCGATGGCGCGCGCTGAACACCGCCGTCCTCGCGGAGTTCGTCCTGCCCGGACTCTGGGGACTGCGGGACGACGAACAGACGGTACGCATCGTGCACCACGACCCCGCGGCAGCCGTACGGCTCGCGCGGGTGAGCGGGGGAACGGCCGTGTTGCTCAACCCGTTGACGGTCGACGACGTGCTCGCGGTCGCGGCCCAGGCGGAGCGGGTGCCGCGCAAGTCCACTTCCTTCGGCCCCAAACCCCGCACGGGACTGGTGTTGCGCGTGCTGTCCCTCGGCTGAGGCTCCGTACGGAAGAAGACTCCCGGTCAACCACCATCCGATCGGCTCATGCCCGTGACCAGACGGGCCCGCCCCGCTCTCCTGGCCCCGGGAAAGGACACCGGATCTACGCCCTCCGGGGGGCGCCCAGGCGAGGCCGGTTCGTGAGCGCCCTTCGTAAGAGCGGCCCCGCCTTCAGACGCCTGCCCCGGAGCCGCCGACGACGTGATCACCGGCGTGGGCTGCTCCGGGCCGGAAACTCCGCCCTCTTTTCCACCTGCGGGCTCGCCCGGATGCCCGAGACGTCTGGCCGAGCGGACCTCGACCTCGTAACCCGACGACTTCGAACCCTCACTTCCCCACCAACGGCGACGCAGTGCTCCCTCCACCTCCACCATGTCGTCGGCGAGCCACTCGGCTGCGGTCACGGTGACCTCAGGCTCGAACGACGCGCACGGAATGGTGTCCACCTGGCCTCCTCTGCCACGGCGCTGCCGTCTGACGATCATCCGCCAGGTGCCGAGCGTGCCGCCGCTCTGCAGTGACCGGATGCGCACCGCCTCGGGCAGTCGACCCACAAGTGTGACCTCGTTGCGGTCCATCGGATCCTCCTTCGATCTCTGCCGACCGAGGACCACTCTTTACGATGTGAGCTGTGCCGGAACGACTAGAACGCCGTTCTGGGGATAACCGTTCCAGTTCTGAGGTGGCCTGTGGACAACATCACCGCCCTCGGCGGAGAGGTCTATGAGATCGACACAAGGATGGCGGGATACTCAGGTATCACGGCTGGATACCTGATTCTGGGAGATCGTCCCTGTCTGGTGGAGACAGGAACCGCGACCTCCGCTCCCGTGGTCCGCGACGCCCTCGCCTCCCTCGGCGTCGGCCCCGGTGATCTCGCGACAATCGTGGTGACGCACATCCATCTGGACCACGCCGGTGGGGTCGGCGATCTGGCGAGGTTCTATCCCGAGGCGGAGATCGTGGTTCATGAGAAAGGCGCCAGACACCTCGCCGACCCCTCCCGGCTGATGGCCAGTGCGAGAATGGTGTGGGGTGACAAGCTGGACGTTCTGTTCGGCGAGATGTCCCCGACCGAGGCTGCGAGAATCCGCGCGCTCGGCGACACGGGAAGCGTCGACCTCGGCAACGGCCGTACGCTCAGCAGCCACTACTCGCCGGGCCACGCCAAACACCATGTGGGACTGATCGACTCGGGGACCGGCGACCTGTATGTCGGCGACGCCGCCGGGGTCTACCTGCCGCAGACCGGAGATCTGCGTCCGGCCACTCCCCCGCCGGACTTCGACCTGCGGACCGCGCTGGACTCGATCGCCCTGTTCGAGGCGTTGGGCCCGCAGCGGCTACTGTTCAGCCACTACGGGCCCGTTGACGACGTCCAGGAGACTCTGGAGCGTTCCGCTGAGGAACTACGCGTCTGGGTGGACCTGACCCGCCAGGCGCACTCCGCCGGTATGGACCTGGACCACGCCGTGGCGATGGTCAGGGAACGCACCCGGGAGAGATACGCGGCACTGCAGGCCGACGACGCGACAGCCGAACAGTTCGAACTGCTCAGCGGCGCTCCGTCCAACGTGGCGGGGATCATCCACTGGCTGGACCGCGCCCAGCCGTGAGACGACGTCCCGTCCCGGGCGGGCAGGCGCCTCACCCGGGACGGGTACGGGTCACTTCTTCTTCTCGTCCTTGGCGACGTCATCGTCGTCGTCGGCCGGAGAGTCACCGAGCGTGTCACCGAAGTCGGGCTCGATGAAGGCAGGACCGACGCCGGGCTCGATCCGCTCCGTCACCTTGTCCTCCTCGCCCTCGGGCTTGAGCTCGGCCTCGCCGAGGAGCGGCTCTCCAGCGGCGAGGTCGCCCACAGGCTCAAGGTCCTGAAGGTCGTCCTCAGCCTCGATCTCCGCGTCGAGGACGGCGGCGTCGTCGATCATGACGGTCTCCACGACGATTCCCTCGTCCTCCGCTTCGGGAAGGTCGGCCACCTCGTCGGCGTCCAGCCCGTCGAGGTCGAAGTCCTCGTCGTCCTCAAGATCCTCGATGTCGTCGATGATCGTTCCGGTCAGCTCCGCGTACCGCTCGGCCGCGTCGGTCTCGCCGTCCTCGTCGAAGGCCATGGCACGGCCGAACCACTCGGTGGCGGCCTCCTCGTGCCCCGCGTCGGCGAGCGCGTCGGCGTAGGCGAAGGCGAGCCTCGCCGACCAGGGGTGCGGACGCGTGTCACGCAGCTCAGGCAGACGCTGGAGGGTGATGACCGCGGCGTCCTTCTGGTGAAGGTCACGACGGGCACCGGACTCCACGATGGCGAGCTCGATCTTGCCGGCCCTGTCGAGACGCTCCGCCTCCTTCGAACGGGCCAGGTCCAGCGCCCGCTCAGGACGACCGAGTCCCCGCTCGCAGTCCGCCATGACCGGCAGGAAGGAATCGGAACCCGTCATGCGGCGGGCGGCGCGCAGGTCGCTGAGCGCCTCCGCGAAGTGCCCCGCCCGGTAGGCGGCGATGCCGACGGCCTCGCGGACCACGCCGATGCGGGCCGCGAAACGACGAGCCACCTTCGTGTGCTCGTAGGCCTGCTCGGCCTCGTCCTCCCCGAGGGCCCGCTCCGCCGCCACGAGGTGGCGGGAGACCAGGTCCGCGAGGTCGAGCGGGAGGGAACTCAGCTCTTCCCTGACCTCCTTGTCGAGCTCCTCGGCGGTGATGTCGGGAGCCATCGCAGGCAGTTCCTCGCGCGCGTTGGCCGGGGCCTCACCGCGCTCGCCGGGCTCCTGGTTCCTGCTGTAGCGCGTGCGGGAACCCTCACCTTCGCCGCGGAACGCGCCGCCCCGGTCACCTCGGTCGCCTCGGTCATAGGAAGGCCTGTCGCGGTCACCGTAGGGACGGCGCTCGCCACCACGGTTGTCGCGGTCGCCGTAGGGACGGCGCTCTCCGCCGCGGTCGTCGCGGTAGCCACCGCCGGGACGGTCGTCACGGTTGAACGGACGACGATCCCCCCCAGGACGCGGACCACGAGCCTGGTCACGATCACCGTAGGAGCGGCGCTCGCCACCACCACGGTTGTCACGGTCACCATAGGGACGGCGCTCACCGCCACCACGGTTGTCCCGATAACCACCACCGGGACGGTCACCCTGATCACGGGAACCGTACGAACCACGGGACTGGTCACGGTCACCGTAGGAACGGCGCTCACCGCCACCGCGGTTGTCGCGGTAACCACCACCGGGACGGTCATCACGACCATACGAAGGACGATCCCCCCGATCACGGGAACCGTACGAACCACGAGCCTGATCACGATCGCCGTAGGAGCGACGCTCTCCGCCGCGGTCGTCGCGGTAGCCACCGCCGGGACGGTCGTCACGGTTGAACGGACGACGATCCCCCCCAGGACGCGGACCACGAGCCTGGTCACGATCACCGTAAGAACGACGCTCGCCACCACGGTTGTCACGGTCACCGTACGAACCACGGGACTGGTCACGGTCACCGTAGGAACGGCGCTCACCGCCGCCGCGGTTGTCGCGGTAACCACCACCGGGACGGTCATCACGACCATACGAAGGACGATCCCCCCGATCACGGGAACCGTACGAACCACGAGCCTGATCACGATCGCCGTAGGAGCGACGCTCTCCGCCGCGGTCGTCGCGGTAGCCACCGCCGGGACGGTCGTCACGGTTGAACGGACGACGATCCCCCCCAGGACGCGGACCACGAGCCTGGTCACGATCACCGTAAGAACGACGCTCGCCACCACCACGGTTGTCACGGTCACCATAGGGACGGCGCTCACCGCCACCACGGTTGTCCCGATAACCACCACCGGGACGGTCACCCTGATCACGGGAACCGTACGAACCACGGGACTGGTCACGGTCACCGTAGGAACGGCGCTCACCGCCACCGCGGTTGTCGCGGTAACCACCACCGGGACGGTCATCACGACCATACGAAGGACGATCCCCCCGATCACGGGAACCGTACGAACCTCCTGAACGCCCTTCTCGGCGCTCGCCATATCGAGGACCGTCCCCTGGACGTCCCCTGCCGCCAGCCCCGCGGTTGTCGCGGTAGCCCCCCTGACCGCCGAATCCGCGGTTTTCGCCTTCTTCGCGCCGGCCCGCGCCGTCACGCCCGTTGTCACTGTTCACTTCTGGTTCCATTTCGTTTGCTCACTCGGCGAGCGCGTCCCGATCTTCAGATGAATGGGACGATTCGCTGTGCGGGCGATCTCCGGCCGCAGGACACATCCCGTTCGCTATCGCTGCCCTGTCCTATCGTGGTCTGGCGCAACGAAGGCCACCCTCGGTGGGGCGGCCCGGCTCCTCCAGCCTAGCAAGCCACTCAAAGTCCGGAGGCCTATGCCGTCGTATCGAAGGCGGCCAAGGATACGGACTGCCCAGCCCCTACCTGCCTTTACAGTTCCGCAGCCCCCGTACTGTTCCCTGGAGTCTTTTTATCCTGAAATCGCAGCTCATAGCCGGTGAGCCCCACGATCAGCAGAACCCTGGCCGCGCCAACAGCAAGCAGATCGCACCTCTTGCGATGCTGAAGCCATGACCGATCTTGAGCCTGTCGGTCTGGAGTTGCTCACTGGATTCGCCGCGAAGATTGATCCGCTCATGCAGAGCGTCCTCGTCAGTGGGGATGTGGAGCAGATGAGTGGCTTCGTCCGCGAAGCGGCGTGGAACTGTACGGAGAGGCCGTACTTCGAGCACCTGCCGGAAGTAGGCGAGCTCTACAGCGCCTGGATGGGAATCGACGACGTCCTCGATGGCTGGCCCGCCGGCTACGGGACCGACATCGCGATGCCCTGGCCATGCGCGAGTTCAGACTCGCGGCCCAGGAGTGGCCGGAGATGCCACTGACGGAGACCGGGTTCCGGCACTACGTGCGTCGGTGGGGGACATGGGTCGCGGAAGACACCTGGCCCTCACCCGGAGGAGTCAACCGGCGGCAGCGGCCAACCATCACGATGGCTCTCGCCGACCTTGAGAACTTCACGACCTGATGGCACTGACCAACACAGATGTGAAAGCCGACCACACCACACGTACGCTGCCTCGCTGAAGGCCTCTTACCTGGCCTATGTCGTCCTCGACGGCATGCTCATCTTGATCACCCGGCCCGCTGAGGACACGCCGTGCCGCTCGGCAGATTCCTCACTGATCCGGTTGGCCAGCTGGTTGGACATGAAAGGTGTAGGGTCGGCTTCTCCTCCGCCGGGCCGGTTTATTCATACCGCGCACAAAAAGAGCGGTTCTCGCCAGGCACCGTTCTTCAAGCAATGGAACACACCTCTACGGCACCACCTGGTCCTCCCACCACCCGCCCCCGCAACAGAAAAAGGGGCAGCCGTTGTCAACAGCGGCTGAATCTTGGCCCCCTGGAACCCGCCCGTCGCCACAGGATCAGTTTTCACCCATCGTTCCACCGGCCACCCCACCCACCACAAACACCCCTGGAAGACCGGACGAGCGGACGAGCGGTAACCCGTCCTGTCCGGCGAACCCCACACCCTCCCACCCCGCTCCTGAAACAAAAAAGGGGCGGCTTTCGCCACCCCTAACCCCCAGACATCCCGCCCAGAACGCAACCCCACCCGCACCAAACACCCCCGGGACCCCCGGAGCCAGGCGCAAAAGGGGCAGCCCCGCTACCCCTCAAACACCCCCGCACTCCCAGGCCAGGCACCAACTCCCAGGCCAGGCACAAAAAAAAGGGGGGCCGCCCAAAAGCGACCCCCCACAAAAGATTGTCCGGCGGCGACCTACTCTCCCACACCGTCCCCGGTGCAGTACCATCGGCGCTGAAGAGCTTAACTTCCGGGTTCGGAATGTAACCGGGTGTTTCCCCTTCGCCATAACCGCCGTAACACTGTGAAACACACAAACAACCACCGTACCAACACGGGTGTCTGTTGTCTCAGAATTGCCTAGTGGACGCGAGCAAAACCCCACCACACCACAACCATGGTCTGTGATGGACAAAAACAACCTTGAGGTCAAGTCCTCGGCCTATTAGTACCGGTCAGCTCCACACGTTACCGCGCTTCCACACCCGGCCTATCAACCCAATCATCCATTGGG